>DAOUBS010000063.1:0-24666 GCA_034432435.1 Anaerolineae bacterium
TGCTGGAGCAGCTTGATGAAGAACATCCTGAGTTCTTTGCAGACGCCTAAAAAGCCGTGTGATCTCGTCTAGATTACCTGAAAGGAGACACGGCGGAACTCGTCATCGAACACGCCGAACACTATGGATCTATTGTTCGCATTGGGTGTGGGTATTGCTGCCCTGCTGGTAGGTGGGGTGGCTGGAGCTTACTTTGGACGTTCATCTCTGCTGCGGCGTCAACAGATTGAAGCGCTCAGCGAGCTTGTCAAAGCGGAAGAGCAGGCCAAAACCATCATGGAGAAGGCGACCAAAGACGCTATGAACCTGATGGAGGAATCCGAGGCGAAGGCGCGCGAGCGCATCGCAGAGGCCGAGGCGGCCATCGCTCGGCGGCGCAAAGAGGTAGAGCGCGAGGAAGAAGCTGTTCAGCGCCGCCGTGAACAGCTCGACAAGCGCTATGAAGAGCTGGAAAAGCGCATCGCGCGAATCGATCAGACCGAGCAAAACCTCAACAAGCGCCAAAGCCGGCTCGACAGGAAAGAGAACGAACTGCTCCAAAAAGAGCAGGAAAAAATCGCCGAGCTGCAAAAGATCTCGCTCATGACGATTGAAGAAGCGCGCGCACAACTGCTGCAAGCCGCTGAACAGGAAGCGCGCAACGACATGGCGCGCATCATCCGCCAAGTGGAGGCCGAAGCCCGCGAGGAAGCCGATCGCCGCGCCCGTGATATCATCTCATTAGCCATCCAGCGCCTTGCCAGCGAGCACGTCAGCGAAACCTCGCTGAGCGTGCTGACGCTGCCGAGCGACGAGATGAAAGGCCGCATCATCGGGCGCAATGGGCGTAACATCCGCGCCTTTGAGGTAGCCGCGGGGGTGGACGTCATCGTTGATGACACCCCAGAGACGATCACCATCAGCAGCTTTGACCCCGTTCGCCGCGAAGTGGCGCGCCAAGCCATGCTGAAGTTGGTGGTAGACGGGCGCATTCACCCGGCGCGCATCGAAAAACTGCTCGAGGACACCCGCGCTGAGGTGGATCGCACTATCCGCGAGGAGGGAGAACGTGCCGCTTTCGTGACGGGCATTCACGGGCTGCACCCAGAGGTGCTGCGCCTGCTGGGGCAGTTGAAGTTCCGCACGAGCTATGGGCAGAATATGCACGCCCACAGCATCGAGACGGCGCACCTCGCCGGCATGATCGCTGCTGAGCTGGGCGCAGATGTGATGGTCGCCAAGATGGGCGGGCTGCTGCACGACCTCGGCAAGGCGATCGATCATGAGGTGGAGGGCACGCATGCCCTCATCGGCGCAGACTTCTTGCGGCGCTACAAAGTGGATGAGCGCGTCGTGAACTGTGTGGCGGCGCATCATCACGAGGTGGAAAAGACCTGCGTTGAGGCTTACATCGTCGAAGCCGCGGACGCCATCAGCGGGGCACGCCCAGGCGCACGGCGTGAGAGCATCGAGTCGTACATCAAGCGTGTGAAGAACCTTGAAGAGATTGCGATGGGCTATAAAGGTGTGGAACAGAGCTACGCCCTGCAAGCTGGCCGCGAAGTGCGCGTGATCGTGCGCGCTGAAGAGGTGGACGATTTGGGCGCGATGACGCTGGCACGGGACATCGCCAAGCAGATCGAGGAGACGATGCAGTACCCCGGCCAGATCAAAGTTCACGTGATCCGTGAGACGCGCGCCGTCGAATACGCGCGCTAGCCGACCCGCAGACAGATCAAGGGCGATGCAGCCATCATCGCCCTTTTTGGGTGGTTAAGCCAGTTCGGTGTGCTGCCATGCACAAGCGGACCCTGCCAGTCGGGGGTATAATCGCATTGAATGGACTCACTGTAAGGAGGAAGCCCCGTGCGCCGACTGCTCTTCTCTGCGGCTGTGCTGCTGGTGTCGGTGTTGACCGCGCTGGCGCAGCTCCCGCCCGCATCGCCAGCGGCCAACGCTGGTTCGCTCATCGTCACAGGGGATCAAGCCCTGCTGCCGCTCACCCAGAACATCGCCGCGCTTTATCAGCTAGAGGGCTTCGCTGGGACGATCAACGCGAGCGCCTCACCTGTGGCCGAGGCGTTCGTGAGCTTGTGCGCGGGTAACGTAGATGTGGTGCTGGCTGCGCGCTTGATCACGGTGGCAGAGCAGAACGCTTGTATCGCGAATGGCGTGACGCCGCTCGGCTTCCAAGTGGGGACGGACGCGCTGATCATCGTCGTCAGCCCACAAAATGCTTTCTTGCAGAATCTGTCTACGCAGCAACTTCGGCAGGCCTTTTCCAGCGCGTTCAACTGGGTGGAAGTGGACGCCGCGTTCCCGCCGACGCCCATCAACCGCTACCTGCCTGCGCAGACCACCAGCGAGTTTGAATTCTTCGTCAACGCGCTGTTTGGCGGTGATGCAGCGCCCGTCCTGACTGGCACGAACACCACCAGCACGCCGGATTTGAACCAACTGCTTCAGTTGATCGCACAAGACACAGCCGGCATTGGCATTCTGCCGGCCTCTATCGCTAACCGCAACAGTTCGCTGGCGCGTCCGGTCTTGATCGACAACATCGCACCGAACACGCAGGCCGTCACCAACGGTCAATACCCGCTGACGCGCCCGCTCTTCCTCTACACTGCCGAGAACACCTTCCGCGCGCGCCCGACTGTGGCTGACTTTCTCAACTACTACCTGACCAACGCCCCTGCCGAGGTGAACCCGCTGGGGCTTTACCCAGTCAATGAGACGCTGCGCGCCAGCGCGATCAACGCATGGCTGACTGCGGCAGGCTTTCAAGCCACGCCCACCCCGTTCGCGCCGCTGCCGACGTTGTCGCTGCCTTCGGTGCTAGACGTTACCCCCACCCCTGCGCCGCTGCTCATTTCACCTACGGCAGCGCCCACCTTATTTGACCCTGACACGCAAACGCTGCTCATCAACGCGCGCGCAGACTTGGAAACGCTGGCGAGCAATGTCCTCGGCGTGCGCCGCCCCGATGGGTGGAGCGGCCTGCTCGACACCACCAACCCGCAGCTTCCGCTGTTCATTCGGCTCGACCTTGAGACGCTAGCGGGCAACACCCTCGGCATTGAACGTCGCCCAGCGGGGTGGATCGGCGCTGTGCCCAGCACGCAGTACGCCATTGCCCGCGACATTCGCTATGACCTTGAACTGCTGGCGGATACGCTGCTCGAAAGCCGGACGCGCCCGCAGGGTTGGGTGGGGGCTGACCCACTGCTGCGCTGTGATCGCTCTACGCAAGCGCTGGCGGTGCTCTTAGAGCGCAGTGGCCTCTTCACGCTGGACGTTGACCCGGCCGCCGTGGACTACTGCCAGCAGGTGGCTAGCGCGGCCTCGGTATTCGCCGAGCTGAATCTGCTCAGCTTACCGCTGAACACTGCGATTTTCGCGCCGCCGCCCTCGGCAGCGGCTGCGCCTGCCCGCGGCACAGCGCGGATCGACACGCGCTTTGCGGTTGCTTTCTACAACCGCGCTGCTACCCAGCGCGCTGGGGTCATCCCAGAAGGAACCAGCGTTCGACCGATTGGGCGCAGCCCCTCGCGTTTCTCGAACATGCTGCTCGTGGAAGGGGAAGGGTTCCTGCTGTTTGTGGACTACAACGACACGACCCTCTCAACGCTGGAGTTCCGCGCGCTGCCCAGCTCTGAGCAGAGCACTCGCGCCACCTTCTGCAACACTGAATTCTGTCAATAAACGCCAACAGCCCCGCACGGTCGCGGGGCTGCTGTGTCTCCTTGTGTGGTGCTGTGTGGTGCTGCGATTTAGCTCTTATTCTCGCCGCCCTTGAGCAGGTTGCGCGCCTTCACCATGATGCGCTGCACGGGGCTTGGCTGGTTCTTGGGCAGTTTGACGGTCAAGATGCCGTTTTCAAGCGTCGCGTCGGCCTTGTCCACGACGACTTCTTCAGGAAGCTGGACGCTGCGCGCGAACTTGCCGTAACGCAGCTCGCGGATATGCCAGTTGGATTGATTGTCTTCGCGCTCAACCTTTGACTCGGCGCTGATCGTCAGCACGTTGCCGCGCACGTCGATGTGGATCTCGTCCTCTTTGAAGCCCGGAACGGCTGTCCGCACGATGACGTTGTGATCGTCGGTGGTCAAGTCGATGGCGAGCGGGTTGGTGGTGTTCACAGTCAATTCGCCGTCCAATGGCAGGGCCATCTCGTCTATCATCGTCCGCATCTGGTCGAGCATGCGGCTCATCATGCGATTCATGCTGTAGAACGGGTCATCACGACGCATCAGTGACATACAACACCTCCTTATTGATTCATCGGGATTAGTTGGTTTTGTCACTATGAAAATACGGCGCAAATGTAGGAAAAACGTCAGCGCTGTATCAGAGTTGTGTCAGAGGGGTCATCAGGCGGGGCGCAGCAAGGTTCCGATGAACGTCTGCGCGGCGACCTGCTGCAAGCGCCCATCGCCAACGCGAATCTTCCATGTGCCGCTGAGCTGCGGGCTGGTGAAGAGGATGGCGTTGTTTTGGTCCGTCCAGCGGATGGCCTCAACGAATGTGGTGATCGGTTCCGTCAAGCGGCGTTGGGTCATCGCCCGCAGGTCAACCAGCATGAAGACCGTGCGCACGGTCTGGTTGGGCGTGCCAAAGCTGCTGATGCTTGAGAGCGCGTAGACGCCGAGTGTGCCATCGGGCGAGATCAACACGTTGCCTGCTTGGGTGACGTTGTCGAGTGGGGTCTGCGCGGGAATGCGCGTCTCGGTGCGAGCGGCGAGGTTGCGCACGACGACGTCGAAGCCGCGCAGGTCGTCGGTGAGCGTGAGGCGCACGAACACATCACCGCTGAAGCCTGCCGCGCAAAAGCAGGCCGGTTCACCTGGCAGCGGGGTAATTGCGCCAGTGGCCAAATCGACACTGAAGAGGCCGGCGTACTGCGTATACGGGGCTAGCGCGCCGATGCCGTCAGGCTGAGCGTCCATGATGAGCAGGGTGTCATCAGGGTTGAATCTGAGCGGCATCGCGCGAATGCCCTCGCGCGGGCCGTCGCTAAGCACGACCCGTTGGTCTAACCCCTCTAATGTGGCGACGCGCGTGATGGTCGTAAGGGCGTCGGGCCTGCCGAAGGTTTCCGTCCATGCGAGGTAGCGGCCATCTGTGCTGACGACCCAATCGATGCGCCGCGCGCCTGTGTCCATCTGCATCCACGGGTGTGGGCGCGGCACGCCGTCCACCCCTACCTGCATCACCCGCTGCGACACATAGTCGAAGTAGGTCACGCGGTCACCGGTGATCGTGTAGCGCACGCCTGAGACTTCTGTGGTGCGCACGTCGCCGCTCAGGACGTCGATAAACGTGAGACGGTCAAGCCCGTTGGCGACGTTGCGCAGCAGGTAGACCTCCCACATGAAGCCGACGGATTGCGCGTGAAGCACCCCCGTGATTGTGACAGCACATAGAGCGATGATGACAGCGCGCCCCATGCCCCCTCACAAGATGCTGTAGAGCAGAGCGGGGTTGGGCTTCGCTTGCACCTCGTCGAGGTTGGCAATCGCTAGATACCCGCATTCGTAGAGGTATTCGACGTGCGCGCCCGCCTCTTGCAGCGCCAGCAGCACATCGAAGCCGTGCTTGTCCTGATAGAGCTGCTTGGAGATGTCGCTGATGGTCATGGGGCGGCCTGCGCTGCGGATGATGTCAAGGATGCGCTCGGCTTTGAAGTCGAGGCGCTGCTGAAGGTGCACGATGCGCTCATAGACGTCGTCGATCGGCTCTTCGTGGCCGCCCAACGTGAGGGTAATGCCCGGCAAGCACGCGATCTTTTTCAGGGATTCGCGGTAGTGACTGACGCCGGTGTGATGCGTGATCGACTCGGCGGCGAGGTGTGGCGACGTGCGCGCGAGGATGTGATCGGCGCTTAAGAGGGTGTCGCCGATGCGAATCGCCACTTGGCCTGAGCAGTGGCCGGGCACGTGGTAGAAATGCAGGCCCATCAGCGGCTGGCCTTCCTCGAGCGTGAAATCGACGCTAACGCTGCGCACGTGCTGCTTGCTGAAGCTGTACATGTCGATCATCTGCGCCAGTCGCTCTGATGAGAGGCCCGCCCGCTCTAAGTAGATGTGCAAGTTCTTGGTGGCGACGACGACGCGCTCTTCATAGTTGGTGAGCACGCGCCGATCCAGCGGATGAATGCCGACGAGTGCGCCGCCGGTCACCTTGAGCATATCCGCCAGCCCGCCCATATGATCAACATGGCCATGTGTGATGAGAATCCGCTTAATGTCGGTTGGCTGGAACAACTCACCGTATTCATCGTTGAGCGCGCGCATCCCATCAAGCAAGTCCTGTGTGCTTCTACCGAACCCACTGCCTGTGTCGATCAAAGTAGGCACGTCCAAGCCGAGCAGCACATAGGCATAACCGACAAAGCCGCTGGGGAAGACCTGCATCGGAAGGCGGTACAGCGTGACATCGGGCAAAGGGGTGTAGCGTTCTATGGGGGGGAGGCTGGCCATGAGCGTTTATCACTATTCATCAAAATGAACACTGCCTTAACTTTAGAGCGAGAGTGAATTGGTGACAATGCCATAACGCCCGCAGTTCTGGGGGGTTTTGGTATATGATTGTTGTAAGCCACCTAACCCACTGAACATCATGACATCGAACGTTGACAACTCCAACGGCCCTCAGTACCAGCCCCAGTGGGATCGTTACACTAAAACACTGGTGACGTTGGTGCTGCTGGTGGCGGGGGTGTACGCCCTCACGCTGCTGGCTCCAGTGTTCCAACTGCTGACGATTGCGTTCGTCGTCGCCTTCTTAATGTATGGGCCAGCGCGCTTCATCACGCGCTGGACGCCCATCCCGTGGGCGGCGGCGATTGGCTTGCTCTACATGTTGTTGATCATCTTCACAGTGCTGCTGGTGCTGTTGGCGTCCCCGGCGTTGGTGCGGGCGGTGAACAGCCTCGGCAGCAGCGCCGAACGCGCCTACTTCAGCCTTCAGCGCGAGATGCTCAATTACCAGTATAACGATGGGGTGATTGAGGTGTTGGGCACGCCGGTGGACCTCAACCCGATCATCGTGCCCGTGCGGAACTTTGTGCTGGGCGCACGCCTGACACAGGGCACAGACGATGCCATCCTCGGCACGTCACCGGCTGAGATTGTCCCGATTGACCTACGCCAAGTGCTGGATGGGGCGCTCAACATCGCGGGCAGCTTGACAGGAACTTTGACGAGCGCCATCGGCGGCGTGGTAGGCTTCTTGAGCACGCTGCTGCTGGCGATCTTCATCTCAGCGCTTATCTTGATCGACCTGCCGAACAACCGCGCGACGCTAGAAAAGTGGATCCCGCGGGCGTATCAACGTGAGGTGCGGCTGCTCATTCAGCGAATAGTCTACGTGTGGAACGGCTTTTTTCGTGGTCAGGTGAGCATTGGTATCATCGTCGGGGTGATCACCTACGTTCAGCTAGTTGTGATGGGCATCACCAACGCGGAAATTCTCGCGGTGATCACTGGCTTGATCTCGCTCATCCCCACCATCGGGGGCATTATCGCGCTCATCCCGTTGGGGGTTGTGCCTTTGCTGCAAGGCTCTACGGTGCTGACGGACATCAGCAATCTGGGGGTGGCAGTGTTGGTGGTGTTGGTGAGCCTCATCATCAATCAGATCATCTGGAACATCATCGCGCCCAAGATTTTGGGGGACGCGCTGGAACTGCCGCTGCCGTTCATCATCGTGGGCGTGTTCATTGGGGCAGCGGTGGGGGGAGTGCTGGGGGCCTTCCTCGTCGCCCCGACCATGGGAACGATTCGCATCTTGGTCGTCTACGCGCTGAACAAGCTGGCAGGGCGCGATCCTTTCCCAGAGCCAGAGCCGATGCCTGAGCCTGCTAAGCAGCCAACGCAGCCGCAACAAGTGGCCGCTGCTAAAGTGAGCTAGGCGATGCGGCTAAGGCTG
This sequence comes from Anaerolineae bacterium, assembly GCA_034432435.1. Classification (GTDB taxonomy): domain Bacteria; phylum Chloroflexota; class Anaerolineae; order Aggregatilineales; family Phototrophicaceae; genus JANWYT01. The sequence continues at coordinate 7,912 of DAOUBS010000063.1, forward strand.
CGTTGGCTGACGATCGGCACGGGGTTGATGGCCTTTGCATGGCTGGGCGTTGAGGATACGAGTACGCTGCCTGTGGCCGCGCTGGGTGTCCTGATCGCGCTGTGTGGGGTGGCGCTGTGGGCGTCTGCGCAGCCAGATTTTCCACCCACCCCCCTGACGCTGAGCCTGACCGGCGGCTTGATCGGCGCGCTGGGGGCGCTCACAACGACGCTGCTGATGTTCGTCAAGACGGCATGGCACAGTCACATCGCGCCCGATTATCCGGCGCTGATGATGCTAGCGATGCTGGAACGCGTGCCGTCGTGGGCAGCAGCCGGCGTGTGTGTGGGGCTGGCGCTGGCGCTGCTCTGGCCGTTAGGCGAGGCCAAGCGGAAGCTGGAACCCGTCATCACCGCGCAGCAGCGGCCAGACCATGACAATGGCGTCTAGGTTTAGCGCGCCGTACAAGTGCGGGAAGAGATCCACCGCCGGCACGTCTGTTTGGGGAGGCTGGGGGTGCGCAGGCGGCTCATACTTCAGCGGGGCGTTCAAGCGCGCAGGATCGACGCCCAGCAGCACAAGGTCGCCTGCGTCGCGGTAGAAGGCCTCTGCAACGGCCAGCACCTGATGCGCCTGTGAGAAGTGGATGAACCCCTCACGCGTGAGGCTGGGTGGCGCGTAGCGCCCAGCAGAGTACGCGGCTTGCCAATCGGCCACGGTGAGGATGTGATAGATCATCGGCCAACCCTCAGCGCGATGGCGTCGGCGAAGCGATCCGGCGCGTAGGGATCGGCGTCGAGCATGTTCAGGTATGGTTCGACGAGTTCCAACTCCATCAGTGTGAGCGTGCCTTCATATTCCACCATGTCGACGCGCGCGTAAAGCGGCAGCAGGCCGAGCATCTGCTGAACGGCGTGAACGACGTGGGACGCCTCGGCAACCTGCTGTGAAGTAGGTTGAACGGGGTGCGTTGTGCCGCCGCGATGCGCGTGGACGAACATCTCACCTGCGGCGGGCACTTTCAGCACGGTGTGGCTGTAGATGCCGTTGAAGAAGTGGAACGACCATTCACCGGCGCTGATGCGTTCGGCGAACTGCTGCACCATCAAGGTATGACGCTTGAGCTGCTCCGCAAAGCGTTCTTGTTGGGTGGGGGCTTCCTCACGGGTGACGCGCCATGTGTTGTCGCCGCCCGCGCTGATGGTGGGCTTCACCACCGCCTGAGTCCACCCCTGCCGCTGCATGATCTTGGCGAGGTTGGCCTGCGTGCCGCAGGCGACTAACACCATCGGCAGCGTGCGAACGCCCAGCGCTGCCAGCTTCTCGATATAGGTCTTGTTGATGTTCCAGCGCAGCATCGGGATCGGGTTCAGCACGTGCACCTGTTTCGCCTCCAGCTCTGCTAGCCAAGCAGAGAACTCCGGCCAGCGCAGGTGATAGTTCCACGTGGAGCGGACGATCACCGCGTCAAACGACGCCCACTTGACGCCTTCACGCTCCCACGGGATGGTTTGAACCTCAATGCTGCGGGCGAGCAGCGGCGCGCGCAGCAGCCGCTCATCCTCATAAAGGAAGTTCTGTTCAAGCTGCTGCTCATCTAGAAAACTGGCGAAGGCCACACGACGCATGGGCTACTTGAGCCTCCGCTTGGCCTCGTAAACCGCCATGTTGACAATGCCCATCAACCCCTGACCCTTGCCCATGCTGATGTCCTTGCCGAAGAAGTCGAACACGATGTCTGGCTGCACGGCTGCGATCTCTTCAAGGGGCACGCCGTCGAAACTGCGCCCCAAGATGACGGAAATCGCCATCGCGCTCAAGCCCTGCGGGTTAAGCACGTCGAAGTAGAACTTGAGCGTGCCGTCTGGCTGGTCAATGGCCCACACGAAGGCGTCACTCTCGCATTCAGGCACGCGGTGGGACTCGTCGTAGGGCTGGGTGGCGACGCTTGGCGGGACTTTGACATCCTTGAACTCATCCGCTAGCTGGATGAGGTACTCTTGACGCTCAGAACGGGTGGTGATGTAGGAAAAATCTTCTAGCGCCTCAGCTAGTTTGGCAGGATAGTTGGCCATGCGGTCCTTCTTTGTTGTGTTACGTGAAAATCATACCTGAGGGTGAGTCAATCGTAAACCACAAGGGCGACTCATTGGCCGCCCTTGAACGAACACTTCCGCTGATGGCGTGTGTGGCACTAGCGCGGGTTGGGGCCTTTGACGATCGGCACGCCAACGCTGTTGCCCCACTCCGTCCATGAGCCGTCGTAGTTGCGCACTTTGTCGAAGCCTAGCAGGTAGGACAGCACGAACCATGTGTGGCTGCTGCGCTCACCGATGCGGCAGTAAGTGATGGTCTCTTTGTGAGGGTCGAGGCCTTTTTCTTGCAGGTAAATGGCTTTGAGCGCTTCAGCGTCTTTGAACGTGCCGTCGTCGTTGGCGGCACGCGCCCACGGCACGCTCTGCGCGCCCGGTATGTGGCCGCCGCGCAGCGCGCCCTCCTGCGGGTAGCCTTCCATGTGCAGCTTCTCGCCGGTGTACTCGGCTGGGCTGCGCACGTCGATCAACTGCCCGCCGGATTCAACGTGCTTCAGCACATAATCGCGGAAAGCGCGGATCTCGGCGTCGTTGCGTTCTGGGGTGGGGTAGGTGGTGGCGGGGTAGGTGGGGACAACGCGGGTCAGCTCGCGGCCTTCGTCCACCCACTTTTTGCGCCCACCGTCCATCACACGGGCGTTGGTGTGCCCGAACAACTGGAACACCCAAAACGCATAGGTCGCCCACCAGTTGTTCTTGTCACCGTAAAAGACGACGGTCGTTTCTGGGGTGATGCCGATGCGCGAGGCCAGCGCGGCGAACTCGTCACTCCCTAGATAGTCGCGCACGACTTGATCGTTTAGGTCGGTTGTCCAGTCTACTTCAACCGCGCCCGGAATGTGACCGGATGGATACAGCAGCGGGTCTTCGTTTGATTCGATGATGCGGACGTTGGGATCGTTCAGGTGAGCAGCCACCCACTCCGTAGAGACCAGCACGTCCGGCTTGGCGTAACCGCGAGCAGCAATATCAGTCATAAGCGAACAGCTCCTGTGAGTGTTTAGACAGTCATCATGTGCAATTGAAGCACATTATAGCAGACTTTTCTTATGATATGCATAAGTTTTTACTTATAATTTGTGAGAGGGGGAAGATGCACCTCTTGCGTGAGTCCGCTGACGCTGTAAGCGGCGTCCTCTAATCTTAGGACGGTGTAAACTGTGCGCGGCAGCACCACTTGAAAGCGCGCTGTGCTGACGCTGCCCACGACTAGGCGGCGGCGCGCGACGAGATACACCCCATGTTGGTCTTGTTCGATCTGCGCCCGCCAGCCAAACTGCGCCTGATAGTGGGCGTCGATGGTGATCTCTGGGGCGTCGTGATAGCTGATCTGCACCATCGAATGCTCCACGTGTGCGTAGAAGGTCACATCAGGTTCGACTTGAAACTGGTAGCGCCGCGTCTCCTGTGCTAAATCGCGCACTTGACCGGCTAGGGTGACGACTTTCCACAACTGCTCAAGATGCTGCATAACTGCACCTACGCGAACGAGATGAACCCTATAAAATTAGCGTATGACCACCCCACTGGACAATCCTCAGCGTATCTTGCTGGTGCAGCTTGCCGACATCGGCGATTTGATCCTGACGACGCCCGCGCTGCATGCGCTGCGCGAGGCGCTGCCCGCTGCTCATCTGACGCTGCTCACGACGGCGCACAGCGCCCCGCTGATCGAGCGCGGGCTGCTGGACGAGGTCATCACGGTGGATCGACGGTTGGCGCGCTCCATCGGGGCGCTGCACCCGGCGGCGCTGCAGCAGATCTGGGCGCTGCGCCGGCGGAAGTTTGACGCGGTCGTGTTCTTCCACCATCTGACGTTGTGGGCTGGGACGCTCAAATACGCGCTCATCGCGTGGGCAGCGCGGGCGCACCGCGTGATCGGCCTAGACAACGGCAAGGGCTGGTTTCTGACAGATCGGGTGCGCGACGATGGGTTCGGCGCGGTGCATCAGGCGCGCTACTGGTTGGCGCTGGTGGCGCAGCTTGGGGCTGATGCTGCACCGCGGCGGGCACAGGTCGCGTTGGATGGGGGCGTGCTGCCGCTGGCAGCGACATCCAAGCAGCGCGTCGTCATTCACACCGGCAGCGGCGGCTACAGTCTCGCCCGCCGCTGGCCGGCGTCGCACTTCGCCCGCGTGGCGGATGCGCTTATCGCTGAGCACGGTGCGCAAGTGGTGCTCGTCGGCACGGCCAGCGATGGCGCGGCGGACGTCCAACAGCAGATGCAGCACAAGGCGGTGATGCTCGTCAACCGCACGTCGCTCACTCAGTTGGCGGACGTGATTCGATCTGCTGATCTTTACATTGGCGCAGACAGCGGCGTGACGCACCTCGCCTGCGCTGTGGGCACGCCCTTGATTGCCATCTTCGGCAGCAGCAACGCGCAAGCGTGGGGGCCGTGGCTAGGTCATCCGCACAACGTTGTGCTGCGCAGCGCCCCGTTGTGCAGCCCGTGCAGCTACGTGGCGCATCGGATCGGCGCGCGTGAGGGCTGCCCCGCGCGGACGTGCATGCAGATGGTGACGCCCGATCAGGTGATTGAGGCGGCCAGCGCGCTGCTCAGTCAGCGTTCTGCGCGGGTCTCGCCGCCGCCGATCTATCGCCGCGTAGACGCGCCCATCGTGGAACTGCTGGGCTTGCCCCATCACTGGGTGAGCGCGGCCACGTTCAGCAGCGCCGTGAGCGAGATGCTGCGCCGCAGCAGCTATCATCAGATCATCCTCTCGGACTACGACTACAGCTTGCGAGCGGCGCGTCACCCGATTCTGCGGGCGGTGTTTGAGCGGGCGGCGCTGGTCGTTCCGGGCGGCGTTGGGTTGAGCTGGGCGGCAGGGTGGACGCGTCAGCACTTGCCTGAGACGCTCGACAACACCGCGCTACTGGCCTATGCCCTGCGCGAGGCTGCCAAGCAGCAGCGGCGGGTGTTCCTGCTAGGGGATCACGCAGCAGCGGCGGCGGCCTTGCTGGCGGAAGAACTGCCAGAGACGATCATTGCCGGTGCGCTGGACGCCAGCAGCCGCGCCGAACACGAGGCCAGCGTGGTCGATCGGATCAACGCGACAGAGGCGGATGTACTCATCTGTGGGTGGCCGCAGCAGGTGGCGGATTTGTGGCTGGCGCGCAACAGCAGCCGCCTGCAAGTGCGGGTTGCGATGGCGATCGGCACGCCGCTGATGCGTGACTTGGCGGGGCGCGCCACGCCCATTCCTGAGACGCTGGAAGAGCTGCGCCTCGGCTGGCTGTACCTAATGCTGCGCGAGCCGTTCCGCCTGCGGGCGCTGTGGCGCGCCCCTCAATTCATTTTACGTGTGGCGCTGCGAGGGACACGATGACACTTTCTGAGTTGGTGCGGCGTTTTGAGGCGCTCAGCGTGTTGGTGATCGGCGACGTCATCCTTGATGAATATCTCATTGGCACGGCTACGCGCATGAGCCGTGAAGCGCCGATCCCTGTGTTGGAGTTGACTGAACGGCGCACGATTGCCGGCGGCGCTGCCAACCCCGCTGCCAACATCGCTGCGCTGGGCGCGTTGGCGATTCAAGTGAGCGTCATCGGCGACGACAGCGCCGGCCAGCAGCTTCAAGCAGCGCTGCGGCAGATGGGCGTGGACGTGCGCGGCCTCGTGCAGACCGAGCGCCCGACGCCGGTTAAAACCCGCATCCTCGCGCAGATGGGGCTGCGCTTTCCGCAGCAGGTGGCGCGGATCGACCACCTGCCGCCCCCACAGCTCTCGACGGCGGCGCGCGCGGTGCTCACCCAGCACGTTCAAGCCCTGGCGCCGCAGGTGGGGGCGCTGCTCTTTTCCGATTACCGCGGCGGCGTGCTGGCGGCAGAATGGGTGCAGGCGCTGCGAGCGGCGCAGCCCAACCATCTGCTGACTGCCGACACGCAAGGCAACCTCAGCCACTATGCGGGCTTCGACCTCGTCAAGTGCAACGCGGATGAACTGGCGGGGGTAGTCGGCTATGCACCGCGGGATGAGACGGCCTATGCCGAGGCACTGGCGCAGCTGGCCGCGGCACACCGCTTGGGCGCGATCGTCGTTACGCGCGGGGCAGAAGGCGCATCGCTCTACACTGCAGGGCGCTATGAGCGGGTCGCGGCTCCGCGCATCCGCGATGTGTTCGACACAGTGGGGGCCGGTGACACGTTTATTGCGGTGGCCACGCTGGCCCGTCTCGCTGGCGCAGAATGGTCGCAAGCTGTGGCGCTCGCCAACATCGCTAGCGGCATTGTGATTCAACATGTGGGCAACTACACGCCTACGCCCGCCGAGCTAATCGCCGCGCTGCACTAACGACAGCGACGGCGCAGCCGCTCGTACAGCCCTTTCACCTCAAGCTCAAATTGGTGCACAAACGCCAGCGCGGCAAACGCTTGAACAGGCTGAATCTGGAACCGCACCATGATCTGCTCTGCGCTCAAGCCGAGGATGAAGTACGCCTCATAGATCTTATCGACGGTGACGGTCGTGCCGTCGATGTGCGGCAGACCGTCGCACAAGTCAGGGGTTTGTACAATCAGCGCGTTTGCGTCGTAGATGGCCATGCCGATTTTTCGTCAAATGGATAACATCTCACGCTAAAGTGAGCGAGCCGGCTTGCCTCTCGCTCAAATTGTATGATTGAGGTTAATCTATCATGAAACGCGCAATGTGCCAAAATCTGCGCGAGCGCTAGGCTTGTAGGTAGCGCTCAATATCCTGCGCGTGCATGCGCTCGTGGAGCGCTTGACGCTCGATGAACTGCCACAGGGGGATCTTATCTTGCAGGGGGTGGCGTTTGACGACGTCCAGCTTGGCCTCTTCGACGGTGTCGAGCCATGCCAGATAAGCTTGACGCGCCTCATGCAGGCCAGCGACGGCTTCGGCAATCGTCATGTCAGCGTGCTTCTCAACCGAGCGCTTATTGTAACGATCTACGTCGTAGTCTGGGGCAATGGGGTCTTCACCAGCGTATGCCCGTTGAATCACTTGGATGATACCGCGCTCAGAGATCAGCAGGTGAATGGCCAACTGCCGCAGCGTCCATGCAGCGCCGTCGCTGTAAAGTTGTTCCTCACCGCGGTCGCCAATTTTTTCGATGGCTTCTAGCAGCATCGCGCGTGCGTGGCGCAAGGTTGATTTAAGCTGTTCAATCCGTTCGGACATGTTGACCTCCCCGTAAAAGTTACAAAAAGTCCCTCACGAGACGTAAGGGCTTGAGCTGAGTTACATTTCTACATAGGTATTTTCAGCGAGGACAAAGCGGTTGGTCTTGGGCATCCGCGTAGTGGAAATGAGCTGCGCGTTGTGGGCAAGCAGGCTGCGGTCGATGCGCCCGCTGATGTTGGTGATGACGCAGTTGTCCATGACGATGCTCGCTTCGATCTCGCTGCCGGTGATGCGGCAGTTGTTGCCGACGGAGGTGTATGGCCCGATGTAGCTGCCTTGAATGACCGTGTTATCACCGATGATGACCGGGCCGCGCACAACGCTGTCGATGATCTTGCTGTCTTGCCCCAGCACAACGCGATGCGACACGTCACAATCACCAATGATGCGATCCCCGTTGTCAGGTGGTGGGGTGTAGGGCAGAGCTTCTAGCACAAGCTGATTGGCCAGGATGATCGGGTCGGGCTTGCCCGCGTCGATCCACCAACCGTTCAGCAGGTATGGCTCGACAGATTTGCCGCTGTCGATTAGCACTTGGATGGCGTCGGTGATCTCAAGCTCGTTGCGCCAGCTCGGTTTGACCGCGCGGATGGCGTCGAAGATCGAGCTGCGGAAGAGATAAACCCCGGCAATGGCCAAGTTCGAGGGCGGGTCTTTAGGCTTCTCGACGACGCCTTTGATGCGGTTGTCCTCTAAAACGGCGATGCCGAAGCGCGACGGGTCGGGCACTTCACCCAGCACCACGACCGCCTCGGCGCTGCTGCTGGCGAAGTTCGTCAGCAGCGGCTGCATGTGGTCTTGGAAGATGTTATCGCCGAGGAAGACGCTGAACGGCTCATCGCCGACGAAGTCCTGCGCCAGCCCGATAGCGTGTGCCAGCCCCTTCTGCTCGGTTTGGATGATGTAAGTCAGTTTGACGCCCAGCTTTTCGCCGTGGCCTAGGGCGGTCACAATCGACGAATCGGGGCTGTTGACGACGATGCCGATCTCGTTGAGGCCAGCGCCTTTGAGCACGTCAATTGCGTAGGCGATGAGCCACTTGTTGGCGACAGGCACGAGTGGTTTGGGCATGGTCAGCGTGACAGGCCGCAGTCGCGTTCCTTGTCCCGCTGCGAGAATGATTGCTTTCATGTGCGAAGCTCCTTACGTAAGGTAGAAAAGATCTGATAGGTGCTACAGACGACTGCGCCGGCGCAGCACTTGAGCGCCGCGCCGCAGCAGCGACTTTGAAGGGGTAGCGATTGGCCCGTGATGCGCCCACTCCCAGACTTCGTCGGCGATGTCCCACACGGCATTCGGGCGGGCGATGCGCCGCGCGTTCTCGCTGCGCTGGCGCAGGGCCTCTGGCCCTTCGTTCAGCCATTGAGCGACGGTGTCCGCCACCAGCGGTGGCTTAGGGCAGTAGGCCCCCGCTTGAGACTCAATCACATAGGTGACGTTGCCGTCCTCTTGGCCGGGGATGGCGTCGCTCAGGATCATCGGCAGGCCGGCGATGGCGGCTTCAGTGATGGTGGCTGGGCCGGCCTTCGTCACCAAGATGTCGGCGGCGGCCATAAGGGTTGGCATGTTGCGCACAAATGGGTAGGTGTGAATGGGGTGCGACCACGAGGCGGCGTCTAGTCGCTCTTTGAGCGGCTTGTTGCGCCCGGCAACCACGGCCATCTGGAACGGCTGTGGCAAGGCATCGAGCGCGCGTGCTGTCTCGAACAAGCGCCCCATCCCATCGCCGCCTGCGACCATCAACACTGCGGGCAGGTGTGCGTCCCAACCCAGCTCAGCACGCGCGGCGGCTTTATCGGTCAGGCGCTGCATGAAGCGTGGATCCACTGGCAGGCCGGTGATGCGCATCTGCTCAGGTCTCATGCGCGCTTCTAATCCACGATCGTAGGCGGCTTGCGTCGGGACGAAGCAGCGGTCTGTTCGGCGGTCGTACCAGAAGTGATGGGTTGTCACCAGATCGGTGACGACGGTCAGGTAGGGGGGACGAGTGGGGAACGAGTAGAGCGCGCGCAGGGTAGGCCGTGTGATCACCGAGTGGACGCTGACGACGACATCGACCGGTTGGGTGGCGAACAATTTCTTGAACCGCCGCCGATTGGTCAGATACATGGACTGCGAGAGCAAATCGGCGCGGCGGCGCGTGTTGGAAAGCTTGTACCCCAGCGCCCAGCTGCGCTTGCTGTGGTTGATCAGCCACGGGTAGAACTCTGGCATGTAGTTCATGGGAAAGCGGCTGGCGCGGAAGACATCGATCAAGGTGCAGCTTACTTGGTCTTCCCCATAGCGCAGCGTCAGCGCATCACGGATAGCCTCGGCGGCAGCGCGGTGGCCACCGCCGGTGTCTGACATCAGAAACAGAACGCGCTTCATGCTCGCATCCTCAATGGTCAACGATCAAACACGCTGCGCACTCATTGCTTTTAAGCAGCGCAAACGCTCAACGCGATTGTACACTACCAGTAAGAATGCTCACAGGTATCGGTTCAAACCTATTTAAAAAAAAAGGAAAAAGCCGCGCTGCATGCGGCCTTCCCCTGAAGGATGTAGATTCGTCGTTACCTCACCGCGGTGTCGGCTGCGTTACAGATGTGGCTTGGCCCTCAACAGTAGGATCTCTTGATTATTGCCACCAATGATAGAACACATTTTCTATTCTTGTCAATGAACGATGAATTAAGGGGGTATTTGAATTTGCCCAAAGCTGCCCACGTTAGATTCATATTCTGTTAGATTCATACTCCATTGAAAGATCGTTGCAATTCTTACAGTGTTTTCTCATACAGTTCAGTTACAATAGTCCTGTTTGAGCTAACCGCTGAGTGGTTTAGAATGCTTGCACGCTTCTGAGCGGTCTAGCGTTTGCAGCATGTTGGGGATAGCTGGTCAGCGTGCTGAAGCAGAGCACAAAATTCGGGATTCGGCGTGATATGACCCCCTTGGAGAAATCCGTTCATGACATTTGACTTTCTGTCACGCTTAATCGGCATGATCGTCATCGGGATTGCTGGCGCTCGGTTGGGCAGCGATGTAAGCAGCATCGTGAGCCTTGATGCGACCACCAGCGCAGTGGTGTTCGGTTTGACAGGCGTGTTATTTGGGCTGATCGTGACCCCATACATCACTGTGCATCCAGTGCGCTGGGGGGTGCGGACGCTGAATGAGCTGCCAGTAGAGCGCTTGATGCTGTCGCTGGTGGGAGCGGCGGTTGGCCTCGCGCTGACGCTGCTGTTGGCGTATCCGCTGTCGCTGCTGCCAGAGCCGTTCGGGGTGGTGCTGCCTAGTTTGCTGTCACTGGCTGGGGCTTACTTGGGGCTGACGACGTTCGGCATTCGGCATCGTGAAATTTTGGACATGATGAGCGAACGGATGAACCGCCCCAGCGTGCGCTTGGCAGCGTCGCAAGCTTGGCGCAAGCTGATCTTGGACACGAGCGTGCTGATCGATGGGCGCATCGTCGGCGTAGCGGAGACGAATTTCTTGGGCGGCACGTTGATCGTTCCGCGCTTCGTCATGAACGAACTGCACCGTGTGGCAGATTCGTCGGATCAACTGCGGCGCAATCGCGGTCGGCATGGGCTGGACGTGTTGAAGCGCTTGCAGCGCATCGACTCGGTGGCCGTGCGCATGGTTGAGGACGACTTTGAGGACATTACTGAGGTGGATAACAAGTTAGTCGCGCTGGCGGTGCAGATGCAAGCAGCGATCATCACCAACGATTACAACCTCGGCCAAATCGCAGAACTGCAAGATGTGCAAGTGCTGAACATCAACCAGTTGGCCAAGTCGCTACGCGCGATGTACATCCCAGGCGAGAGCTTTGCTATTCGCATCATCCAAGAGGGCAAAGACATCAATCAAGGGGTGGGTTACCTCGACGATGGTACGATGGTCGTCGTAGAGAATGGCCGACAGTACATGGATCGTGTGTTGGACGTACGTGTGACCAAACTCATCGAACGCGACGCTGGACGCATGATCTTTGCTGTGCCAGAGGCGGAGCTGCGGCGCGGCATGCCTGAAGCCAGCACTTAACCGACATTTAGGCTAGCTTTAGCCTTGTCTGGTATCGTTCTGACAAACTGACTAAACCACATTGGAGCGCCGATGCGTTGCTTTCTCGTTGGGATTGTCTGCCTCCTGATTGTGTCGTCGGTTGGCGCGTCTGAGTCCACGGCACAGACCTGTAGTCGTCCTGCGACAACGGGTGTAATGGAAGTGTCGCTAGTGGTGGACGGGCGTGAACGCTCCTACTTGGCATATATCCCTGTCTCTTACGACGGCCAGCAGCCAATGCCGCTGTTGTTCGTGTTTCATGGCTTTGGCTCATCCCCTGAGAACATCATGAGCATGTCGGACTTCAACCCGTTGGCCGATGAGCAGGGGTTCATCGTGGTCTACCCGCGCGGGTCAGAGCGGCCAACCCGCTGGTACAACGGCGCTAGTTTACTGCGCCGTGAGGACAGTGATCGGGATGTTCGGTTCTTCGATGCGCTGCTTGAAGATGTTTCATCACAATGGTGTGTGGACGCGCAGCGTGTGTACGTGGTCGGTTTCTCAATGGGAGGGGGTATGGCAAACCGCCTCGCGTGTGAGCGCTCAGATCGCATTGCTGCGTTTGGGACGGTGGCAGGGGCATTTGCCGACATTCCCGGCGGTTGTGAGCTAGAGCGCCCTGTGCCAGTGATGGCGCTGCACGGCTTGGCAGATCGCGTCGTTCCATTCCAAGGGGCGCGGCTGCTGCTGCCGAGCGTTAGCGAGTGGCTGCTAGAGTGGACAACTCGCAACGGGTGCGTTGACGCGGCGAGTGCAGAACCGCCTTTCGTGCGGGGCGTTCGCTTTGAGCAGTGTGCCCAAGACGCAGAAGTGATCTTAATCACCGGTGCCGAGATTGGGCACACTTGGCCGGGGACGCCACGGCCCAACCGTGCCAGCCGCATGGGGGGCCGCGATGACGGCAGTATTAACGCAACACGGCTGTTGTGGGACTTTCTATCGCGCTACACGCTGCCCTGAGTCTTCAGGCGCTGGCCTGTTCATCAGCAGGCGCTTGAGTGATTTTGCGCCGAACTTTGAGCTGCGACTGCATAATGAAACGTTCAACATACGGGTTGTTGACCACTGGCATGATCATCGTCTCACCTTTGCGCTGAAGCGTGAAGTGATAGATTGACACACAGCGCGCGCCCGTGTACCACACCAGTTCCTGCACGCAGTCGGTGATCTCCCAACCGTTTTGCAGCGCAGTGAGCAGGTGGTCCCCGCCTGCATAGCCCTCACGGGGCGTCCAGTACTGGCTAGTAACGTCGAGGTACTGCACATGGTAGTTTTTGTTGTCCATAACGACCTCCTAAAGAAGTTTTTTTACTGTCGCTTTAAACAATCTCTAGCATAAATGCGTTAACAAAGTATTTTGTGCTTATTATAGTCGTTTTATCTCTCATGGCACACTGGGCAGCATGTTATAATCAATTCATTGATTATCACACAAGGACGAGCAGACGTGGCGACCGTCACTATGATTGAACATATCGCCAGCCATGTGGGGCAGGAAGTGGAACTGCGCGGCTGGGTATACGCGAAAACGGGCAAGGGCAAGCTTCACTTTATCCGCCTGCGCGATGGCACAGGGCAGGTGCAGTGTGTCGCTTTCCGCGATGATCTGCCTGAAGATCAGTTTGAGCTGGCAAAGGCGCTGACGCAAGAATCGTCGGTGGTGGTGACCGGTGTGGTGAAGGCCGATGAACGCGCGCAGGGCTTTCCAGCGGGCTTCGAAATTGCCGTGACGAGTGTAAAGCTCATCCAGCAGGCAGTCGACTACCCGATCACCCCCAAAGAGCACGGCACAGAGTTCTTGATGGACAACCGTCACCTGTGGATTCGCAGCAATCGCCAATGGGCGATCTTGCGCATCCGTGCCACGATCATTAAGGCGATGCGCGACTTCATGGACGACAACCACATCCTGTTGATGGACACGCCCATCATCACGCCAGCTGCTGGCGAGGATACAACCTCACTGTTCGAGATCGACTACTTCGGCGAGCCGGCCTACATGGCGCAGACGGGCCAGCTTTACAACGAGGCGAACATGGCTGCCTTCGGGCGCGTGTACTGCTTCGGGCCGACCTTCCGCGCGGAGAAGAGCAAGACGCGCCGTCACTTGATCGAGTTCTGGATGCTGGAGCCAGAGCTAGCGTTCTGCTCGCTTGAGGAGTTGATGGATCTGGAAGAACGCTTGCAGTGCTACATTGTGGAGCGCGTGCTGGCCAAGAACCGGCAGGAGCTGGCGATTATCGAGCGCGATGTGACCGCGCTAGAGCGGGTGGTGGGGCCGTTCCCGCGCATCAGCTATGATGAGGCAGTTGATAAGTTGGAGCAGCTTCACGCCGAGGCGACTGACCCCGAGCAGAAGGAACTGCTCAAGATCGTGCGCGGCGACGACTTCGGCAGCCCGCACGAGACAGCGCTTACTCAGTTATATGACCGACCACTGTTCGTCTACCACTATCCGACGGCGGTAAAAGCCTTCTACATGCAGCCAGTGGAGGGGCGGCCCGACCGCTGCCGCAGCGTTGACCTGCTGGCACCAGAAGGCTACGGGGAGATTTGCGGCGGCAGTGAGCGCATCTACGACGAGGCGCTGCTGCTGCAACGCATCCAAGAGCATAAGCTGCCGGTTGAGAACTACAAGTGGTATCTGGAGCTGCGTCGCTTTGGGAGCGTGCCCCATGCGGGCTTTGGTCAAGGCTTGGAACGCACCGTGGCCTGGATCTGTGGGCTGCCCCATGTGCGCGAGACGATCCCATACGCGCGCCTGTTGAACCGCAGCTATCCTTAATAAGGGATGGGCACTCAGGCAGGATACCGCTGATGATACCGCCCAAGCCACGCATCCTTGTGACAGGCGGCGAGACGTTTCTTGGGGTCAACGTTGCATCGGCGCTGCTGGCCGAAGGCGCAGACGTCACCCTGCTTGTGCGCCCGGGCCGCGAGAAAACGCTGGGCGTGCTGGCCGACCGTGTGCGCTGGCACGTGGCGGATGTGTGGGATCCGGCGAGTTTACGTGGGCGCGCCCGCGGCCATGTATGGGTCATCAACACGGTCGGCAGCATGGTCGCTGAGCCGAGCAGCGGCCTCACCTATCATCGGCTGAACGTGGTCTCAGCGCGCAACGTGGCCAACATGTGCATCAGCGATGGCGTGTCGAACATCCTGCTGTTCAGCGTGGTGGGTGCGCCGTGGATCAACCGACAGTACATCCGCGCGAAGCGTGAGGCCGAGAATTATTTGGCGCGCATCGGCTTAAATGGGGTGATCGTGCGCGCGCCGTTGGTGTACGCACGGGGGACGCCTCGTCCGTTTTTCTATCGCTTGGTAGGCGCTGTCTTGGGGAGGCCGCCGCTGTCGTGGCTGGGGTGGGGGCAGTGGTCGCCGCTCCCGCTGGACGTGGTGGCGCGCGGCGTGGCGCGCTTGGTGCTGCGCGCCCCTACGCGGCGCATCTACTATGCGAGTGACCTGCGACGTCTGAACACGCGCGATGAGCTGCGCGGCGTGGTCGACGTGCCGCCCCAGGTCACACAAGGGCTGCAAATGACGACTGACAGCGCGCTGCCGTTCGACAGCATCGACGACAACGTCCCCTTTGGCTGGACGTTGTGAGAGTGTAGAGAGTGTAAGCAAGTGAGACGTCCACCCTGCGACCGATTGCGAGACACCCCTACACTTTGAACGTAATAGGGCTGCTGTAGGCGGTCAGGACGTTGTTTGGCTGGGCAGCGACTACGTCTACATCGATGTAAGTTCCGCCGCAGTCGGTCAAGTCTTCGCCATCTTCCGACAGCTGGAACACTTGTACCTTGAGGCGCACGGCGTCGTAAAACGACGGGACGAGCATCAAGCGGCAGATTTGGGCTGTGGGGGTGAGTTTGATTAGTTCATCGCGCGTGCTGAGGTCGGCATGCAGCCCCTCAAAGCGCAGCACGACATCAGCAGGGGGGGTAAAGCCTTGTGATGTCGGTTCAAACCCTACGAGGACTTCGACGGGTTCACCGGCGGCCAACTGACGCGGCAGGGCAATCACAAGGTTGCGTTGAATCGTGCCTTGCTTGGCGTCGCTTTTAGTGGGCGCTTGGGCGTCGTAAGCGGCTAACTCGTCAGCAGCGGCTTTCCCCTTGAGCGTCAGCTCGAACCGGTTATCCCACCTCATTTGTGTGTAGTTGTTGGTGACGAGCCGCCGCATGGCTTTCGAGTAGCGCCGCTCGCTAATTTGGAGGTCGTCCATCATTTCCTCTGGCCACGCCGCGCCTTCAGGGTGTTTGGCGAGGTAGCGCAGCAAGTCGAGCGCGCTTGGCAGAGACTCGAGCTGAACAAGGTGCATTGGCAACTGGGCGGGCATGTGCTGCTCCGTTCGATGATGACCACAGGATGATATTTTTGAGTATAGCAGGCGTGCACAAGGGTCACAAGCGGCCTAGATCGTGACGATGCGTGCGCCGCCTGTGGCCGGTTGGGTGACGTGGCGCGTGTCCACGATCAGGCGGCTGTTGGCGACCACCTCTGGCCAGTTGTAGGCTTGATGATGCGTGACGATCACGACACAGTCCGCTTCTTGCAGCAGAGTCGTTGAATAGACGGCGCTGTGCATTTCAAGGTTGTCCTCCAACGTGATCTGCGGGATGTAGGGGTCATGATAGACCACATCTGCCCCGCGATGCCGCAGCAGATTGATGATGTCGAGGGCGGGGCTTTCGCGCACGTCGTCGATGTTGGGCTTATAAGCGACGCCGAGCACGACAACGCGCGCGTTGCGAACCGATTTCGCGTCGTCGTTCAAGCCAGACGCAACCTTTTCGACCACGTATACGGGCATCGACGTGTTGATCTCGCTGGCGAGGTTGATGAAACGCGCGTTGTAGTTGAGTGTCTTCAACTTCCAACTGAGGTAGTGCGGATCAACGGGGATGCAGTGGCCGCCCAAGCCCGGCCCTGGGTAGAACGGCATGAAGCCAAACGGCTTCGTGGCGGCAGCGTTGATGACCTCCCATGCGTCCACGCCAAGCCGATCGCACATCAGCGCCAGCTCGTTCACCAGGGCGATGTTCACCGCGCGGAAGGTGTTCTCAAGCAGTTTGACCATTTCCGCGGCCATCGGTGACGATACTGGCACGACCACCTGCACGGCAGTGCTGTAGAGCGCCTGCACGACCTCCATGCAGTGGGGTGTTACGCCGCCGACCACTTTCGGGGTGTTGTGGAGCTGGTAGACCTTGTTGCCTGGGTCGATGCGCTCTGGTGAGAAGGCCACGAACACATCTTCGCCGACGGTAAGTCCGCGCTCTGTCAGGGCAGGGACGATCATCTCTTGAGTCGTCCCCGGGTAAGTGGTGCTCTCAAGGATGATCGCCATGCCGGGCGCGACGACTTCCGAGAGTGCGGTGATCGCTTGCATGATGTAGGACATGTCGGGGTCTTTGGTCTTGTTGAGCGGGGTCGGCACACAGATGATGACGGCATCGGCTGTGCTCAGGTCGG
>DAOUBS010000064.1:0-7722 GCA_034432435.1 Anaerolineae bacterium
CCGCTGCTGCTGCTCGACGAGGCCACCAGCAGCCTCGACAACGAAAGCGAGCACCTCGTTCAAGAGGCGCTCGCGCGGCTCATGCAGCAGCGAACTACCCTCATCATCGCACACCGCCTCAGCACGGTGCGCATCGCCCATCGGATCGCAGTGCTCGATCAAGGCCGAATTGTCGAGCTGGGCACGCACGAGGCCCTCATGGCGCAGGCCGGCCTCTACGCCCACCTCTACAGCATGCAGTTCCGCAACCAAGAGCTTCTCGCCGACGTATAACCATTAACGGACGAAAGGATCCGCCGTCATGCTCACCCTCGACATCTGGTCAGACTACAACTGCCCCTGGTGCTTTTTGGCCTCGCGCAGCGTGGCGCGCCTACAAGAGACACATCAAGTCACCGTTCACTGGCACAGCTATCAACTGCGTCCGAAAGGGTCGCCACCCCTCTCTGAGGCCTCTCGCAAGCGCATCGAGGCGATGCGCCCCCGCCTTTACGCGATGGCGCAAGAACAGTTCGGCATCACGATGAACGCTGGCCCCTTCGGGATCGACAGCCGTCCCGCGCTGGTGGGCGCGAAGTTCGCCGAGGAACACGGCCACGGCGCGGCCTATCATGAGGCGGTCATGTGGGCCTACTGGGTCGAGGCGCGCAACATCGAGGACACGACCACGTTGGGCGATATCGCGCAGGCCGTCGGATTGGAGCGCGAGGCCTTCTTGAAAGGGTTGGCCAGCACGGACTATCAGGCGTTGGTGGACACAGACATCTTGATGGCGCAGCAGATGGAACTCAGCGGCGTGCCGGCCCTGCTCTTTGAGCGCAAATACCTCATCGCGGGGGCACAGCCCTACGATGAGCTGGTAAAGGCCTATGACTACATCATCAACCGTGAAAATCTCAATCCCTGAGGCCGCGCAGCCCGTCCTTGTCACCGGTGGGACGGGCTTTCTGGGGCGCGCGCTCGTCGCAGCGCTGCTGGCGCAAGGCGCAGCGGTGCGCGTGGCCGCCCGCCGACCAGACCGCCTGCCGCCTGAGCTGCGCGACGCAGAACGCTTCACCGCTGACCTCGCCACGCCCGACAGCTTTGAGCCAGCGCTGGAAGGGGTCGGCACGGTGATCCATACCGCAGTGTCTTACGGCAGTTTCGAGCGCCAGCAGCTGGTTAACGTCAGCGGCACGCAGGCGCTGGCGCAGCTGGCGGCCGAGCACGGCGTGCGCCGGTTCGTCCACATCAGCACCCTCGCCGTCTATGGCTATCGTCACAGTGGAATCGTCACCGAGGAGACGCCACCCGCCTCATCGCGCGATCCGTACAGCCTGACGAAACGCGCCGCCGAAAGCGCCGTTATGGCTATTGGTAAGCTCAACTGGGTCATCCTGCGCCCGGGCGCGATCTATGGCCCCTATGCCCCGCTCTGGACGAAAGCTTTGTTCCAACTGGCGCGGCGTCGCCCCTTCTTCTTCGTCGGCAGTGGGCGCGGCAGGCTGCCCCTCGTCCACGTGGACGACGTGGTAGAGGCTGTCCTGCGCGTGCTCGACAATTCAGACGCCTTGTGCGAGGCCTTCAACCTCGTACATCCAGAGCCGGTCACATGGCGCGACGTGTTGAGCGCTTACGCAGCCGCGGCAGGCCAGACGCTGAATTGGCAGGCCGTGCCGACGGCGCTGGCGGCAGCAGTCGCAAACGTCGCCGCCCTGACCAGCGTCAGGCCGTCCGCACGCGCAGCGCTGCCCGAGCTGCTGCACTTCCTAGAGCACGCGCCGATCTTCTCAACGGATAAGCTCCAGCGCGCACTGGGCTGGCAGCCGCAGGTCTCGCTTACGGAGGGCATCCGACGCACACAGGTCTACCTTGATCACCTCCTCGAGCCGAACACATGACCGATTGGCTAATGCTGGCAGGCGTCGTTGGGTTGTTAGCAGCGTTGAGATGGTGACTGCTCATCCCAACAGCAGGCGTCCTGCGGCGTAAGCCCTGTTCCTTCCATCCCTTGCCTTAACGCTCTGCCGAACGTTTGCTACAATTCACTCTCAGTTGACCCAACGAATGCGAAAGCGACCCTCAGTGAAGCATCTACCAGAAGCGCACCGCCAACTGCTGCAAACAGCTATTGTGAGCGCTCAGCAAGCAGGCGTGCTGCCCATGTTCGACCTGCCAGACATCCCCGTGCAGCCTTCAACCCGTTCGGGGCAAGGGGATTACAACAGCCCCGTGGCGCTCAGCGTCGCCAAAGCCGTGGGCATGAAGCCGCGTGACGTCGCTGAGCGCATCGTGGAACACCTGCCGCCTGCCGAGTTCGTGCGCCAAGTGGAGATCGCCGGGCCGGGCTTCATCAACTTCAGCCTTGCGCGGTCATACGTCGTCGGGCTGGTGGACGACATCCTGCGCGAAGGCGAACAAGTGGGCAGCGTCACCCTCGGCGCGGGCAAGCGCGCCCAAGTCGAGTTCGTCAGCGCCAACCCCACTGGCCCGCTCACTATTGGGCGCAGCCGCGGCGCAGTCGTCGGGGACACGATGGCGCGCCTACTCGAAGCCGCCGGCTACGACGTGCAGCGTGAGTACTACTTCAACAACGCGGGCAATCAAATGGTCGCGCTCGGCAGCAGCCTACGCTACCGCTATCTGGAACAGCTCGGCCTGCCCCTGCCCGACATCGACGACGACAACTTCTACCGCGGCGACTACTTGATCGACTTCGCTAAGGCGCTCGTCGCGGAACACGGTGACAGCCTCAAAGACGCCGACTGGTCAACCTTCAAGGTCTACGCCGAACACAAAATGTTCGAATGGATCAAACAGACCCTGCAATCGGTCGACATCCACCACGACAACTTCTTCAACGAGGATTCGCTCTTCCAGACCGGCGCAGTGTGGGACACGCTGGCCGAGCTGGAGCGGCGCGGCCACATCTACAGCGCCGCTGAGTGGGAAGGCGCGAGCGACGAAGAGAAAGCCCAAGCCGCAGGCAAGGCCCCGGCCAAGTGGTTCCGCTCGACGGCGTTTGGCGACGACAAAGACCGCGTGATGGTCAAGAGCGACGGCGTGCCCACTTACACCCTGCCAGACATCGCCTACCATCGCAACAAGATCGAGCGCGGCTTTGACCTGATGGTGAACGTCTTGGGGGCCGATCACGGTCAGCAATACCGTGTCGTGGCGTGGGGCATTGAAGCGCTCGGCTTGCCCGCCGATGGCATCCACGTGATCATCGTCCAGATGGTGCGCTTCATGAAGAACGGCCAAATTCGCAAAGGGAGCACCCGCCGCGGCGTGTTCGACACGCTGGATGAACTCGTCGAAGAAGTGGGGCCAGACGCGATCCGCTATCACCTGTTGGCGCGCAGCCCCAACACCCACCTCACCTTCGACGTGAACGAGGTCATCCGCAAGTCGAACGAGAACGCGGTGTTCTACATCCAAAACGCGCACGTGCGCTGTGCGGGCATCCTGCGCGAGGCTGAGGCGCGCGGCTTCAGTGACGACGCGGCTAACCTCGACCTGCTCGGCGAGGATGAATTCGCCTTCCTGCGCAAGGCCAACGAGCTGCCAGAGGTCATCACCGCCGCCGTGACTGAGTACGAGCCGCACAAGGTCGCCTTCTACGCCAAAGAGCTGGCAGCAGCCTTCCACCCGATGTACGACCGCGTGCGCGTCTTCCACAGTGACGTGCCAGAGGACGTAGCCCGCGCTCGCCTGCGCTTCTACCGCGCAGCCAAGGTCATGTTTGCCCGCGTTCTGCGCTTGATGGGCATGACCACCCCCGACCGCATGTAACCACACAGAGGAGCACTCTATGGGATTAAAACCCGACCACTGGATACGGCGCATGGCGACCGAGCACGGCATGATCGAGCCGTTCGTAGAACATCAAGTGCGCGCGGGGGCCATCAGCTACGGCCTGTCGTCGTATGGGTATGATCTGCGCGTCGCCAACGAGTACAAGATCTTCACCAACGTCTACAGCGCCATCGTCGACCCCAAAGACTTCAACTCACAGTCGTTCGTCGATTACGTCGGCGATGTCTGCGTCATCCCGCCTAACTCGTTCGTGCTGGCCCGCAGCGTGGAGTATTTCCGCATCCCACGCAGCGTCCTGACGATCTGCCTCGGCAAGAGCACCTACGCGCGCACCGGCTTGATCGTCAACGTCACTCCCTTTGAGCCAATGTGGGAAGGCCACGTGACGCTTGAGATCAGCAACACGACGCCGCTGCCCGCCAAAGTCTACTCCAACGAAGGGCTGGCGCAGGTGCTGTTCTTCGAGGCCGACGAGGAGTGCGAAGTGTCCTACGCTGACCGCAAAGGCAAGTATCAAGGCCAGCGCGGCGTCACCCCGCCCCGCCTGTAGCTCCTGTGCGCGCCAGCGCGTCGGCGTAGTCGTTCCATTTGTCGTTGGAGTGTGACCGCACCTTGTGAAAGCGCACGTTGACAGGGCTGCGCTTCATATACTGCTGATAGGCTTGGGTCATCGGCAGGTTCGTCTTCCAGCGGCCTATCGCCCACATTTCCACGCCGGCATAGTCATAGTAGATGTCAACCTGCGGGATGCCGTGCACCTTACAGTAGTCCACCACGCGCATCACCGCGGCCAGCTCCCCCGCGACTTGTCGGCTTTCACGATAGGCCACCACCTCACCGCAAAGTTCAGTCACCACCTCATCCCCGCGCAGGATCACCGCGCCATAGCCCACCCGCCCGTTGATAAAACTGCCGTCAACATAGGCGCGGTGGCCGCTGCTGTTCGTCATCTGTGGCTCGCCTTCTGTGGATTGACCGAGGTTACATTGAAGTTATAATACAAGAAATCGGGCGATTAGCTCAGTCGGCAGAGCACTTGACTTACATTCAAGGTGTCGGGGGTTCGAGTCCCTCATCGCCCACCACTCCAGCAGGTGATGCTTGCGTCACCTATTTTGTTTTTGCCTCGTGCGGCTTACAGGGGCGTCAGCAAAGGGGCGCACCAGTCACCATAGCTATTAGCACCCACGTTCAGAACACGTTATCATCTGACCACCTAAGCTGACCACAGGAGACCGTCAGATATGTCCGCACGCCATCCCACCTTCACCACTATCCGCGCTGAGGGTGCGCTGCTGCCCGTCGACTTCCTCCAGCGCCTGAGCGAGGGAACCGACGCCAACGGCCTGACCCCCGAGAGCTACCACCACTCCGGTGAAAAGCTCAACGAGGCCATCAACCGCGCGTGGAACACCCTACAAGGCGTGTGGGCCAGCTTCAAGGCTGCCCGCGAAAGCCTACCTGAGCACGACCACGGCACGACCCTCACCCGCGAGCGCTGGCTGCTGCCGCTCTTCCGCGAGTTGGGCTATGGGCGGCTCCAGACGGCCGCAGCGGTCGAGATCGACGGGCGCAGCTTTGCGATCTCGCATCAGTGGGGGCACGTGCCCATCCATCTAGTCAGCTTCAAGCTCGATCTAGACAAGCGCTCGTCCAGAACGGCAGGGGCATCGACCGCCAGCCCTCACAGCCTGATGCAGCTCTTCCTCAATCGCAGCCCAGACCACCTGTGGGGCTTCGTCAGCAATGGGCGTAAGCTGCGCTTGCTGCGCGATAACCGCAGCCTAACGCGACAAGCCTACGTCGAATTCGACCTTGAGGCCATGATGGACGGCGAGGCCTACAGCGACTTCGTCTTGATGTGGCTGCTGTGCCATCAGTCGCGCGTGGAGGCGACACCCCCCGCTGACTGCTGGCTGGAGCGCTGGACGAAGGCCGCCCAAGAACAAGGGACGCGCGCCCTTGACCAACTGCGCGACAGCGTTCAGCAGGCGATTGAGGCCCTCGGGCTGGGTTTCTTGGAATACCACGCCAACGCCGCCCTGCGCGATAAGCTCACCAGCAACCAGCTTAGCCCACAGGACTACTACCGCCAGCTGCTGCGCTTGGTCTACCGCCTGCTGTTCCTGTTCGTGGCCGAAGACCGCGACCTGCTGCTCAGCCCCGATGCCCCGCAGGAAGCCCGCGAGCGCTACCGCCTCTACTACTCCACGCAGCGGCTGCGCCGCATGGCCGAGTCCTTCAAAGGCACGCGCCATCCCGATCTGTTTGAAAGTCTGCGGCTAGTGATGCGGCTGCTCTCTGGCGAGAACCACGGCGCGGGGGCGCACCTCGGCCTCGTGCCGCTCGGTTCGTTCCTGTTCAGCGATGAAGCTGTGGCCGACATCATCGACTGCCAGATCAGCAACCAGCGCCTGCTGACCGCCGTCCGCGCCCTCTCGCTGACCTACGACCAGCGCGCACAGGTCTACCGCACGGTGGATTACCGGAACCTCGGTTCGGATGAACTGGGCAGCGTCTTTGAAAGCCTGCTGGAACTGCACCCCCAGATCGACGTCCAGGCGCGGCGTTTTACGCTCGCCACCGCCGCCGGCAGCGAGCGCAAAACCACCGGCAGCTACTACACGCCCGAATCGCTCGTCCATGCCCTGCTGGATTCAGCCCTCACCCCAGCGCTGAATGCGGCCGCCAGAAAGGGTGAGCAGGCCATCCTCGACCTCAAAGTCTGCGACCCGGCCTGCGGCAGCGGCCACTTTCTGATTGCAGCGGCCAACCGCATGGCGAAGGCGCTGGCGCTCGTCCGCACCGGCGAGGAAGAGCCGTCCCCCGCCACCCTGCAGCAGGCCAAGCGCGACGTCATCAGCCACTGCATCTACGGCGTGGACATCAACCCAATGGCCGTCGAACTCTGCAAGGTCAACCTGTGGATGGAGGCGCTAGAACCAGGCAAGCCCCTCAGCTTCCTCGACCACCGCATCCTGGTGGGCAACAGCCTGCTGGGGACGACCCCGCGCCTGATGGCAGAGGGCATCCCCAACGACGCCTTCACCCCCATTGAGGGCGACGACCCGAAGTACGCCGCTAGCCTCAAAAAGAACAACCAGAAAGAGCGCAAACAGCGCGAAGCCGGCGTACGCCAGCTTGGGCTGTTTGATGCTGCCCCTGCCGCCAATCACGGCTACCTGACCGATGTCATGCACGCGCTAGACACCACGCCCGACGACACGCTGGACGCGGTGCGGCGCAAAGAAGCGCAGTACGCGGCGCTGGCGCGCGACCCCGAATATGTCAAGGCGCGGCTGCTGGCGGATGCGTGGTGCGCGGCCTTCGTGTGGGCGAAAGGCCCTCACCCTGAAGCCCTCTCCCAGGGGGCGAAAGGCCCTCACCCTGAATCCCTCTCCCAGGGGGCGAAAGGCCCTCACCCTGAATCCCTCTCCCAGGGGGAGAGGGACTTTGATGGGGTGGCTGGGACAGCGCAAATAGTGGGGGACTTGCCACGACGCGGCACTTGGAATGCGGAGACGTATCAGAACATCGCGTCGAAGGCGATGGTGCAAATTGCGCGTGATTTACGCCAGCGCCAAACCCCGGCGGAGGTCATCATGTGGGAAGCGCTGCGCGATCGTCGGCTCGATCATCTCAAGTTCCGCCGCCAGCATCCTATCGCGCAGACGAGGTATGTCGCTGACTTCCTGTGCTACGAAGCGCGGCTTGTGATCGAGCTTGAGGGGGGAATCCACGCACGCCAGCAAACAGCCGACGCACAACGCCGTTCGGAGATTGAGCGGCAGGGCTATCGCGTCCTGCGCTTCACCAATGAGCAGGTTTACAGCGATTTACAGTCGGTGCTGGCCGAAATCGTTCAGGCTGCACGCTCCCACCCATCCCCCCCTCTCCCCCCGGGAGAGGGGCCGGGGGTGAGGG
>DAOUBS010000065.1:0-18881 GCA_034432435.1 Anaerolineae bacterium
GAGCAGGTCGCGCGCGCGGGGCAGCGCTGGCTCGGCAGAAGGGGGCGCTGGCTTGGCGGGGGGCGTGGCAGGCGCGGGCACGCTGGACAGCGGGTCTGCTTCCATAACGACCGCGGACAGCTCTTTCATCACGCGGGTGAAGGTGCGGCGCACCTCAGGCGCGTTGACGAGTGAGCGATAGCCCGTGCCATCCTCCATCACAACCAGCAGCCGCTCATCGCGCGGGTCGCGCATGACTTGCAGCACTGGCACCGCCTCGATCTGCTCACCGGTGTGGAGCGTTACGCACGCGTCAGGGGTGGGGGCGAGCGGCGCAGCCGGGATCTCGGGAAGCAGCATCGACAGATCCGGCAGGTCGTCGGGGCTGTACTGGCGGGCTTGGCGCAGCAGTTCCAACCCGTCGGTGGTATCCGTTGGAGTGGGGGGCGTTTGGGCTGGTGCGCTGGCCTGCGCCGCGCTGAGCTTCTTCACCCGGCGCGATGCGCGCACGTAGAGCGCCATCACGTATAGCACAATCAGGAAGAAGGGGATCAGGACGAGCGCCAGCATCCCCGACACGAAATTCTGACTGAAGAACCCCTGAACTAAATCCATGCTCAAACTCCCTCAAACAACTGGCAGGATGGGCAGAAGTGCGTGCCGCGCTGGGCCACGCGGATTTTTTGCAGCAGCGTGCCGCAGACTCGGCAGGGCTGCCCATCGCGCCCGTAAACGAACAGGCTGTCCTGCGCGCTGCCACGGCTGCCGTCCGCTTTGCGATACCAGTTGACGCTGGCCCCCTCGCGCGCGATGCCGTCTGCCAGCGCGGCGCGCACTGCCTCGTAGAGCGTCGTGATCTGCGCGTCGGTCAGGTCGCGGCTGCGCGTCAGCGGGTGGATGCGCGCGCGGAAGAGCGCTTCATCGGCGTAGATGTTGCCGACGCCTGCGATGAAGGTCTGATCGAGCAGCAGCGCCTTGATTCCTTTATCGCGCAGTTTGAGCCGCTGCGCAAATTCTGCCGCGCTGAAGGCCTCTGCGAGCGGCTCTGGGCCCAGATCGCCAGTAATGCGCGCCGGGTCGCTCGTCAGGTAGACGCGGCCAAACTTGCGGCTGTCGCTGAAGCGCAGCTCTTCCGCCCCGTCCAGCGGGAAGCGCACGTGCACCCAGCGGTCAGCGTCCTGTACGCGGTCACACGGGGAGACGTACAGCCGCCCCGTCATCTTGAGGTGCACCAGCAGATAGTCATGCTCAAGCTGGATCACGATGTATTTGGCGCGGCGTTCGACGGCTAGCACGCGCTGCCCACGGACGCGATCCGCGAATTCTTCAAAGGATGGGCTGTGGACGGCGCGCGGCCAATCGCACCACAGGCCTTGCAGGGTGCGCCCCACCAGCACAGGCCGCAGCCCGCGCACCACCGTTTCAACTTCAGGCAGTTCTGGCATGGTTCAACTCAACGAAAAACGAACGGACACGGCCGAGCAATCGGACACGGCAGGCCGTGTCCCGACTGATTGCTGACGGTTTCTTGCGATACCTTTCACGGTTGGCTTTCTGCGTCTATTTGTCGATCATACCTGCGCTTGGTCGTGTTTGGGGCGTTTGCTTAGGTTCTCTAACAAGCGGGTGATGTGGCGCATCAACAGCAGCGGGACGACTGTCAGCAGGACGAGCAGCGCGTAGCTGATGAGCAGGGTGCTGCTGTCCTCGACGAAGCGCTCACCCAGCCACACGAACAAGAACGTTGGGATCGCGCCGACGAAGAACGACACCAGCACATACGACACGAAGCGCACCGGAGCCAGCCCCGCGGCATAGCTCAAAAAGTCCCAGAAGCTGAAGAGCACCAGCCGCGCAATTGCCAGCGGAATCCAGCCGCCCAGCCGGTTGTAGTAGAACTCGTCGACCTGCTGCATGCCGTCCTTGCCGACGAAGTGGATGACCGCAGGCCGCCCGAAGCGCCGCGCGATCCAAAAGCTGATGCTGCCACCGATCGTCTCGCCGATGACGGTGTAGAGCACGCCCAGCCACACGTTGCCGAAGAGTGTGCCCGCGAACACCTGAATTGGCCCGCTGGTGAGCGGCGCAAAGATATACGTCAGCGCCTTCATGGTGATGTAGGCCAGCGGGGCAAGCGGCCCGGCGCTTTCGACCCACGCTTGCAGCTGGGGAACGCCGACCGCTTGGATGAACAACGTCAGCACCGTAACGAAGGCCAGCAGCGCGACGATGCCAGCCACTAGCTTGAGGATGCGCGCGCGCGTCCACTGCGGGTGAGTGATGGGGCCTTGCTCGTCACCGGGCTGCAACCGTTACTCCTTGAACAATTCGCCGACGCTGCGGCCTTCATGTGCGCGCAGGATGACCTCGGCCAGCAGCGGCGCAATCGAGAGGACGGTCATGTTGGGCAGGCGCTTGTGTGGCGGCAGCGGCAGGGTGTTGGTGAAGATGATCTCCTTCAGATCGAGTTTTTTAAGGCGCTCTACCGCTTGATCGGCAAGGAAGGCGTGCGTAAAGGCGAAGTAGATGTCCTTCGCGCCCGCTTCGCGCACGACGTTCACCGCGTTGACGATGCTGCCCGCGGTGTTTACCTCATCATCGACCAGCAGCACGTTCTTGTCTCGCACGTCGCCGATGAGGGCCAGCGCTTCAGGGCGTTCGGCGTTGTCGCTGCGGCGCTTCTCGACAAAAGCGAGCGGGGTGTGCAGGGTGGCGGCCCAGTTGCGCCCCTGCTTGGCGAAGCCTAGATCAGTGGCCACGACGACCAGATCCGGGATGTTCTTCTGGCGCACGTAGTCGCTCAGCAGGTAGAAAGCGGTGAGCGCGTCGCCGGGGATGTTGAAGAAGCCTTGAATCTGGCCGCTGTGCAGGTCAATCGTCATGTAGCGATCAGCGCCCGCCGTCTCGATCAAGTTGGCCATCAAACGCGCCGAGATCGGCACGCGCGGCTGGTCTTTCTTGTCAGAGCGGGTGTAGCTCATGTAGGGGATGACGACGTTGATGCGCCACGCCGAATCGCGTTTGAGCGCGTCGATCATGATGAACATCTCCATGATGTTCTCATGGACGGGGGAGGCCATCGTCTGGATCAAGTAGACGTCGCGCCCGCGCACGCTCTCGTTGAGCTTGATGAAGATGTTCTCGTTGCTGAACATGGTGCGCTCATACCTGCCGAGCTGCAGGTCCGCGTAGTAGGGGTGCAGGTTGATGTTATCGGTAATTTCTTGCCCCAGCGCTGGGCAAGCCGAGCCAGCGAACAGCTTCATCTTGCCGAACTGCATGCGTGATTCGCGGCTGTCGTAGGTCAAGTTGAACTTCGTGCCAGGGACTTTGTCCGGCGTTTCAGGGTCTTGCATGCCCGTGCTCCTGTGCAGAGGGAGGTGCTAGTAACTGCTGAACCGCGGTCTGCGGGTCAAGCTCACGCTGATGCATCCGCTGGATAAGCGTATCTATCGTATCAGGCGAGAGCGATTGTAACCATTGCTGGAAGAGCGCTTCACGGGCGCGGTCGAACAGCTCCGCGCGCAGGGCTTGCGGGTCGAACGGCCCGGCAGCGCGTAGGCGGTGCTGGCGGTGGGCTTCGATGGCAGCGGCTAGCTCGGCGATGCCCTTGCGCTCGGTGGCGACGGTCATCACGACTTCGGGGATCCACTCGGCGGCGGGGGCGTGGACGGCGGCAGCCGTCATGTACTGCCCGTGATGGTAAACGCGCGCGGCCGGGTGGCCCAGCTCGAGCATTGTCTTAAGGGCGCGCGCGGTCTGGTTTGCGCCGATGCGATCGGCCTTGTTGACGACGAGCACATCCGCGATCTCGAGGATGCCGGCTTTGATCGCCTGGATGTCGTCGCCCATGCCGGGCGCTTCGACGACGAGCGTGGTGTAGGCAACGCGCGCCACCTCGACCTCGCTCTGGCCTGCGCCGACCGTCTCGATCAAGATGCGGTCGAAGCCGGCTGCGTCGATCACGCGCACCATGTCGCGGGTGGTGCGGGCAAGGCCGCCGAGGCTGCCGCGGGTGGCCATGCTGCGGATGAACACGCCTGCGTCGCCGCTCAGGTCACGCATGCGGATGCGGTCACCGAGGATTGCGCCGCCGCTGAACGGGCTGGTAGGGTCAACGGCCACGATGGCGACCGTCTCACCGTTGGCGCGGTAGTGCTGGGTGAGGGCGTTGACGAGGGAGCTTTTGCCGCTGCCGGGCGAGCCAGTGACGCCGATCACCCACGCGCGCCCCGTGTGGGGGTAGAGCGCTTTGAGGGCGGCCTCGGCTTCGCCGCGCTCGACGTGTGAGAGCAGCCGTGCCAGCGCGCGGCGGTTGCCGGCCAGCACCTGCGGGACGAGGTCAGCGGGCATTGGAACTCACCAGATTGTTAATGAAGTCGCGGATGTGCTCGGTGGACGTGCCCGGGCCAAAGATGCCAGCCACCCCTAACGCTTTGAGCGGCTCATAGTCCTCCTCAGGGATGATGCCGCCGAGGATGATCGGCACGTCGTTCAACTCCACAGCGTTGAGCGCCTCGCGCACGCGTGGGACGAGCGTCATGTGCGCGCCGCTGAGGATGCTCAGGCCGACGACGTCAACATCTTCTTGCAGGGCGGCCTCGGCGATCATCTCGGGTGTTTGTCTCAGGCCGGTGTAGATCACCTCCATGCCTGCATCGCGCAGGGCGCGCGCAATGACCTTCGCCCCGCGATCGTGGCCGTCCAGCCCGGGTTTAGCAATCAGCACTCTGGCAACTCGCGTGGTCATCGAAAAACTCCTGCCTCTAATTTTTGCCCTTATTATACCAGTCTCGCCGCGCCAATTGGATCAGCGGTGGATGATGAAGTGGCCAAGCCATCGCGACGAGTATGGGGGAGGGGCGGGGTTTGCCCGTCTGGACAATTACTGACAACAAAATGAAGAAGCGTTAAGCCTATTTCTGTGAAATTTTCACTTTTTTTTAACAACAAAAAAAGCAAATACGTGGTACTATCTTTAAGTATATAATCTAATACTTCAATCAATGAAAAATTGTGATAACGCAACTCACTGACACGCTTATCCAATCGCTCAACCTGAAACCGTCTTCAGTCGCTGGCTTGGTGGAGTATACATATGACGGCGTGAACGACATCCATCGCATCGTGTTCTTGCAAGCAACGCGCGAGGCGGTAGAAGCGTGGGTGAATGTCATGGATGCAATCTATGCCGACGTGACCCCAGAGAACAGGCTACGCTTCTTGTTCGACGAACGCCCAAGCGGGCCGCTGCCGCTGACGTATTCTATCAACCGTGGGGTTCGCTGGGCGCGCAGCCTTGAGTATCATCCCCAAGCGCGGGTGGCCTTCCTGTTTCCAGATCGTATGGTGACCTCGCTGGCCAACTCGATGTTGGGGCTGGTGCAGCGCCAGATGGGCCATTTGAGCGTGCGCTTGTTTGACCCCAGCCAAGAAGCCCAAGCCATCGCGTGGCTGACTGAGCCGAACTGGTCTGCGAAGAAGTAGGGGCGCCAGCAGGGCGGCAGTCATGAGGAGGGCGGTGCCATGTGCCGCCCTTTTTGATGCGGTTCCCATCCTCTCAACGCTGGCAGGCCGTGATACAATGAAGAACGTTGCGTTTGCGCGATAGCTGCTGTGTTCTTTGAGTTCATCCGCGGTTGCCTATGCCCAGCGAGTTTGTTCACCTTCACGTCCATACTGAGTATTCGCTGCTGGACGGCCAAAGCCAGATCAACCGTCTGGTGAAGCGCACTGTTGAGTTGGGGATGCCCGCGGTGGGCATTAGCGATCACGGCGTGATGTTCGGCGTGATTGACTTCTTCGAAGCCGCCAAGAAAGCCGGCATCAAGCCTGTTATCGGCATGGAGGCCTACCTCGCCCCCAACAAGATGACCGACCGTGACCCCGTCATAGACAAAAAACCCTACCACTTGCTGCTGTGGGCGAAGGACATGACGGGCTACAAGAACCTGCTCAAGATCGCCAGCGTGGCACAGCTGGAGGGGTACTACTACCGCCCACGCGTCGATT
Organism: Anaerolineae bacterium; assembly: GCA_034432435.1. GTDB lineage: Bacteria > Chloroflexota > Anaerolineae > Aggregatilineales > Phototrophicaceae > JANWYT01. The sequence continues at coordinate 5,992 of DAOUBS010000065.1, forward strand.
GGGACTTCCTGCGCAACCACGCCGAGGGCCTCATCGCTACCAGCGGCTGCCTCGCAGCAGAGATCCCACGCCTGCTGGCCGACAAAGGCGAAGAGGCGGCGCTGGCCGCTATTGGCCGCTATTATGATGTGTTCGGCGCGGAGAACTTCTTTCTTGAGGTTCAGCCCCACCAAATCGACGAACTGCACGCGCTAAACCGCTGGCTGATCGACTATCGGCGGCGCGGCCATACGCCTGTGCAGTTGGTCGCCAGCAACGATGTGCACTATGTCGACGCGGCCGATACCGACAGCCACGACACGCTGCTGTGCATCCAGACGAACAGCCTGAAGTCGGCTAAAGACCGTATGATGCTTAACCCACTGGGGAGCTACTACCTCAAGAGCGCGGATGAGATGCGGTCGAGCTTCCATGGCGCGCCCACCGAGCTGATCGATGAGGCCTTCGCCAACACGCTGCGCATTGCGGAGATGTGTGATCTTAGACTAATCGAGGCGGACGACAAGAAGGTCTATCACCTGCCGCGGTTCTCTGTGCCGGAGGGCTTCGACAGTGGCAGCTATTTACGCTACCTGTGTGAGATGGGCCTAAGTTGGCGCTTCCCTGGGCGGGAAGATGACCCCGTGCTGTGCGAGCGGATCGAGCGCGAGCTAGAGACCATCGCGCACATGGGCTTCAACACCTATTTCTTGATCGTGTGGGATTTGTGCGAGTTCGCCCGCCACGCGGACATCTGGTGGAACGTGCGCGGGTCGGGCGCGGGGTCGCTGGTGGCCTACTGCCTCGGCATCACTAACATCGACCCGATCCAAAACAGCCTGCTCTTCGAGCGCTTCCTGAACCGTGGCCGTAACACGATGCCAGACATTGACATCGACTACCCCGATGACCGCCGCGGCGAGATGATCGCCTACGCTGTGCAGAAATACGGCGAGGACAAAGTGGCGGCGATCATCACCTTTGGGACCTTGGGGGCCAAAGCCGCCGTGCGCGACGTAGCGCGCGCGCTGGACGTGCCGCTGCCGAAGGTCAACCAAGCGGTGAAGCTCATTCCACAAGAAGCCAAGCAGAAGCCCCTGCAAGAATACATCCACGGCAACCCAGAACTGAAAAAGCTCTATGAGTCCGACGCTGAGCTGAGGCGGGTGATGGACACGGCCATCAAGCTGCAAGGCCTGACGCGCCACGCTTCGATGCACGCTGCTGGCTTGATCATCAGCGATCTGCCGCTGGTGGAGTATGCGCCGCTGCACCGCGTCACTGGCAGCACCGACAGCAGCGGCGGCGTGCTCAAAGCGGTGACGCAGTTCTCGATGGAGGCCGCTGAGAAAATCGGCCTGCTCAAAGTGGACTTTCTGGGTCTCTCGACGCTGACGATCATGCGCAAGGCCACCGAGCTGATCGAGCGGCATCACGGCATTCGCTACACGCTGGACAACATCCCTTACCGCCATGACGACCCGCGCCTGACGGACAAGGAGCGCGCCATGCTGGATGAGGCGTTCCATATGCTCGGGCGCGGCGAGACGATCGGCGTGTTCCAAGTGGAAAGCTCGGGGATGCAGTCGATGCTGCGCGATATGCGCCCGAACAAGTTCGAGCACATCATTGCTGCAGTGTCGCTCTACCGACCGGGGCCGATGGACTTCATCCCGCAGTTCATCCGACGTATGCACGGTGAGGAAGAGATCACTTATCATCATCCGCTCATGGAGCCGATTCTCAAAGAGACCTACGGCATCATGGTCTACCAAGAGCAGATCATGCAGGTGGCGGTGGCGCTGTTCAGCTATGAGCCGAACGAAGCCGACTCGATGCGGCGCGCCGTCTCGAAGAAGAAGGAAGACGACCTGTTAAAGCATCGAAACGACTTTATAGAGCGCGGCCCGCAGAAGGGCGTCAGCCCTGAAGTGGCGGACAAGATCTTCGACGACATCGTGTTCTTCGCCAACTACGGCTTCAACAAGAGCCACGCCGCCGATTACGCGGTCATCGCCATGCAGACGGCCTTCCTGAAACGGCACTACCCCCACGAGTACATGACGGCGCTGCTGTGTGTGCAGTTCGACGACAGCAAAAAGGTTGCGCTCTTCTTGGAGGAATGCCGCCGCCTGCACATCCCCGTGCTGCCGCCCGACATCAACTACAGCCAAGTGGAGTTCGACATTGAGATGCTGAGCGACGGCCAGCGTGGGATCCGCTTTGGGCTGGGGGCGGTGAAGAACGTTGGCGTGGCGGCCATTCACTACCTGATCGAACAGCGCGAGCAGGGCGGCCCGTTTGCGACGCTGGCGGACTTGTGCCAGCGGGTGGACTTGCGGCGGGTGGGCAAGCGCGCGCTGGAGTGCCTCATCAAGGTGGGGGCGCTGGCGGCCTATGGCCCGCGCGATGCCCTGCTGGAATCGCTCGACCGCATCGTCCACTACAGCGCGGAGTATCACGATCAACTGGCGTTGGGGCAGAAGTCCTTGTTTGGCGAGGCGGTGATGCTGCAATCGGCGTTGGAGATCTTGCCCGCTAAGAAGCCCGTCCCATACCGTGAGCAGCTTGCTTGGGAGAAGGAGCTGCTCGGCCTGTACGTCACAGGGCGGCCGATTGACCGCGTCCGCGATGCGCTCAGCAAGTTGAGTAACTTAGACATCATCGCGGACCTCAAATCAAAAGACGCGGCACCCGCCCACGACACGCTCGTGCGGGTGGCGGGCGAGGTGGTCGGGATGCGTTCGCTCGTCACCAAGTCTGGCGAGATGATGGCGGTGCTCCAAGTGGAGGATTGGCACGGAAGCGCCAGCGTGATCGACGTGGTGCTCTTCCCGCGCAAGTATGAGCACGTCAAGGCCTACTTTGAATCCAAAGTCGGCAAGCCGCTGGAAGTGGGCACGATTGCGCTCTTCACGGGGCGGTTCGACACGTCGCGCAACGATCCCCAAGTGATCGCCGAAGAGGTGACGGTGGAGTTTGAGGCAGTCGAAGGGGCAGACGCTGCGCCCCCACCGCCCATGCGCGACACGCTGAGCTGGATGCCAGAGTCGGAAGAGCCGCCGCCCATCTGGGGCGATGAGCCGCCCGCCTACACGCCTGAACCGCCGCCCACGCCAGCCGAAGCCGGCCCCACCACGCCGCCCGTGGAGCAAAACGGCTCGGCTTACTATGAGCGTTTGTTCGACGAAGGCGGGGAAAAGCGGCCGCGCCGCCATCTGCGGGTGGTGTTCAAAAGCGTGGGCGATGAAAAAGACGCGCAGCGCATCGAACGCGCGCTGAACGTGCTGTACTCCATCCCGGGCGAGGACTGCTACACGCTAGAGGTGCACTATCCAGATCGTATTCGGCGTTGGGGCGGTGACGACTTCCGCACTCATTACTGCCCGAAGCTGGTAGAGCGCCTGAAACAAATCCCCGGGGTTGACCTGCATTGTCAAGATAGTTAAACCATTCTTCACAACATCGCGCTATAATGCGGGCGACGTGCGATACAGCCCCATGCGAGCAAGCATTCGCCCCTCGAAGTGGCGATTGATTTAGGCAAAGGATAGACAACGAATGGCTGCGATGAGACGAATTGCCGTGATGACCAGCGGTGGCGATGCGCCGGGGATGAACGCGGCGGTGCGGGCGGTGGTGCGCGCCGGCCTTGAACAAGGGGTCGAAGTCTACGGGATTCGACAAGCCTACGCGGGGCTGGTGGCAGGTGACTTCGAACGCCTGACCAGCCGCGAGGTGAGCGGCATCCTCCAGCGCGGCGGCACAGTGCTGCAAACCGCCCGCAACGAGGAGTTCAAGACCCCGGCAGGGCAGAAGAAGGCGCTGCGCTCGCTCAACGAACACAGCATCGACGGCGTGATTGTGATCGGCGGCGATGGCAGCCTGCGCGGGGCGATCAAGCTGCATGAGCTGGGCGTGCCGGTGGTCGGCGTGCCTGCCAGCATCGACAACGACATCTGGGGCACGGACATGTCGATCGGCGTGGATACTGCCCTGAACACTATCCTTGATGCGATTGACCGGCTGCGCGACACGGCCACCTCACACAATCGCTGCTTCATTGTCGAGGTGATGGGGCGAAGCTGTGGCTACTTGGCGCTGATGGGCGCAATCTTGGGCGGCGCGGAGATCGTGATTATCCCTGAGTATGAGGTGACGAAGGAAGAAGTCGCCCGCAGCCTTGAGGACGCCTACATCCGCGGCAAGAACCACGCCATCGCGGTGATTGCGGAGGGGGCCAGCTACAGCGCGCGCGATCTTGAATCCTACCTACAAAGTCAAGGCGTCGGCTTTGAGGTGCGCCTGACGATCCTCGGCCACACGCAGCGCGGCGGCAGCCCAACCGCCTTTGATCGGCTGCTGGCAACGCGGATGGGAGTGGCCGCGGTTCATGCGCTGTTGAACGGCGAAACGGGGGTGATGATCGGGCGGCAGGGGCGCGATCAAGTGGCGGTGTCGCTCTACGACGTGACAACCAAGATGCGCGAGATTGGTGAAGAGTACATGAAGATGGCCTACACGCTCTCGCGGTGACTGGGTAGGGGCGCGCCCAACCCTTTGAGATGAGTCCTTTCAGGGGGTGGGGGTGGCCACGTCCACCAAGCGAGCGCGCAGCAGCGTCAGCAGCAGCATTGTCGGCACGCGCAGCTGCACCCCACGCTGCCCCGCGCTGATGACGATATTTTGCAGGCTCGCGGCGGATTTGTCGACGTAGACCTTCCAACTTTTGTCAGTCAGCATCAAGGGGCTGATCCCGCCGACTTGGAGGCCGGTCAGCGCCTCGGCGTCGGCATGGCTGGCGAGGCGCACCCTTTTCTCGCCGGCGCTGGCGGCCATGCGCTTGAGGTCAAGCTGGCAGTCGCTCGGCAGCAGCGCGAGTAGGGGCTTGCCCGCCTCTGTGGGTTGCACGACGAGCGTTTTGAACACCATGAAGGGCGGCAGGCCGATCAACTCGGCGACCTCTTCGGCGTCGCGCGTGATCGGCGGATACGTCAGCACTTCGTAGGGGATGCCCTTACTCTCCAGCAGGCGCATCGAGTTGAGCTTGGGGGGCGGGGGCATGCGTCCTCAGCGGTATTGGCGGCCAGCGAGATACGTCAGCAAGTTGGGCAAGAAGTGGTTGACCAGCAGCAGCAGGCGATCAAACCAGCGCAGCACCACGGTGTTACGTGGGCGGCGGACGCAGTCTACCATGGCGGCGGCCACCTGTTCGGGCTGCATGTTGGGGATGCGACTGTCTTTGCGTTCGCCCACGCCCAGCCGATTTTGGTTGAACTCGGTCTTGGTGCGCCCGACGAGAAAATTACTGACGTGGACGCCGTGCGGCGCAAGCTCAACGCGGATGGAGTGCGCTAGGCTGCTGATGAAGGCTTTGCTGGCGCTGTAACAAGCGGCATAGGGCGATGGGATGGCCGCGAGCACCGACGACACGATCATGATGTGCCCACCGCCGCTGCGCTTCAGCGCGGGCACTGCCGCGCGGATGGCGTGCAGCACGCCGTCGATGTTGACGTGCAGCAGCGTTTCGATGTCCTGCCAGCTTGTGGTGACCAATTCCCCACGCAGCCCTACCCCTGCGTTGGCGATGACGATGTCAAGGCGGCCAAAGCGCTCCAGCGCCTGCGCGACGGCGGCTTCCACGTCAGAGGCCTGCGTCACGTCCCCGGGGATCGGCAGGAAGTCACCGTGTGGGGCGGGCAGGGCGGCGATCTGCTCCGCCAGCTCCGCCAGCCGTTCCTGCCGCCGCGCGACCCCGACGACGTGATAATCCGCCGTGGCGAAGGCCAGCGCTGCCGCGCGCCCGATGCCGCTGGACGCGCCGGTGATCAACACGACCTGTCGACTCATGGACTGCCTGTTGGGTTGTGGACGACAGCCACGGACACGGGCACATGGCTGCCGGGCTTACGCCGCTTGAACACGCAAAAGTAGCTGCTCGTCCAGTCCGAGCCGCTCACCTGCACGTCCTCCTTGCCGCCTACCCGCGTGATGGGCTGCATGTGGACGAGTTCCCAGCCTTCCGCGCCCAGCTTGTCTAGCTCAGGGATCATACTCTCAGGTGAGTAAGGCTTGGGCTTCTTGTTGAAGCGCTGCTGAATGTACTCACGAGTGGCACGATTTCGGACGCGCGCTCGCAGCATCAGCGTCAGATATTCCCATTGTTCCATCGTTGGCCTGCCTCCTTGATATGCTCTACTTTACCCTGTTTCCACCATTTTTGACACGGGGCACAGCAGAAGCGAGGCAAGCCTGGTGGCCGTGGCCAACCACAGGCTTACTAGATGAACAACGGCTCTTGATACACCCCGAAGGCCTCGCGCAGCACGTCGGTCATCTCGCCGAGGGTGCAGTAAGCGTGCGCGCACTGGATCAGCGCGGGCATGACGTTCTGACCGTTGAGCGCTGCCTCGCGCAGGGCCTCCAACCCGGCCTTGACCGCGGCGGCGTCACGGGTGCTGCGGACTTCGTTCAGGCGGGCGACTTGGCGCGCGTAGCCGTCTGGGTCCATCTCCAAGATCGGGATGCGCACTGGCTCATCGTTGGCGTATTTGTTCACGCCGACGGTGACCCGCTCGCCACGGTCGAACTCCATCTGAAGCCGATAGCTGGCGTCGGCGATTTCGGTTTGGAAGAAGCCCGCCTCTAGCGCGGGCAGCACGCCGCCCAACGCCTCGATCTGGCGGAAGTACTCGTAGACAGCGGCTTCGGTCTGATTCGTGAGCCGCTCCAAGTAGTAGCTGCCGCCGAGCGGGTCAATCGTGTTGGCGACGCCGGTTTCCTCGAGGATCACCTGCTGTGTGCGCAGGGCGAGCGTAGCGGCGAACTCGCTCGGCAGGGCGAGCGCTTCGTCCATGCTGTTGGTGTGCAGCGACTGCGCCCCGCCCAACACGCCCGCCAGCGCTTGCAGCGCCACGCGGATCAAGTTCACTTCGGGCTGCTGTGCGGTGAGGCTGACGCCTGCCGTCTGGCAGTGGAAGCGCATCAGCCAACTGCGTTCGTGCTTCGCGCCGAAGGTCTCGCGCATCTCGCGCGCCCAAATGCGCCGTGCCGCCCGCAGCTTGGCGATCTCCTCGAAGAAGTCGTTGTGCAGGTTGAAGAAGAAGCTCAAGCGCGGGGCGAAGGCGTCGATGTCGAGGCCGCGGCGCAGCGCCCAGCGCACGTACTCCATGCCGTCCGCGAGTGTGAACGCCAGCTCTTGCACGGCGGTGCTGCCTGCCTCGCGGATGTGATAGCCGCTGATGCTGATACTGTTCCACTCGGGCATGTGGCGGCTGGCGTACTCGATCGTGTCGGTGACGAGGCGCATGCTCGGCTCAGGCGGGAAGATGAACTCCTTCTGCGCGATGTACTCCTTGAGGATGTCGTTCTGGAGCGTGCCGCGTAGGACGCGCGGATCGACGCCCTGCTTTTCCGCCGCGGCGATGTACATCGCCCAGATCATCGCGGCGGGGCTGTTGATCGTCATGCTGGTGCTGATCTGGTCAAGGCGGATGCCGTCGAACAAGATCTCCATGTCGCGTAGGCTGCTGACGGCCACGCCGCACTTGCCGAACTCACCGATGGCCTCCGGCGCGTCAGTGTCGTAACCCATCAGCGTGGGCAGGTCGAAGGCGACGCTCAGGCCGGTGTTGCCCTGCGCGACGAGGTACTTGAAGCGGGCGTTGGTCTCTTCAGCCGTGCCGAAGCCGGCAAACAGGCGCATCGTCCACGGCTTACCGCGGTAGCCGGTGGCGTGGATGCCGCGCGTGAACGGGTATTCGCCGGGCAGGCCGAGGTCGCGCTCATAGTCGAAGTCGGGGAGGTCGAGCGGCGTCACCACTCGCGGCACGTCCACGCCTGAGTAGGTCGTAAAGCGCGGTTTGATCTCAGGGCGTTTGTTCAGCGTCGGCTGCAGGCGGGTGCGCTCCCACTCGTGGTGATGCTGGCGCAGTTGGTCGAGACGATCACGATCGAAGGTCATCTTCAGCGTTCCTGTAATAAACTTTCGCATATTATAACACGTTAAGCACAGGACGGATGAAGAAGAGGTGAATTTCGCCGATGGGCGGCTATCGATACACTAATGGGAGGCCGCCGAACTCATAGAACGGGGCGGGCTGGCCGTTGATCGTCAAGGGCAGGTCGCGGCCTTGCTCGTCGATCAGCCGCAGCCGCAGCCGATACTGCTGGCCGGGCAGCAGCGCCGCGTCCTGCGCGGGGTCAACGCGCAGGATGCGCTGATCGAGCACGAACTCCCCCACTTCCCACAGCGACGTGCGATAGCTGCCGTGGCGGTGCGGCATGACCTGCATCGGCCACGTGTAGACCACCTCACCCGTGTCGATCACCGCTAGCTCAAAGAGGAGCGTCGCGTTCACCGACGTCGCTTGCAACGGCTGCCACAGCAGGTCGAAGTAGAGCGTCTCCGCGCCGATGCGGTGGGTCGTCCCTGCCCAGCCCAAGAGCCGCGCAAACCCGCCGAACACGACTTCATCGGTCAAGCGCACGTGGATCTCAGGATCGTGGAAGCGCTGATCAAGGTGTAGCTCGTAAAGCTCGTAGCGGAAGGTGGCGTCGTCGTGGAAGGCGGTGCGCGTGATGAGGTCGCGCCGCCCCAACGCGCCGACGATCTGCGTCTGTTTTGAGTCGAGCTGGTAGTCCTCGTACCACCATTCCGCGTGATCGCCGTAGAGGTAGTGGGTGAAGCCGTCGAGTTCGGAAAGCTGCGTCGGCACGCTAACGTTGTCCATCTGGCGCGTGGGGAAAAAGAAGCGCAGCTGCTGCTCGCCGGGGGCCATCAGGCGGATGGGCTGGCCGGTGCGTTCCTCGAAGGCGCGCAGCTCGCTCACGAGGATCATCAGCGAGGGGTTAGTCTTCCAGTACTTCGCCTCGTCGTCGGGGAAGCGCCCATCCCAATACAGCGCGATGTCCTCATCCCAGACGACGCTCGTCAGCGGGAGGATGCCGTTTAAGCTGAGCGCGACCGCCAGCACGGCAGCAGCCCAGCGCGCCCGCGAGGGGGACAAGCGCGGCAGCGGCCAATGGGCGAGTAGCCACGCGCTCGGCAGCGCCAGCAGCGGCACGATGGCGAACGACAGCCGATAGTGATAGCTGTAGCTGTAGAACCACGTCAGGAAGTAGGGCAGCGCCAGCCCGTAGGCCAGCAGCAGCTGCGCCAACGCCGGATGCTTGCGCGCAGGCCACAGCCCCAGCCCAATCAGCGCTGCGCCCAGCGCGATGAGCGCCGCCTCAGGCAGCGTCAGATAGCTGGCGGGTGGGTTGGCGCGGCTTGGGTCAACCCACGGCATGCTCGGCAGCGCGCCGAGCAGCAGCGCGATCAAGCCAGCGGTGAATGCCCCGCGCTGCGCCCTGCTGACGGTGGGGCGCAGCCACGCCCACCCTGCCAGCAAGCCCGCTGCTAGCAGCGGCCAGCCGAGCAGATCCCCGCTGCGGCTGGCCAGCGTCAGCCATGATGGGTGCGGCAGATCGACCGCGGGATGCCCCAGCAGCACGTTGCGCGCGTACCACACCGCCCCCAGCGGCAGGCAGGCCAGCCCGGTGAGCGCGGCTACCTCGAAGCGCGGCCAGAACGCCCGCAGGCTGCCGCGCACGCGCAGGAACTCCCATGCCACCAGCAGCATCACCCCCCAGACGAACGCGCCAGCCGTCGGTTTCGTCCACATGGCGACGCCGAAGGCCAGCCCCGCCAACAGCGCGTAACGCCGTCGGCGCGTCGGTTCCACCCACGCGCGCAGGAAGAGCGCCGCGCTGAGCGTGAAGGTGAACGTGAGTGGGATTTCAAGGTCGCCCATCTGCACCCATTGGCCAACGTGCGGATAGAACGCCCACAGCGCTGCGCTGACAAACCCGACGCGCCGCGAGTCGAAGACGCGCGACCCCAGCACGTAGGCCGCGAGGATGCTGCCGAGGTGCAGCACGACGACCACCGCCCGCGCGTAGTGGTCGTTGATGGCCCCCAGCACGATCTGTGGGAAGGCGTATTGAAGCTGCAAATACTGCGGGTAGTACCCTTGTGACGCGGGAATTGCGCCGATCAGAGTGTAGACGCGCGCCTGATACCCGTAGACCCACAGCGTGTCATAGGCGATGAACGGCCAAAAGCTCGTCGCAATCCAACCGCCGAGCACGGACGCCGCCATCCCGACGAGCAGCGCCCGCTCTAGCGGCGTCAAGGGGGGCTTGGGCGGGGGGAGGGGCTTGGGGGTGCGCCTCAGCTTGAGCGCCAGCAACCCCCCCGCCGCCGCGCCGATGAGGGTGAGGCCGGCGACAATCGGCGCAGGCTCGAGCCGCCCCAACGTCCCGAGCGCGAACATCCATGCGGTCTGTGCGGCAGTGCCCAGCGCAATGGTCAGCGCGCCGACCAGCGCCCGATGATGCCAATCCGCGCGCGGCAGCGCCAGCAGCGCCAGCGGCAGCCCCAGCCCAACCACGACGGCTAGCACCAGCGGCAGCGCCGTGAGCGCGCCCGTCAACCAGTTCATGCGCGTTTTCTCCAGAAGGGGCGGGCAAGTGTCATCACGCCCAGCGCGCCTGTGACCGCTAGCCACGGGTAGATCGGCAGGTAGTAGCGCTGCCACTCCAACGGGGTGATAAGCCATGTCAAGCCGAGCATGACCGCCCCCCACACGAGCAGCAGCGCGCCGCTCGCCCCGTGCCGCAGCAGCGTGCCCACGCCCACAGCGGACGCGATCAGCCACGCTAACCCACCGAGCGCGCCCATGTTCAGCCCGGCACAGCCGCCCGCCTCGTATGCGCGGATGGCCTCCGCCAGCGGCTCGCGCCACGCCTCGACTTGGTAGTACTGCGGCTGCACAGCGAAGGCCTGCCGAAAGAAGCCCGCCGTTTGGTCGGCGAAGTTCTCATAGCCGCCGAAGAAGGCCGTCTGCCCGCGCAGCAGGTCTTGGCGCAGCGCAAGCACGGTCTGCGCCCGCCCGACCGGGTCACCCCACCACGCGGGGTTGAGCGCGTAGAACACCCCCAGCGTCACCGCCAGCGCCGTTAGACCGCCGAGCACCCAGCGCAGCGCGCCCGCGCGCGTCACCCGCAGCAGGCGATAGGCCAGCGCACCAGTCAGCGCCAGCCACAGCGCCCCGATGGTGAAGATCGCAGTGTGCTTGCTGGCCAGCGCCAAGCCGCCCAACAGCCCGAACGCTAGCGCCAGCGGCAGCCCCCAGCGCGGCCACGACGGGCGCACGAGGCCGCGCATCAGCCCCAGCGCAGCGGCAGCGCTCCACACGCTGAAGGCCATCAGCGCGGCCTCCATCATGACGCGCCGCCCGTCGAGCAGCACCGCCGGGTTCAGCCCGAAGGCCAGCGCAGCTACAGCTGCCGTGCCCGCCCCGCCGACGGCCCAGCCCAGCGCGTAAACCCCCCACAACGCGGCAATCGTCAGCGCGGTGTGAGGCCAGCGCAGCGCCGTGAGCGCGTCAGCGGGCGGGAGGTGGGCGTTGGCGCGGTTGTAGGCGAAGTCCGCGCCCCAGTCGTAAGGCTTCTGCCAGCTGTCGAGGGTGTAGCCCATCTGAACCATCCCCAACCCGATGAGGTATTTGGGCAGCGCGCCGTTCAAGAGGCGCAGTTCCTGCTGGTCGGGCTCGGACGTGGCCGGGTCAAACCGCACCCGCGCGAGGTCGCCCTGCACGAGCAGGTAGTAGGCATCGCGCCCCATGTACATGAGCGTCGGCTCATCCCCATGCAGCGGCACGTGGGGTGTGCCAACCCACAGGTAGATCGACAGCAGCAGCGGGACGATGAGAGATGCAAAGGGCAGGAACGTCATGAACGCAACGTGACTCGTTCAGGTGGTTGGTGAAGTGCCCTGCCCATTATGGTCATCTGAGCGCGTTTGAACAGGCCTAATCGGCGTCGCCGATGACGACGAGCAGCGCGCCTTTCTCGACGGTTTGCCCCTGCGCGATGAGCACTTGCTCCACCTTGCCCGCGCGCGGCGTTTTCAACTCGTTCTGCATTTTCATGCTCTCAAGGATGACGACGGTCTGCCCCTCTGTCACGATGTCGCCGACGGTCACCGGCACTTGCACGATCAAGCCCGGCATCGGGGAGTGGACTTCGCCTGTGTCGAAGCGCAGGCCGCCCTTGCGGTTGGCCATCGAGATGGCGCGCTCATCCAGCACTTGGCCGGTGTAGCGCCGCCCGCCCATCAAGATTTCATAGCCCTGATCGGTGATCTCCACCACGATCTCAAGCGATTTGTGGTTCTTCAAGAGCGAGTAGCGCCCGGGGCCGATGCTGCGGAAGTCGATCTCGTGCACTTGGCCGTTGACCGTCAGCGTGCCGTCGCGGTTGATTTCGACATCAAATTGTTCGTTGTTGATGATCGTCAGATATTTCATGGCTACCTCCGCAGGCGCTCCCACCGGCTGACCCATTTCCAGTTGCTGGTGTCGCGCTTGGGCGGCGCGACGACCTGCGAGGCGAGCTGCTGGCGGCGGTGGGCGACGAGCGTCGCCACGATGGCGGCGGTCTCCAGCTCGGCGGGAGTGGGGTCGGCCTCGTAGGTGTTCATGCTGAAGCGCTCCTCAATGAAGCGCGTGTCGAACTGACCGGCGATGAACGAGACGCTGTTCATTAGGTTGATGTGGAAGGGGATGTTGTTCTTGACGCCCATGATAACGTACTCGCTCAGGGCGCGGCGCATGCGCAGCAGGGCCTCGTTGCGCGTGTCGCCCACGGTGATGAGCTTGGCGATCATGCTGTCGTAGTAGGGCGTGATCTCGTAGCCGGCGTAGATGCCGCTGTCGACGCGCACGCCTGGCCCCTTGGGCGTGCTGCTGATGGTGATCGTGCCGGTGTCGGGGATGAAGTTGTTGTAGGGGTCTTCGGCGTTGATGCGGCACTCAATGGCCCAGGCTTTGGGGTGCATCAAGTTCTCGGTGGGGGTCATGCGGCGG
>DAOUBS010000066.1:0-1934 GCA_034432435.1 Anaerolineae bacterium
CAGCGCCAACGACACGATCACGCCGCTGCTCGTGCTGGGCGCGGAGGTGGTGCTGGCGTCGCTCGACGGGGAACGAACCGTGCCTCTCAGCGCTTTCTACACGGGGCTGCGCCAAACGGTGATGCGCCCCGATGAGATGCTGACGGCGATTCACTTCCCGCTGCTAGCAGAGAACGAGCGCGGGACGTTCATCAAGCTGGGGCTGCGGCGGGCGCAGGCCATCAGCGTGAACAACGTGGCGGCAGTAGTGCGCTTGGAAGGGGGGATCGTCACGCGGGCGGCGATTGCGCTTGGCAGCGTCGCGCCTACGGTGATCCGTGCCCCAGGCGCGGAGGCAGCGCTCGTGGGCCAGCCGCTTAGCGATGAGGCGATCCGCAGCGCGGCGCGCATCGCTGCCGCCACGCCGACGCCCATCACTGACGTGCGCAGCACCGCGGAGTATCGCGCTGAGATGGTTAAGGTGTTGGTGGCGCGGGCGCTGCGCCAAATCCGCGACGACGCGATCCCGACGCTGCCCGAACGGCCAGCGCAGCTTTGGGGCGAGCGTGAGGCGCGCGTCGAACGCAGCGCCGCGATGACTGTCCACAACGGCAGCGGGCTGCCCATCGAGGCGACGATCAACGGCCAGCCGGTCAGCGTGGCCAGCGGGGCACACAAGACGCTGCTGGACTGGCTGCGCGACGAGGTGGGGCTGAAGGGCACGAAAGAGGGCTGCGGCGAGGGCGAGTGCGGCGCGTGCACGGTGTTCCTAGACGGGGCAGCGGTGATGGCTTGCATGGTGGCCGCGCCCCGCGCCCACGGCGCAGAGATCGTGACAGTGGAGGGGTTGGCGGCAGGCGATCAACTGCACCCGCTGCAAGAGGCGTTTGTGGCGTGCGGCGCGGTGCAGTGCGGTTTTTGCACGCCCGGCCTGCTGATGGCCGGCGCCAAGCTCTTGGAGGAGCACCCATCCCCGACGCGCGAGCAGATCGAACAGAGCATCAGCGGCAACTTATGCCGCTGCACGGGGTATTATAAGATATTGGAAGCATTTATGAAGGCGGGTGAATCCGCAGGAGGCGCAGGGCAATGAGCAATCAAGAGTTTGGGGGCAAGTACGCACCGAAAAAACCGCCGTGGTGGAAGCCGTTTTTGCCGCTGTTTGGGCTGCTGCTACTGGTCATCTTTGGTGCGGTGGCGTTCGTGCTGGCGGAACCGGTCGCGCGTCAGGTCGATGCGCTGGTGACGCAGCGCGCGCTGCCCTTGCAGGAGATGACGATCATCAGCGGGATTGCTATCTTCATCGTGCAGGTGTTCTTGGTGGCGATGATCTATGCCTTGTTCCAGCCGAAGGGGCCGAAAGGCGTCACCGAGCGTGAGCTTGACCGCGAAAAGCGTGAGATGCTTAAAGAGCAGCAGGCCGCCAACCGTCGCAAGAAGGAGATGATGGCCAAGATGCGCGCGAAGAACAAATCGATCAACGAACGCTGACGCTGAAGCAAGCCTTTTGGGGAAGTTTGGATGAGCAAGGATACAGTCGTCATTGGCCAGTCCGTTCGGCGCATTGACGCCGTCAGCAAAGTGACAGGGGCTGCTGCCTACCCGGGGGACATCGACATCGAAGGTCAGCTCTGGCTGCGCATCGTGTTCAGCGCGCGCGCGCATGCGCGCGTCGTCCGCGTAGATACAGCGCGTGCGCTGGCTCTGCCGGGCGTGGTAGCGGTCTTTACTTCGCAGGATATTCCGCACAACGAGTACGGCCTCGTCATCAAGGATCAGCCGGTGATCTGCGGGCCGGGGGGCAGCAAGCCCGACACGGACAAGGTGCGCTGCTACATGGACTATGTGGCGGTGGTCGTGGCGGAGACGGACGAGATCGCCGCGCAGGCTGCCGCGCTGGTGGACGTGACGTATGAAGACCTGCCCGCGGTGTTCGACGCCGAGGAGGCGATGCG
>DAOUBS010000067.1:0-13118 GCA_034432435.1 Anaerolineae bacterium
CGCGGGGTGATAGCCGGGGGCGCTCTGCATGAACGCGCGATAGTAGTCGCCCGTCATGCGGCTGCCCGTGAAGGCCGAGCGGTGCACATCCGCGCGCAGGTCCGCGTAGGTTGGCTCCATCTGGTTAAGAAAGCTGAAGCCATCCGGCAGCGTGGGCGCAGGGGGCAGTTGCGTCAGGTCGAACGCCAACACGGTAAGAAACGCTTGGCGCGTGTAACCACATTCGATCAAGAGCGCCTGCAAGCTGGGGTGATCGTCGAACACGGTCGCGCATTCGATCTCAGGCTGTTCATACGTCACCCGTGCGAGGAGCTGCGCCTCTGCCCAGCGCAGCATTTCGCGCTCCAGCGCCGTGCCGCGCGCGGACGGGTGCAGCCACAGGTCATACTCAGCAAAGCGCGAGAGGTAAAACACCCAGCCCAAACATGTGCCGTCGGGCGCTTCCCACAGGTGCACGGACTGCTCAGGCGGCTCGCCAACGGGATTGTAGAACAACCACCATTCCACATCGCCTGGGTGCATGTAGCCATACGGCGCATGGCGCAGTCCATCGCGCATCAGCGCTTGGATGCGTTCGAGGTCGGCCAGCCCAGCATACGGACGGGGGATCATAGGCGGTTGCTTTGACTGCACGGCTTATGATTTCAAGTATAACACGACCTGCGCGCTGCGCGCCTTGCCCGGCCGCAGACGGCCCCCTCTCAACTGCGCGAGTGCCACTTGGTTTCGGTCTCGCCTGCCTTCAGGTTGACCCAACGCGCCAGCGTGAACAAGAAGTCCGATAGGCGGTTGAGGTAAACCAGCACGTGCGGGTTGGTCGCTTCCTCGGCGGCCAGCGTCACACAAATCCGTTCGGCACGGCGGCAGACGGTGCGCGCCACGTGCAGCGTCGCCGCCGAGGTGACCCCGCCCGGCAGAATGAAGGCGTTCATCGTTGGCAGTTCTTCGTCCATCTGGTCAATCGCGTTTTCCAACATCAGCACCGGTTGATCGTCCAGCCGCACCAGCCACTTAGGACTGCTGTCCATTGGGGTTGCCAAATCCGCGCCGATGACGAACAGCTTATTTTGAATCTCCTCTAGCCACGCCTGCGCCTGCTCGGGCAGCGCATACGATCGCACCACCCCTAGCAGCGAGTTCAACTCATCGACCGTGCCATACGCCTCCACGCGGATGTTGTCCTTGCGCACGCGCCCCCCCGCGAACAAGCTCGTTTCGCCCTTGTCGCCGGTTTTGGTGTAAATCTTCATTGGTTATCTCCCGTGTTTTAAAGACAATTATGCAGTTGCTTGCCCTATCAAGTGCCCTGATTGCTGAAACCCAGACGCTTGGAACAAAACCAATTCGATAAGCGTTATATTGTCTAGGCAACAAAAGCACGTTTCAACTGTCGCCTATCTCAAAAAACAAAAGATCTCCCCAAAGGAATAACACCATGTGGCCAATCATCAAGCAAGTCATCGCAGCGCTCAGCCTACTGCTCATCGTCGCGTTTATGGCCCTGCCCACGTTCGCCGAGGATGAACTGTCTGGTGGGCAGTGGCAGCTCGTCAGCATCGACGGGCAGCCGGTGGTGGCGGGCAGCCTCGTCACCCTCACCTTTGATACCGAGGGCAACCTCTTCGGCAGCGGCGGCTGCAACAGCTACAGCGGCACTTACACCATCGAAGGCGATCAGATCGTCATGGGGCCGATCATCAGCACGCTGATGATGTGTGCCGATCCAGCCGTAGCAGAGCAAGAAACGGCCTACTTAGCGGCGCTGCAAGCGGTCGTCACGCGGGCGGTGGTCGATGGGCAGCTTCTGCTGATGACTGAAACCGGCGTTGAGCTGAACTTCGCGCGCCACGCCGGCCTCGAGGGTAGCCAGTGGCTGGCGCTCACGATCAACGGCCAACCAGTCGTTGACGACGTGTGGCTGAGCTTCTCAAACGATGGCACATTGGGCGGGTTTGCGGGCTGCAACCGCTTCACCGGGGGCTATGACGCGCGCGGCGACGCGCTGACCGTGGGCGCATTGATCCGCACAGAAGTTGCCTGCCTTGACGAAGCCATCGCCGCGCAGGAAGAGGCCTTCTTGGCGGCGCTCGCCAGCGCCTTCGCCTACACCAAGCAGGGGGAAGAGTTGATCATCAACACACCAGAAGGGGGCATCGTGTTCCTCAAGATCAAGAACTTGGCTGGCACAGACTGGGCGCTCGTCACGCTAGGGAACGACGCTGCGGCAGCGGAAAGCACGCTCACGCTGAGCTTCAGCGCCGATGGCCGTGTGAGCGGCGACAGCGGCTGCAACCGCTTCATGGGCAGCTATGAGGTGAACGGCCCACGCTTGACGCTAAGCCAACTCGCCAGCACCCGCCGCGCCTGCCTGAGCGACGCGCTCAACCAACAAGAACAAACTTATCTGCGGGCGCTGGAGTCAGTCGTGCGCTACCAAGCGAGCGGCGGCCAGCTCATCCTGACGACAGACGCTGACCTCGCGCTGACCTTCAACCCACTTACGCCCATCGTCGGCACGGAGTGGACGCTCGTCAGCTTGAATGGGGCCGACGTAACCAGCAGCGCGCCCACGCTCACGCTGGACGACGCCGGGCGCTTGGGCGGCAGCGGCGGCTGCAACCGCTACGGCGGCAGCTACACCTTGACCGACGGCCTGCTGACGATCAGCCCACTGTTCAGCACGAGGATGGCCTGCGCCGAGCCAATCATGGCGCAAGAGGTGGCCTTCCTCAACGCGCTGGAAGCAATCACGTCCGCCCGCGTCGAGGGCAAGCAACTTATCCTCGAGGGTGAAAACGTCCGGCTCGTGTTCGAGTAGGGGCATGGCGTGCCATACTCGATGGCATATCTCAAGGCAGGGCGCACTGAGTGCGCCCCGCCTTATCAGTTCGTGTCGTAGCCGCGCGTCTCAGTCGTTGTGGCCTCGCCTTGCAGCCCTTTGATAAATTCTTCGTGCGTCATCGGGAACGAGAACATCGGGTAGTTCTTCTCCACCGCCATCTTCTGCTCTTCTTCGCTCAGCGCGGCGGTGCAGTCCGTTAAGGTGATGACGTTGTAGCCCCGTTCGTAGCCCGTGCGCATCGTCGATTCAACGCAGCAGTTCGTCAAAAAGCCACCGAGGGCAATCGTCTCGATGCCGCGGCTGCGCAGGATGAAGTCAAGGTTGGTGCTGGCGAAGGTGTCTAGGCCGCGCTTGCCTTCCACCACAATGTCCCCCGGCTGAGGCTTCAACGGGTCGACGATTTCCGCGCCCCACGTGCCTTTCACAAAGGCGTTGTTGTCCACCACGCCTTTGAGGATGCCGTAGGGGTGATCGGTAATCTCGTGATAGCCCTTTTCAAACGTGATCGGCGCGTAGATGATCGTCGCGCCCGCTTCGCGCGCCTTCTGCACCACTTCGACGGTGTTTTCCAGCATGTTGGTCGATTCCATCACGCCTTTGACGCCGTTGTGCAGCGCGCCGCCCTCACTCGTAAAATCATTCTGGTACTCAATTAAAACTACAGCGGTTTTCTTCGGGTCGTACATCTCAAGTCTCCATTAAAAACTATTATCGGACAATCAAATTATACAAACGCTGCGCCTGCTGACACAGCACTTTGCCAAATTTTAAACAAAGCTACCACTCATTGAAAATACTATACATTCACTATATCATGAACGTTGTTAACACCAATCGAGAGCAGCTTCACATGACCCTGCCTGAGCCTGTACTGTCAGTTGACCTGACCCCTGAAGCGCAGTTGTATCTTGACCTCTCCCAGCAGACCCGCGACACTCTAGACACCGTCGCGTTCTCACACGTCGCCCAGCGCTTCTACGACCTGATGAGCGCCAAAATCACCCAGTTGGAGCCGCACCGCCCCCAGATCGCGCGCTTCTTCGCTGAGACGATGCAGGCCGAACAGCCGCAGGGCATCTTCCCCCACGATGACATGATCCAAGCCTTTGCCGACCTCGTGCAGCACTCGACCGACGCGCCCACCCGCCCTGAGGACGCCGCTCAACTCGCCGACCTGCTCTATGGGCTGTACCTGCTGACGGTGCTGTTCTGGCTGTATGACCGCACCCCGCAGCGCGCCGCCACCGCTCACCTGCTCGATTTCACGCGCGAGATGATCCGCCTGCTGCGCCCGATGATGATCATGCCGCTCTTCACCAAAGCGTTGGGCAAGGTCAGCACGATCATCGGGATGGTGTTCCAACTGCCGCGCTAAAGCCCCCCAAAGTTAAAGCCCCCCAAAGCCCCCTACGAAAGCATCGACAGAGGCGCTACAATCAGCATTGGGATGTCCACCGGCAAGGGAGCCACATGCTGAAACGCCTCGATTATTGGTGGGGGCTGGTCATCGGCCTTGCGCTGCTGGCTGCGCTGCCGCTGCTTGAAAACCCCGGGCTGCCCAACGGCAGTGATGTGCTCTATCACACCTATCGCGTGGGGGAGATGGCGCGCAGTTGGGCCAACGGCATGCCGTTCCCGCGTTGGGCAGAGGGCTTGTACTTCGGCTACGGTTCCCCGTTGTGGCATTTCTACGCCAGCTTCACCTACTACATCACGACGATCTTCGTGCGCTATCTGGGCTTCAGCGCGCTTGACGCCCTGCGCCTTTTCATCCTCCTGTGCTACCTGCTCATGAGCAGCAGCATGTACCTCTTCATGAAGCAGCAAGCCGGGCGCATCGCGGGCGTGCTGGGCGCAGCGGCTTACCTCTACGCCCCTTACATCCTCTACACTGAACCCTACGCCCGCGGCGTCTACCCGGAGCTGTACGCACTGGCGCTCTTTCCGCTGGTGCTGTGGCGCATCGGCGCGCTGCTGCAAGTGCCCAGCGGCTTCAACATGGCCACCGTCGCCGTCAGCACCTATCTGCTGGCCGTCGCGCACAACTTGATGGCGATCACGCTCACGCTGCTGCTGCTGGGCTGGCTGGCGTGGAACACCGGCGGCACGTATTTCACTGACCGCGGCGCATGGCGGCGGACGCTGCGCCCGTATCTGCTGGCCTTCGTGTCGATCACGCTTGGGCTGGGCTTGAGCGGCTACTTTTGGATCCCTGTGCTGCTGGAAGGCCACACCGTCAACTTAGACAACCTCACAGGCGTGGCGCTGCTGGACTATCGCAACTTCTTCGTGCCACTGGCGGGGCTGCTCCAGCCGATGCCGATCAACGATCTGGGGGCGATCAACGGCCTGCGCAACGTGACCGTGCTTGGGCTGTTTCAGTGGATCGGCGCGCTGAGCGGCCTCGCCGCGACGCTGTGGGCGATTCGCGCGGCGCTCAAAGCTGGCCGCCACGACGACCGCCTGCTGCGGCAGGGGGTGTACTTCGGGTTGGCGGCGTTGGTGTTGGTGGCGCTCGTCACGCCCAGCAGCCGCTTCCTCTGGGATGGGCTGCGTCCGCTGCAATTTTTGCAGTTCCCGTGGCGGCTGTTAGGGCCGCTGGCGTTCTTGCTGGCGTTCTTGGTGGGACTAAACGCCCTGTGGATCGCGCGGCTGCCGCGCGTGGCCGCTAGCGGGGCGGTCGGCGTGCTGCTCCTGCTGCTGGTCGTGCCCAGCCTGCCCGCCCTCAGCGTCCCAGAGTGGATCCACCGCGAGGTGGACACCAGCATCGCCGCCTATCACCAGAGCGAGGTGGCGGGCTTGCAGCGCGGCACCACCTTCACCGACGAATACCGTCCACGCAGCGTCTTCACCCTGCCCGGCCCCGTCCCCCGCATCTTGGAAGAGTTCGCCGCAGGCGGGATCGTCAACAAGGCCAACGTCCCAGACGGCGTCATCGCCACCCCCACGCTCTACACCCCTGTGTGGCTGGAGTGGGTCGTCTTTTCGGAAGAAGGCTTCACGATGGAGGTCTACACCTTCTATTGGGAGGGCTGGCGCGCCGCCATCGACAACCGCCCCGTCGAGATCACCCCCAGCCCAGAGCACGGCCTCATCACGTTTGACGTGCCGCCCGGCGGGCATCTTGTGCGGGTGTTCTTAGGGACGACGCCGCCGCGCTTGGGTGGGAACTTGTTGAGCACAGTCAGCTTGGGGCTGCTGCTGGCGTTCGTTGCGCTGCGCGTTCACAAGCTGCGCCGCTACGCTGACCCACTGCCAGAGGTGGGGGCGGCTTCGCTGCCAGTCGTGGCCGGCGCGGTGGTGATCATCGTCGTGCTGGCTGTTGCGCGGCCTGAGGGGATCTTTTATCTCAACACGCCGCCCGGCGAGGCCCCCGCCCAACACCGCGTGCGGTTCAACGTGGGCGAGGGCGCGCAGGTCATCGGCTATGACCTGAACGCCACAGAGTTCCGCGCAGGCGACACCGTGCGCGTGGCGGTCTACTGGTTCCCGACGCAGCCCGCCACGATCAACTACAGCAGCTTCGTCCACATCGGGACGCTTGGGCTGCCGCCGCTCGCCCAACAGGACAAACTCCACCCAGCCGACCGCGTCATGACGCAGTGGTGGCAGCCCATCGGCTACTTGTACGATGAGTACCTCATCCGCCTGCCAGACGACATGCCCGCCGGTGAGTATGATGTGATCGTCGGTTTGTACACCTGCGAGACACGGCCCGAAGGCGAATGCGGCAACGGCGACCGCCCAACCGTGACCGCCGCGGATGGCACGATCCTCGGCGATGTGCTGCCGCTGACGCGCATCACGGTGCGCTAGCGCAGTTCGGCGATCACTCGCTCCAGCTCGGGCGGCAGCGGCGCGTGGAACGTCAGGCGCTGGCCGCTGGTCGGGTGGTCAAACGCCAGCTCGGCCGCGTGCAAAAAGTGGCGGTTGAGCGCGATTCGCCGCTTGCGGAAGCCGTAGAGCGCATCGCCCACCACTGGCGCGCCGATGAACGCCAGATGCACGCGAATTTGGTGCGTCCGCCCAGTGAACAGCTTCAGCCGCAGCAGCGCCTGCCCGCCGGCAAAGTCCACATCGTAGACCTCGTACTGCGTTTGCGCGGGGCGTCCGTTGGCTTGAACGGCCATCCGCTTGCGGTTGCGCGGGTCGCGGGCGATGGGTGCGTCGATCAGGCCAGTCAGCGTCCGTGGGACGCGCTCGGTCATGGCGATGTACTGCTTGTCCACGGTGCGATCCATAAACTGCTGGTTGAGCGCCCGCAGCGCCTCCATCGTCCGCGCGACCACCATCAGGCCGCTCGTGTCTTTGTCCAAGCGGTGGACAATGCCTACGCGGTCGTCGTTCTCGTCGTCTTCCTCGGCCAACTCGGCGAGGTCAGGGTACTTCGCCAGCAGGCCGTGCACCAGCGTCCCGCTGAAATTGCCCGTCCCCGGGTGGACAACGAGGCCAGCCGGCTTGTTAAGCACGATGACGTGCTCATCTTCATAGAGCACGTCGAGCGGCATCTCCTCCGGTTCAAGGGTGGACGGCTCTGGCGCGGGGACTTCGACTCGCACCAACTCGCCGCCCTTGAACTTGTGGCCGGGCTTGGCTGTCTCCCCGTTGACGAGCACACGCCCCGCCTTGATCAGCCCCTGCACCTGCACGCGCGACAGGTGCGGCAGCCGCGCGTGCACCTGCCGATCAAGGCGCTCGGTCTTGTCGGTGATCGTGAAGTGAATGAGTTCTGTCATAGTGAGATTGCTTTCTGAACACTACACGCGAAGACAAGCACAGCCGCCTGCTTTAAGTGCTGTTCAGGTGGGCGTTGATCGCCTCAACCAGCGGCGTTTTCCAATCCACGATGTCTTTGGAGTAGACGCTCAAGCCCATGTCGGCGCGATGGAAGAAGTGCAGGATGATCTGCGTGTGGCCGCTGTCGAACTCGCGCAGCGACGCCCCGCGCACCTCGATCAGCGGCAGGTCGAGCGCTCGGCTGCAGCGCAGCGGCGCGAACAAGTCCACCGTCAAGCTGCCCGTGGTGCGGTCAAAGGTGATCGTGCGCACCTGCGCCCACGCGAACAGTCCCACCCCGGCGATGAGCGCCCCCACTGCGCTGAACTCGCCCCCCAACAGCCACAGGTTGGCCGCGCCCACGATGAACGCTGCCCCAAACAGCCACGCCAAAAACGGAAACTCGCGCAGCACCAACCGCTCCGGCGTGGCCTCAACGATGAAGAGCCGCTCCAGCACGCCGAACATCACGCTTTCGCCATCTGGTGCAGCAGCGCCAGCGTCGCGCGCGCGTCGCCCAACGCGCTGTGAGCGTATTCTAGCTTGATGTGCTGCTGGCGGCAGGCGTTGCTCAACGACTGCCACGTATAGCCGCCGGTGCGGCGGTTGCGCTGGCCGTAATAGCGGGCGTAGGCCTCCATCGCGCACTGCTTCTTCACGCTGACTGGCATCGGCAAGCCGTGGACTGCCAGCGACTGTTGAAGCATCCGCCAGTCAAACGCCATGTTGTAGGCGATCAACGTGCTGGCGGCCAGCTTTGATGAGAGCGCGATGTACAGGTCATCGAGCGTCGGCGCGTCAGCCAGCATCTCGTTGGTAATGCCGTGAACGCGCGTCGCCTCAGGCGGGCAGGAGCGCGTCGGCTTCACCAGCGTGTTCATCACCGTCTGGCCGTTTTGGTCAATCAACGCCAATTGGACGATCTCAGCGCGGGCGTCTAGGCCGGTCGTCTCGGTGTCGAGCACGTAAAAGCGGCTGCGCAGCAGTTGATATGCCCACAGTTGAACTTCTTCCCGCGCGCGCGGGTTCGGGTGCGCAAACGTCATAGGTCACAGATCGTTTACTCGCGGACGATGCGCCCATTATACCAAGCAACACCGCCTGTCACAGACACAGCCGCTCTACGTCGTCGAAGGTGATGTGTATGTGGCCGTCAGCGTCGATGCGCTCCGCGCATTCGTCCGGCACGTTGAGCAGGTCAACCGGTGCGCGGCGGCGCACCCCGCGCAGCACATCCTCCACCCACGGGCGAACGCTGCTCAGGGGCGTGTCCCACTTGGCGATGGCGAAGTGCGTGTCAGGATAGCGGCGGACGAGCGCCGCGACTTTGTCCGCGCCCACTTGACCCGCCTCGCCCCAGAACACCGGTTGATGAGTGAACAGGGCGCGCGCCGGGTCAAAGGCCACAACGTCGGGCTTGTAACGATCCGACACCGGCACTTCAACAGTGATCTGCGGGTACTGCGGTAGGTAGAGCGCCCAAAGGAACGCCTTCAACAGCGGGTGCGTGATGCGCTCGCGTTGGCCGCGGACGATCACGATGTGCTGGCCGTGGGCGTAAAGCTTCCAGCGCCGCCGCGTCAGCACAGGGGAGGTCATCGACGAAAGCGCAGCCAACTGCGGCGCGGCTCTTTGGGTGGGTGAAGCGCCGCCCGCAGCGCGCGCCCGACCTCCTCAGGCATGGGATAGGGGCCGCCGCCCTGCTGCATGAACTCGGCGATGGTTTGCTTGTGGCCCGGCTCAAACACGGGCGTGTCGCCCACGCGAATGTACGCCGACCAAATCAGCGTCTGCGTCTGTGGGATGATACGCACGCTGCACGTCCGCGCCCCATCCTGCCATTCCCACTCCATCGGGGACGTTTGCTTGTGTGTCATCAGTCGATCCTTCACCCGTGTGATTGCAGTTTGCTGCTTTTTTAGATTATACGTGAGCCACATCCTAAACTGCGCATTGTTTGACGCATCTGCTGCTTTTGGATACCATCTGAAGTATTGAAAACACTACGTGGGGTCTTGGCGATGGACAAGCAAACCCGTTTGATGCTGTCAGTCAGCTCAATGATTATTGCCGTGTTGGCGGGGATTAACATCATGATCGACACCGAACGCAGTGGAAATTGGTTGCTGCTTGCGCTGATCTTTGCGGGGTTAGCGTTCATGTTCTGGTGGTGGATGGGCGCAGAGGAACGGCGCGCCCGTGCCGAAGCCGACCGCGAAGCACGCGAACGCATCCGCCTGGCTGAAGAGCAGCTCCGCCGCGCGCGCGAGACCGTCACCGCGTTGGGAGCGCCCGCCAGCACAGCCGAGCCAACCACAGAAGCCGCCGAAGCGTCTGCTGAGCCTGCCCCCGCCGCTGAGGAACCCAAGCCGCCGGACGCTGAAACCCAAGCCGCCGCCGAACAAAAGGCTGAAGAGACCGTCACGCCGCCGCAGGTCGAAGAGGAGCCGCCTGTAAACGTTACAGTTCCAGTGGAGCCTGCTGAAGAACACACTGAGACCACCCCTGTAGAGGAAGTCGAAGCCCCAGCCCCGCACGTGGTCGAAGTGCTCACAACAGTTGAGGCCGAAGCGCCGCCCCCTGCTGAACTAAATCCACCGCCTGATGCCTCTAATGAACCAGCCACACCGCCTAATGCCCCTGATGAACCTGACGACCTCACCAAGATCGAAGGCATCGGGCCCTACTACCGCGACATCTTGCACGGCGCAGGGGTGACGACGTTCGCCGCGTTGGCCAAACTGAGCAAGGAAGAAATCGATCAATTGATCCAAGACGCAGGCGGCCGCCGCAGCAACACCACCGCGACATGGCAAGAGCAAGCTGCGCTGGCCGCCGCCAACCGCTGGGACGACCTCGCCGCGCTGCAATCGACCCTTTCAGCAGGCCGTCGCAAATCCTAACAACCGCTGCACGGCGCACCCAATACACGCGCTGAGCGAAACAGGTGCGCCGCGTGGCAACACGCATATCCATCGTTCATCACAAATTAGAAATTTGTTGTACACTGACACTAACTTTTGACAATGTGACTCAGTATTGAGAATGTGCCCATGTATGAAAATGTGCTGCTGAGCGCAAGTCGCGGGAATGTTGAGCAGTGTGTAGACCTTGCTCAGCAATTAGGCTTAGGCATTGAGGTGATGGCTTTCGCCTTTCCTGACGTTTTAGATGGCGACGTGGACGCCGAAGTTGCGCGTTATCAGCACTGGTTGAAAGACGTGCCCGGGCCAGTCACGCTGCACGGCCCGTTCTTCGACATGGTCTCTGGTAGCCTCGACGTGCGCATCAACGCCCTCTGCGCTCAGCGCTACAAGCAGGCGATCGCCATCGCGGCTGAGTTGGGGGCTGCTCAGATCGTGCTGCACGCGAACTTCATCGGCAGCCTGCACAACCTCGCTTACCGTGAAGGCTGGCATCAGCGCAGCGTCGACTTCTGGGCGCCGATTGTGGAATTCGCGCAGGCGCGGGGCGTGCCCATTGCGCTGGAAAACATGTGGGAGTTCGACCCGTCGATCATCACCGACCTGCTGCAAGCGGTCAACAGCCCGTACCTGCGCGCCTGCCTCGACGTGGGCCACGCCCACATCTTTAGCAAGCCCGAGTTCGACCTTGCCACGTGGATTGAGGCCTTCACCCCGTGGATCATTCACTTTCACCTGAACAACAACAACGGCGTCTTGGACGAGCACCACGCGTTCGACTGGGAAGGCGGCACGCTGAACTATCATGAGCTGCTGCCGCCGCTGCGCGCGCGATTTCCGCAGGCGCTGTTCGTCTTAGAGATGGACACCATCGACGACATGATGGCCAGCCTGCCCTACTTCAGCCAGCAAACTGTGGAAGAATAGTAAAAACGTCACACGCCAACAGTGTCACGTGTCACCTGACCGTTCTGCCTCGCTGTTGTAATATTAGAGTAATTTAACGACAGCACAAGTAGAGAGGATATTGGGTATGACAACACAAGTGACTACTGTTTCAGGGCGAATCATCGAGGACCCCCCATTCGCCCGCTTCATCTTTAACGACACCCGCTTTGCGTGGTTTTGGGCGATCATCCGCGTGCTGCTGGGCATCAGTTGGTTCCAATCGGGCTGGGGGAAAGTGACAAACCCCGCGTGGATGGACGAGGGCGCAGCGCTGCGTGGCTTCTGGGAGAACGCCGTGCGCATCCCCGAGACGGGCCGCCCGCCCATCGCGTTTGACTGGTACCGTGACTTCATTCAAGGCCTGCTAGACGCCAACGCCTACACGTGGTTCGCGCCGTTCGTGGCCATCAGCGAGGTGCTGGTGGGCGCGGCGTTGGTGTTAGGGGCGTTCGTCGGCATTGCGGCCTTCGGTGGCGCGCTGATGAATTGGAACTTCGTGATGGCTGGCACGGCCAGCAGCAACGCGCTGCTCGGCCTCGCCGCGCTGTTTCTCATCCTCGCATGGAAGACTGCCGGCTGGTGGGGGTTGGATCGCTTCCTGCTGCCGCGCGTGGGCGTCCCGTGGATGTGGATCGACAGCGCCAAGCCGCCCCATGAGCCGCGCGCAATGGCCGCGGAAGTCGAATAACCGCTGCGTTCAACTGCTGGCACATTCAGGCGTCGGGCTATGATAGCTCGGCGCTGTTGGTTTTCTAAGTCAATTGGCTTATTAGTTGCTTGTTTTGCGTAGATGACTTTGGTAGAATGACAGATGAATGCTCCAATTGTAACAAACAGATGCAAGCACCTAAATTTAAACCTGTGTGTCGTTGTACTTCTAGGATGGTGGTATGGATTTAAGTCCCCGTCGAGAGTCTCACAGTAGCGTTATCCCCAGCATTCCGGTCATCATTTTCTTCTTCGCCTTGACGCTGGTAGGCGGGTTCATCATCGCGCAAGCAACCCCGCTGATCTTGCCCGCTCAAGCGTCGCTCCAAGCGCAAAACACCGATCAGTTGGTGTTCATCCTGCTGTTGATCGGCGGGGTGGTCTTCTGCATCACTCAGGGGATTTTGGTTTACGCCATCTTCCGCTTCCGCGCGCGCGCCAACGACACGACCGACGGCGTCCCCTTCCACGGTAACACCACACTAGAAATCGTCTGGACGATCATCCCGGCGATTATCGTGGCCGTGTTGGCCGTGCTGAGCTTCAACGTGTGGACGACGAACAACACTCCCCGCGAGGCAGTGAACTTCGTCAACGGCGAGTCGATCCGCGTGATGAGCATCGGCGCGCGCTACGCCTTCTCGTTTGAGTATTACACCAACGAGACCTTCACCGCTGCTGACGGCACAGAGCAGAAGGCCGTGCTGCGCAGTGACGCGCTGCACGTCTACGCTGGGCAGCACGTCAACGTCGAGATGGAAGCCCGCGATGTGATCCACAGCTTCTGGGTTCCGGCCTTCCGCGTTAAGCAAGACTTGATCCCCGGGCGCATCACCGAAGTGCGCTTTGACCCCATCCGCACGGCAGAGGGCTTCCCCTACCGCTTCGATGAGAACGGCGTCATCCAAACCCTGACGGCC
>DAOUBS010000068.1:0-8351 GCA_034432435.1 Anaerolineae bacterium
ATCACGCCCGCGCCGCGGTCGCCGTAGCTCGCGCTGGCAAAGTAGGTGGTGGGCGTCAGCACCTCGCCGATGTGCGTGACGTTCATGCCCGTCGCCAGCAGCCCCTCGATCACCGCCGATTTGAGCGCGGCGCTGCTCAGGCGGTTGTCTGCGCCGACGAACACGCGCTCCGTCCCGAACTGACGCGGCAGATACGTCCCCAACGCCTGCCCCACCAAACGCGCCACCTCTGGCGTCAGCTGCACCTGCTTGCCAGTGTGATCGGACGCAACGCCGCGGATGTCATACTTGCGAAAAATTGAGGTGTCCATTGTCTGCTCCTTGGGTGTTTCTCATCAAATCGATCAATCAGGTGAGCGTCAACCGATCAGTGTTGCGCTTATAGTCTGGGGCAGCGTTGTGGAAGAGATTGCGGCAGGCGTCGCGCAGTGTCGCCCCGCGCCCCGCCCGCGACACCGCGCCGCGCTTGGCAATCAGCCGCGCTTGAATGCGCTCGCTGGGGGTAGGCACAGGGCGATAGTAGACGATCAAGCGCCAATCCTCTTCGAACACGGTCGACGTGACGCCCACTAGCCGCGTCAGCGCGTCAAGCGTCGCCGCGTCGATCCATTGGTCATCGTCATATCCGACCGGCGGCTGTACCGGCAGATGAGGCGCATTGAACGCAGCAAACGTCGTCACCACCACTTCCCACAGGTCGTTCAGCGCCGGGCCAAACCCGAGTTTGTCGCGCACCTCAACGCGGTTGCCGCCAAAGGCTAGCTCGCTCGCCCACAGCACCACGCCCGCGCGCGGGTACATCTCCAGCACCAACGTCACATCGGGCGAGTGGGCTTCCTGAATATAGCCGACCACGGCTAACCAAGCAAACCAGCCCCACGGCTGGCGCAGGCTGCGCGTCGTGGGCAGTGTGCCCTGCTCAGCCAACGGCGATTTCCTTGCCATCCACGATGGCGCTGAACTTCAGGCCGCCGCCGCGCTTGCGCACCGTGCTGATGTTGACCTCCGTTCCGTGGGGGGGGTTGACCTTCAGCAAGAAATCAGCCAGCGGCTCGCGCACGCTGCGCCGGATGATACGCTTGAGCGGGCGCGCCCCATAGCCCGGCTCATCGTTGAGCGAGAGCAAGTACTCAACTGCCGAATCAGTGAACGTCAAGTTGAGGCCGCGCTCCTCAGCCAGTTTGCGCTCGCGCTTGAGCAGCAGCCGCAGGATGTCGGCTAACACTGGCTCGCTCAGCGCGTTGAACATCACCACCTCATCGAGGCGGTTGATGAACTCGGGCCGCAGGAACTCGCGCACCTCCTCCATCACCTGATCTTTGATCTCGTCGCTCAGCACCGGCACGGCCAAATGCTCTGAGCCGATGTTGCTCGTCATGATGATGACCGTCTCGCTGAAGCGCGTCGTATTGCCGCGTCCGTCTGTCAAGCGGCCCTCTTCAATCACTTGCAGCAGCAAGTCCAAGATGCGCGGGTGGCCCTTCTCAACCTCGTCGAACAGCACGATCTGATAGGGTTGAGCGCGCACCCGCTCCGTCAGTTGGCCGCCGTCCTCGCTGCCGACGTAGCCAATCGGCGAGCCGATCAGACGGTTGACGCTGCTCTCATCTTTGAATTCGGACATATCCAGCGGCAGCATCATGTCCTCGCTGCCGAACATGAACTCCGCCAGCGCGCGCGCGAGCTCGGTCTTGCCGACGCCCGTCGGCCCCAAGAAGAGGAACGCGCCAATTGGGCGTTTGGGGTCTTTCAAGCCCACACGCGCCGTCTTGATCGCGCGGCTGACAATCATCACTGCCTCATCCTGCCCGATGATGCGCTCTTTGAGGTGCTCAACCATGCTCGCGTAGCGCAGCCGCTCGTCCTCGCCTAGCTTGCTGACGGGCACGCCCGTCATCTGGCTGACGGCCAGCGTCACATCTTCCACGTCCAGCACGCCGTCATCCTGCACGGGGCGGAAGGCGATGTGCTGCTGCTTGCTCATGCTCACCATCGCCGCGGTGCGGTGCAGAACGTGCTCGGCGCTGCGCGGCAGCGGCATCGACGTCAAATAGCGCTTGCTCAGGTTCGCCGCCACTTCCAGCGCCTTGTCGTCTACTTGGATGTCATAATCAGCTTGCAGGTGCGGCTTGAGAATCTTCAGGATCTCAATCGTCTCGTCGAGCGTCGTCTCTGGCACACGGATCACCTGTGAGTTCTCGCTCACCGCGCTGACGAGCGCCACCCGCTGCTTGTAGTCGTCCTCGGTTGTCGTGCCGATGATGACGGGGTCATCGTCGAGGAAGGCTTTTTGAATCAACGGGGTGACCTTGTTGAACTCAGCTTTGATCGGGCCGCCGAAGAAGCGATGAATGTGCGGGATAAACAAGATGCCGCCGCGCGCTTGGCTCAGGCCAGCCCGCACCGCCTGCTGTTCGTTGTCGAGCAGGGCGATCTCGTCGATCTGCACCAAGTTGTTGATGTTGAGCGGCCCCTTGCCCTCGCTAATGAGCAGCGCCAAGCTGTAGGCCAGCGTGCGCTTGCCCACGCCATCCGGCCCTACAAGCAGGATATGACGGTTGACCGACTGCGACAGCACGTTGATCATGTCGCGCAGCAGCGTTTCGCGGAAGTAGACCGCCCGCATGCTGCCGCGCCGCGCGGTCGCCACGAAGTCTTGCGTCGTCCCACTAGAGCGCTTGACCGGCAGCACTTGGCTGCTGTCGGTCAAGATATCTTGAATCGCCTTGGGCGTGATGCCAAACTGCCGCAGCAAGCCGCTGGTGCTCATGCGCGCCTCGGACAGCACGCGCAGCGCGTGATCGGTGTCGATGCGCACTTCATGGGCGGCATTGGCCGCGCTCAGCGCGTCGTCGAGCATCACAATCGTCTGGCGGCTAAGCGGAACCTTGTTGTTGCCGCGCGCGATGAAGTCGAGGTTGCCGTTCTGGTCGCGGCGGCTCTCCACCGCCCCGATCACTTGGCGCTCCAGCTTGTCTAGGTCTACCCCGCGGTTGTTCTTGAACACGTTGAGCAGCCGCGCCGCCGCCGTCTCTGGGCGGCGGATCAACGCCAGCAGCACCAGCTCTGGCTGGATCGACGTTTGGTGATACTGCTTGCGCAGCTCCACCGCATCGTTGAGCACGGCGTCCATATCTTTGGACAGCAAGTCCGGGTTAAGTGTCCCCATGCCTGTTCCCTAAACTGTATTTAATATTGTTGAGCGTGTTTGGTTGTACGGCGTTCATACCTTAAGTGTAGCAGTTTTAGCGCAGAACTTCTAACACTGGAACGCCGGACGGTGTTATCTGCCCCGTTAGAATGTCGCAAAGCGCACGGTTGCTGCGCACGGACGGGCTATACACCAACATATACGCAGCCACTTCGGGAAACGCGGCCAGATCATCCACTTCCCACAAAGCGATGACCATCGTCCGTGCCGCGGGCAGCGCCTGCACGAGCTTGATCTGCTGTGGGTCGCGGTGGGCGTTTTGGGTGAACACCACCACCGCGTTCGCACGCTGCGCCTCGGTGCGCGCCCACGCAATCTGCTCGTCCGTCGGCGAGAGGTTCACGCCCAACCCGCGCGCATTGGCCGGTTGACAGTCGTTCCACAGCGACGGGCGCGACGCCGGGTAGATCACCAGCGCGCCCTCTCGCAGCGGCAGCGCACCGAAGCGATCATACACCAACGTGATCCCCTCGCGGAACAGTTGCTCAACGAGCGCCTCATGGGCTTCCCGTGGGATGCGCAGCGCAGCGCTGGCCACGTCCAGCGGCTGCCAATCCAACACGCCGAAGCGCTGCTTGGCCGCCACCACCCGCCGTGCCGAGGCCTCGACCCGTTCCAGTGAGATGAGGCCGCTCTCTACCGCCTCCACGACAGCCTGCATTGCGCTGATCTGCTCGGCAGGGCTGATGTGCGCCCCCAACAAGATTAAGTCATTGCCCGCCAAAATCGCCTTGATCGCCCGTTCGGGCGCGCTGTAGACCGTGTCGATGGCGTCCATGTCCATCGCGTCGGTCATGATGATCCCGTTGTAGCCCATCCCCTCGCGCAGCAGGCCGGTGACGATCGTCGGTGAAAGCGACGCGGGCAAGTTGGGCGTCGGCTCCAGCGCGGCCACGTACAGATGTCCCATCATCACCGCCCCCACCCCTGCCTGAATCGCGCTGGCGAACGGCACAAGCTCCAGCGCTTGCAGCCGATCCAGGCTATGCGAGACGACCGCCAGCGTCGTGTGACTGTCCTCAGACGTGTCACCGTGGCCGGGGAAGTGCTTGGCTGTGGCCATCACACCCGCGGACTGCGCCCCGCGCACCCACGCCGCCACCGCCTGCGCCACCAACGCCGCGTCCGAGCCGAACGCCCGCCGCCCGATGATCGGGTTGCGCGGGTTTGTGTTCAGGTCGGCCACGGGGGCAAGGTTCATGTTCACCCCCACCGCGAGCAGTTCCGCCGCCATTGCCGCGCCGACCTGCTCGATCAAGGCGGGGTTGTTGGTGGCCGCCCACAGCGCCGGCACAGGGAACTCTGTGAAGCCGTCCTTCAAGCGCGCGATGACTCCACCTTCCTGATCGACCGCGATGAAGGCAGGCAGCCCCCCCGCGCCAAGGATCGTCTGCTGCACGTCGTTGGTCAGCGCGGTAACCTGCGACGGCGTGCCGAGGTTGCTCGGCAACAGCACCACTGCGCCCGGCTGCCACTCACGCAGCATGGCGCGCGCTGATTCGTTCATCGGGCTGCCGAAGAAGGACAGCATGAACATCTGCCCCACCTTTTGCCGCAGCGTCATCTGCGCAATGATGGCCCGCGGGTCGTCGCTAGCCTGCGCCGGCACGAGACACAGCGCCAACACCAAGAGCGCCCACCCCCTAAAACCCATTTTGCTGCCTCAGCATGAAGAACAGGAAGTTCTCGCGCTCCTCAGGGGTCATCAGCCGTGGACGGTACAGGTCGTCGATAATGCCGACGAACAGTTCCACACCCATCAACTGGCCGTCGTAGAGCAGCAGCGTGTCCATAAAGAAGCGGCGGTTGCCCCAAAACGGCTGATCGAAGAACAGATTACCCAACCCGTGGTGGATGAGCTTGCCGCCGTAAAACTGAAACGTCTGCGGCTTGTGCGCGGCGGTTCCGGCCACGAAGTCCGCGCCGAGGTCTACCAGCAGTTGGAAGAACGCGCGCTGCGCCGCCGGCGGCTGATAATCTTCCACCTCAAGCTGTTGGACAGTCACGATCAACACATCCACTTGCTGCCGCAGGGCAGGCAGCACATCGCGCAGCCACGCGCGATCACACGGCGCAGCGCCCGGCTGCTCGCGCCCAAACGAGCGGTTCGTCACCAGCGCGTAGTAGGGCCCCACGTCGTTGCAGGCGATCCAGCCGATGGTCGTCCCGTTGATCGAGCGGATGAAGGGGGCCTGCGCCGCCAAGATATCTCTCCCCCCGCCGACGGTGGCCATTCCCCGCTCGTGAAACCAGTTGAGCGTTTCCTCGTAAGCCGCGAAGCCGTAATCGTTGTTGTGGTTGCCGCTTAGCTCTACCAGCCCAACGTTGAGTAGGTTGAACAATTCAAAGTGCTCTTTCTTGCTGCAAAACGCGCCCAACACAGGCCGCGTGGCGCGCGGGCACTCCTCGGTGAAGCTCACCTCGTTGCTAGTGTGGAACAAGTCGCTCAGCAGCACGTAGTCACGAATGCCGCTGGCGGCCTGCTCGACGCCGTTCGCGTCCAGCGCGCCGATCGTGCGCCGCGTGAGCGCCGTCACCCCTGAGACGGTGACGCGCCCCAACTTAGCCGGGTCGAACGCGCCGTCAGGGTTAGGGAACGCCAGCGGGAACGAGTCCAGCCGGTGGTAGATTGGCAGGTCGTCCAGCCACAGCGCGCGCAGCCGCAGCGTCAGTTGGTCAAACGGCATGATCGCCACTGCGCGATAATCGCGCCACAGCAGCCCGTCGATCTGCGCCGCGTCTACGACGTCCACGTTTTCAAACACGATTCCTTTCATGAACAGGGCAGCCTGCGTGCCGGGATCCATCACCACGCGGAAGGGCGGCTGCCCGGCCAGCAGCGCAGCCAGCTCCTCGCTGGTGAGCGTCGTCCGCAGGCTGGGGAAAGCCACCACCGGCACAAACAGATCGTAGCGGCTCACGGCGCTGCTCACAGGCTGGCTGGGGTTGAACGCCTGCGGCGTGCTGGTCGGCATGGGGGCAGAGGGGGTGTTAGTCGCAAAGGCGCTGATCGACGGGCGAGCAGGCGCGGCGCTCTGCGCCATGCGGAAGCTCTCCGCGTAGAAGGCGAGGTAATCGGCCACGTGGGCACGCCAGTAGGCGTTATTGTGCTCGCCTTCGGGGTAGATCGTGTAAGTGTAGACCAAGCCGCGCTGCGCCATGCGCTGATCCATGATGTCGAGGCCGGGGGCCGCGTAGTCGAACCGTCCGCGATCGAGCCACAAGCGCTGCTGCGGCACGTTCGGCTCGCTCAGCACAAGGTCGAGCGGGTTGTGCTCGGGCGGCGCGTGGAAGCGGTCAAAAAACGCGCTGTGCCCGCCGATGCTGCCGAATAAATCCGGGCGACGCAGCCCGACTTGATACGCCCAAAACCCCCCGCGCGAGATGCCGCCGATTGCTGCATACTGCGGCTCGCGGCGGATGGATGGATACTTGGCCCACACATCCGGCAGCAGCTCTGTCAGGAAGATGTTGCCCCACGATACGCTGTCAAAGCGGTTGCGGTTGGCAATGTTGTCGCCAAACGGCAGAACGACAATCATTGGCGGCAGCCTCCCCAATTCCACCCCGATCTGCAACTGCTCCGGCAGCCCCAACCGCACCCATTGGCCGTCGTCGTCGTTGCTGCCGTGTTTGAGGTAGACCGTGGGGTAAGTCTGCGCTGCGTCGTAACACGGCGGCAGCACAACGGTGTAAAACATGTTCTGTTGAAGCAGCGCGCTGTAATAACGCTGACGCTCAACGACGGGTTCGCTGCAAGCATACGTGCTGGCTGCCCAACCGATGCTCAGCGCGGCCAACAGCCACAGGCTCAAGTATTTCACTAGGGGTCACCTCAACGCTTCTCGTGATTCTTGTGGTCAGTTTAACCTTGAAGTGGCCACAACAAAAAGGGCGTCCATGCAGCGGCACGCCCTTCATCCTGTTCAAAGGTTATCGACCTGTTTAAAAGGTTATCGACTTGACCCTCTAAGTCGCTCGGTCGCTCAAGCGATAGCCGATGCCGCGTACGTTCGTGATCACCTCCGCGCCGCGACCAGCCTCTTTGAGCTTGCGACGCAGATTGCTCACGTGCGGGCGGATGACCTCGCGCGCTTCGGCCTCGTCCACCGTGTAGCC
This sequence comes from Anaerolineae bacterium, assembly GCA_034432435.1. Lineage (GTDB taxonomy): Bacteria > Chloroflexota > Anaerolineae > Aggregatilineales > Phototrophicaceae > JANWYT01. The sequence continues at coordinate 7,331 of DAOUBS010000068.1, forward strand.
GCGCACCTCGCGCACCAGCTCATGACAGGGAACCACACGCCCACGGTGCGCCGCCAGATACAGCAGCAGGTCAAACTCAGTCGGCGTGAGGTCAATCGGCTGGTCGTCAATCGCCACTTGATAGCGTCCGGGGTACACAATCAGCGGGCCAAGCTGCATCTGGTTGCCGACCACCTCGCCATCACGCGCGCGGTTGATAATCTCCATCTCGCTGGTTTCATCCATGTGGATAGAAGCCTCACTCTCAGCAGCTTCATTGGCGACATTCAAGACGTTCGCCCGCTCGGCCGCAGTCAGCTCCACCACGTCATTTCGGATGGTCTCGAGCAAGCGCCGCCGCCGCTTCAGGCTGCGGGCGCGCTCGACTCCTTTTGCGACGCTCACACGGATGTCTTGCATGCTGCTGGGCTTGATGATGTAGTCGTGCGCGCCCAACCGCAGCGCCTCAACCGCCGTGCCGAGGCTAGCATACCCCGTCATGAGGATCACTACAGCGTCTGGCTGGCGCTCTTTCACGCGGCGCAGCAGTTCAATCCCATCCATGCCGGGGGTCATCATGATGTCGGTGAGGATGACGTCATAATCTTGAGTCATCGCCAACTCTAACGCTTCCTCACCGCGAGAAGCATCGTGCACCACGTACCCCACCCGCTGCAAAGTCTTGCTCACTGAATAGCGGTTGGCTCCTTCATCATCGACTACCAGGATATATGGAGCGCCGTCCATACTTCTGTCCGTTTCCATTGTCAGTCAATCCTGTAATTTCGGCAATTTTTCCTTAATAATACTTTCGTCTATGTATTTTGGCAAGCATTACATGACAAATCTACTTCATTCATTGATGACAAGTATCAATGCTTCAGAGTTATGAGTTGAAGAGTTGAACGGGTGAGCCACAATTAGTTGAGGCAGCAGCACTGCGCCGATCTGATCGTTCACAACGATCAGCGGGATCACCTCCCGAACGTCTCGCGGGATCTTTTGGTCAACCATCCACTCGGCCAGCTTAACGCGGTGTCCG
>DAOUBS010000069.1:0-7612 GCA_034432435.1 Anaerolineae bacterium
TTGGCGCTCATAGGCCGCGCGGACGAGGTGCTGCCACATGCCCGGTCGGCGCGCCTCTTTGAACAAAAACAGCGCGCTGCACCGCACCACCTCTGATGTGATGGGGTGCAGGATCGCCCAGCCGACCAGTTGATCGTTGATGCGTAGGCCGGTGCTGCCCGCTTCCAGCGGCGTATCGTCCAGCTCGGGGTGGAGCGCCTCGCCAAACTCGGCGGCGCGTGCCGTCAGCGTGTCAAGGTCGCGGCTGGTGCGCTGCCCCCACGGGAAGACCTGAGCAGCAGTGGGCAGCGGTGGCAGTGGGGTGCGCATGATGAGGTTATCCAACGCCGCGAAAGGCGCTTGCAGGATGTCCATCGTGTGCTGCGGCGGCTCCCATCCACACTTGAGCAACAGTCCCTCCACGGCGGGCTTGGGGGCCACATAGCTCGCCGTGAGGAGGGCATCCCCCTGCTGGCGGGCCTGTGCTTCCAACATCAGGACAAGGCGCGTGGCCACCCCCCGCCGTCGATGCGACGCCTCGACAAACACCGACAGCAGCTTAGTGAACGCCGAGGACGGGTGCGCTGTGCCCACCACCAGCCCGATCGGCTGGCCGCGATGCAGCGCCGCCGCGCACAGCGTCGCAGGGTCGCTCAAGAGGTGGGCATACGTCCCATAAGTCAGGTGGGCGTAGCGTGGCGCTTCGTGTGGAGCGGGGATGAGATACTCGTAAGGGTGGCTCATAGGTACGACAGGATGTGAGTGGGTTGACAGCCTATTTTAACTGGCAGCCGCTGGAACAGCCAAAACAGGGGCAGACCGTCGGCTGCCCCTTGCCGGCTGCGCTACTCGGTCACGATCTCAAGCGCCTCGCCCTGCCAGACGACGATCACGCGCTCGCCAACCGCCAGATACTGCGCCAGCTCGGGCGCGTTCAGCACGAGGTCAAAGTAGGCCTCGCTGCCGAACGCGACACGGCGCGGGGTCATCGTGTCGGGTTGGTAGGTCGTATCCATCCACACGCCGCCTTGCAGGATGAAGGTCTTCTCGCCCACGTAGCGGATAGCCGTTTCGATGACTGCGAGTTCTTCCATCATCCTCGCGGGCAAAGCGCTCGAGTCAGCGCCTTGCAGGCCGGGCACGCCGGCTGGGGGCAGCGGCCTGCCTCCGAGCGCGGTGGCGGTCGGTTGGGCGAGGGGCATGGGGGCGGTTCGCATCGCGCTGGGAGCGACGGGCGCTTGGGCGTTGGCGAGGCCGCTGGCCAAGTCAGCGGCGCTGACGGCCCCGGCCCCGCTGGCCTCCCCCGCGAGCTGTCCGGCTTGGCGCTGGAAGTCCTGCTGTGCGGCGTCCTGCCCCGCTTGCGTCAGGATGTCGTCCTCGGTGATCAAGAAGCTCGTGTAGGGAGTGATGATCCCGTAGCGGATCGACAAGCTCACGACGCTCTCGACGAGTTCAGATGTCTCGCCGTTCAAACGGATCTGGTTCAACAGGTCACCGATGCGGCGCGTCGCCCATAGGCGGGCGATGAACTCTGTGTCGCCGGCGGTCGCCCTAAAGGCCTGATCGTCAAACCGCAGCGTGACGGCCTCATCGCTGCGCTGCCCTGTCAGGGTGATGGTGGCCGTGCCGCCGCCGCGGTAGCGCCCGACGACGGTGAGCTGTTCGCCGGCGAACAAATCCGGCATCTGACGCGGGTAGAGCAGTTCTACCGTCACGCCGTCCACGGTCAGTGTCACGTCTTGCAGCACAGGGGCGCTGATGCGGCTGTAGAGGGCGGCGACCGCCTCGTCGATGCGCTCGCCGGGCTGGACGTAGGTGCTCGTGCCGCGCAGGTCGCGCGCGAGCGCATCCAACAGGAAGGTGTCCACGTCGAAGCCGACGCCGAAGGTGAAGACGCGGACGCGCGCGGGCGCTTTGTAGCTTATCGATTGCAAGATAGCGGCGCGGTCGGTCTCGCCCTCGGTCGGCAGACCGTCCGTCAAAAACAGCACGGTCAGCGGGCGCTCAGTGTCGTCGTAGGCGAAGCCGCGCATCAGCGCGTCGAGGATGTTCGTGCCGCCCTCGGCGGTCGCCGCGCGCACCCACTGGACGGCACCTACGGCCTCACGGGCGGGCAGCAGGGTGGGGGCGTAGGCGCGATAGTCTGAGCTGAAGAGCACCACGCCGAAGCGGTCGCGCGGGTTGAGGTGCTCGAGCACGTAGATGGCTGCTGCCTGCGCCTGCCGCCACTTATCGCCGTTCATGCTGCCCGATTGATCCAGCACGATCACGACGTCCTTCGGCAGCGCTTCCCCCGCGCGCGCGGGGGGCGGCTGCACCATTAGCATGAAGAAGCCATCGCCGTCGGCGCTCTCGCGGTAGGTGAGCAGATTCAAGCCGACTTCCTCGCGCTGCACGCCGTAGTAGAGCACAAAATCGCTGGCCTGAACGGAGCCGCTGGCCTCAAAGCTGGCGCGGAAGCGCTCCGGTTGGGGGCGGCTGAGCGCGATGCGGTGCGAGGGTGAATAGACGTTGCCGATGGTCAGCGGCTCGCTCACGTTAACCTGCACGCTCACCTGCCCCACTGGCACGTTCTGGATGGTGGGCGTGCGCAGCGGGTAAACCACCTTGACGAGGCCGTTTTCCTCGCTCAGCGCTTGGCCGTAGACGATGCGAATCTGCCGCGACTCGCGCGCAGGGATGGGGAACACGCTGGCTTGGATCAAGTCGCGCCCGACGTACTCCAGCAGGGCGGGGTCGCGGTATTGGCGCACGATCTCGTTGTAGATGGCGCGCGCTTCGTCGGCGCGCAGCAGCTTGGCTTCAATCGCCTGCCCGTCAATGAACATCAACAGCTCTTGGACGGCAGCCCCCATCGGCAGCGGGAACAGGAACTGCCCTTCGGCCAGCCCTTCACCGTTGTTGGTGAACTTCATCTCGACGGTCGTCATGGCGATGCGGTCAGCCACGTCAATCATCACGCGGTGATAGTCAACGGCGACGTCGGGCGGCAGCACGCATCGGCACGGGGGCAGCGGCGGCATTGGCTGCGCGGAGGCCGCGCCTACACTTGCCAAAAAGACTAACGGAACGATCAATTTGCGTAACATCTTGAGTCCCTCCTCAATGGGTCGCTTACCTCTCAAACGCCAACGGGTGAGGGTTTGTTCCAACGGGCACGCCTGTGCGGCCTCATCTGCGCTACCAGCCCAAGCCCCCTTCAGGAGGCGCGCCTTGGCCGAGTGCTCCAGCGCTCGGCGACAGCTGCGCCCGCGCGCGTGTCACCCTGTGAGGAAGCCATCTACGTCTGATAAAATCGAGCCGTCACGTGAGCACACAGGGTTAAACAAAATGATCGATGTCAACCAGCTTCGCAAGGGCACAACCTTCACCCGCGACGGGGAATTGTTCAAAGTGCTGGACTATCAGCACATCAAGAGTGGGCGCGGCGGCGCGACGATCCGCGTTCAAGTGCGCAACCTGCGCACCGGGGCCACGCGCGAAATGACCTTCCCCAGCGGCAACACCGTTGAGGACATCCGCGTAGAAGGCCGCACCGTGCAGTACCTCTACCAAGAGGGCGAGTTTTTAACTTTCATGGATTTAGAGTCCTACGAGCAGCCGCAAATTCGCCGCGACGTGTTCGGCGATGACTTCTTTTACCTCAAAGAGAACATGGAGCTGAAGCTAAACAGCTACAACGGCGAGTTCATCGACTATGAGCTGCCAACGACGATGGAGTACGAAGTGATCGAGTCGGAGATGGCCATCGCCGGCGACCGCGCCCAGAACCCCAGCAAGAAGGTCAAGATCGAGACAGGCCTAGAAGTCACCGTGCCGATGTTCGTCAGCGTGGGCGACATCATCAAGATCAACCTTGAAGAGGGCACATACATCACCCGCGTGAACAGCCGTTGAGAAGTTCCCCCCAGCGCCGCGCATGAGAGGGACGCGTGCGCGGCGCTGAATGTGTTTAGAGGCTGTTGTATGCCTTGGAGTACAGAAGCCATCACATAAACGAGGCGATGAGCTATCAAAATAGCAAAAGCAAGGCAAGGCAACCCTTCAAAGTTTCTGGCAACCGTTCATAGTCGCACGCTAGGCGACGTCCCCCCACCCACTCATCTTCACTTACGTCGCTTGGATAGGGCTTTCGTTCGCACACGCCCTAAGTTTATCATCCCACACTTTGCATAACACGTTCTAGCCGGGGGCGTCAGCGTTCAGCTGAACTTGACTTTAAACACCTTATTGAAAATTGTTTTCACTTAGGTTAAAATACATCTGTAACTTTTTTGAAACTCAGTCTCACTTGGAGTGAAACACATGGCCACTCTCAGCCTTAAGCCTACACCCAACACTCAGCCGAGCCTCACATGGGCCGATGCCGATTGGTGGAAGCCGCGCCTCGTGGCAGTGACCGCGCTGGCGCTGGTGGCCAGCCTCGCTGGGGAGCGCCTGCAAGCCGATGCTGGGCTGCTGCTGGTGTTCAACGTAATTGCCTACGCTGCGGGCGGCTTCTTCGGCGTGCAAAGCGCTCTGCATGCTCTGTTTTATGAGCGCAAGATCGAGATCGACATGCTGATGGTGCTGGCGGCGCTGGGCGCAGCCTTCATCGGCCAGCCCAACGAGGGCGCGACGCTGCTGCTGCTGTTCTCGCTCAGCAACGTGCTGCAAGAGTACGCCATCGGGCGCAGCCGCCGCGCCATTCAGAGCCTCTTCAAGCTCTACCCCGAGACGGCGCGCGTCGTGCGCGATGGGCGCGAGCTGACCCTCCCTGTGAGCGAGGTGCGGGTGGGCGACCTTGTGCTGGTGCAGCCAGGCGAGCGCATCCCTGTCGATGGGGTCGTGCGGCGCGGCCAGTCGAGCGTCAACGAGGCGGCCATCACCGGCGAGTCGATGCCGGTTGAGAAAGCCGTCAACGACACGGTGTTCGCAGGGACGCTCAACGTTCAGGGCATCCTCGACGTCGAGGCGACGCACCTCGCCTCTCAGACGACGCTCGCGCGCATCGTGAAGATGGTCGAGGAAGCCCAAGACACCAAAGCCCCGACAGAGCAGTTTTTGGATCGCTTTGAACAGCGCTACGCCGTCTTCGTGATCGGCGTGACGCTGCTGTTCATCGTCGTGCCGCCGCTGCTGGGCATGGACTTCGCGAGCGCCTTTTACCGCGCGATGGTGCTGATGACGGTCATGTCACCGTGCGCGTTCATCATCAGCGTGCCCGCGGCCTACATCAGCGCGATTGCCTCTTCCGCGCGGTTGGGCGTGCTGCTGAAGGGCGGCACGTTCCTCGAGCATCTGGCCTCGGCCAAGAGCATCGCGTTCGACAAGACGGGCACGCTGACCTATGGCCTGCCGCGCGTGACCGACGTGCTGCCGCACGGCGTGGATGAGGCCGAGCTGCTGCGCGTGGCGGCATCAGTTGAGCAGCGCTCCGAGCACCCACTCGCGCAGGCCATCGTGGACGCTGCCGCTGCCCGTGAGCTGCCGCTGAACGAGATCGACGCTTTTGCAGCGCTGGCGGGGCGCGGCGTCGAGGCGACGCTCAACGGCCAGCGCGTGCAGATCGGCAGCGTGACCTACCTCTCGTCTGTGCAGCCCGTTCCGTCGGTGCTGGCGCAGGCCGTCGACAGGCTGCACGACGCGGGCAAAACGACGATGGGCGTGCTGCGTGATGGGGCGTGGCTGGGCGTGATCGCGCTGGCCGACCAAGTGCGCCCGGAGGCGGCGCGCGCCGTCGCGCGGCTGAAGGAGGCCGGGCTGCACGTCGCCATGCTGACCGGTGACAACGAGCGCGTCGCCTGCAGCATCGGCGCGCAGGTGGGCATCGCCGACGTGCACGCGGGCCTGCTGCCTGAGGACAAGGTGCACGCCGTACAGACGCTACGGGAGCGGTACGGCTCTGTCATCATGGTGGGCGACGGCGTGAACGACGCCCCCGCACTGGCCACCGCCACCGCTGGGATCGCTATGGGCGGGGCTGGCTCAGACGTGGCGATGGAGACGGCCGGCGTCGTCTTGATGGGCGACCGCGTGGAGCGCATCGCCGACGCCATCGCGCTGGCGCAGCGCGCGCGCCGCGTCGTCTGGCAGAACATTGCCTTCTCGCTAGCAGTGATCGTCCTGCTGGTGAGCGCGACGTTTGTGATGGCGCTGCCGCTGCCGCTGGGCGTGTTGGGCCATGAAGGTAGCACCGTGATCGTCGTCCTCAACGGCTTGATCCAATTGTTCTTGCTGCCCGAGTTGGCCCGTCAGCGGGCGGCCTAATCCGCTAGTAGGTGCACGGCCTCGGGCATGAAGTCAACGCCGATGCGGCTGCCCTCTGGGTAGATACGCCCGGGGCGCGGGTTCTGCTCGACGACGATCAGCGACTGCCCCTTGTAGTTGACGATGTACTCCGCCTCTGAGCCAAGGTACATCGTCTGCTCGATGATCGCCTGTGGCAGCGTCGGGTCGTCGCGCAGGACGAGCGCCTCTGGCCGCAGCACTGCCGTCGTGAGCTGCTCGGGGCGGTAGCCGTTGTGCAGCGGCACGAGGGCGTCTTGCTCTAACAGGCGCACGCGCACGTGCTGACTGTCGGCGGGGGCGGCCGTCACGTTCTCGATGAAGTTGGCCCGTCCGATGAAGTCGGCGACGAAGCGCGTGGCCGGGTAGCGGTAGATCGCCTCCGGCGTGCCGATCTGCTCGATGCGACCTTTGTTCATCACGACGATCCGATCGGACAGCGCCATCGCCTCCACTTGATCATGGGTGACGTAGATGCTAGTGATGCCGAGGCGACGCTGCAAGCGATGAATCTCGCTGCGCATCTGGACGCGCAGCTTGGCATCAAGGTTGGAGAGCGGCTCATCAAAGAGCAAGATGCGTGGCTCCATGACGAGCGAGCGCGCCAGCGCCACGCGCTGCTGCTGCCCACCAGAAAGCTCGTTCGGGCGACGCTTGTCCAACCCTTTGAGGCCGATCAACTCCAGCGCTTGGTATACTTTCGTGTCGATGTCTTTGCGCGGCAGGCCGCGCGTCTCCAGCCCATAGGCCACGTTGCCGTAAACGGTCATGTGCGGGAACAGCGCGTAGTTCTGGAACACCAGCGACATGTCGCGCTTGTTGGGCGGCTGTGGGGTGATGTCTACGCCGTCCAGCAGGATTTGCCCTGATGTGGGCAGTTCAAACCCGGCGATCAAGCGCAGCGTGGTCGTTTTGCCACAGCCCGACGGGCCGAGCAGCGTCAGAAACTCGCCACGGTAAATCTCCAAAGACACGTTATCCACCGCCCGCAGCTGGCCACTGCCGCTGCGGTCAGCAAAGGTTTTGACGATGTCGCGCAGTTCCAGACGCACGCCCGCTGAGGAAAAATCCACCATACCTTACAAGCTCCCTTCAAAGCGGCGCTCTGCGCCCGTGCGCGCGCCCACCAGTGTATATAAAACCCCAATGGCCACTGTGACGATCACGATCAAGATCACGCAGTAGGCGAAGGCGTTGCCGTAGCGCCCATTTTCCACCTCGTTGAGGATCTGCTGCGTCATGATCTTGGTCTGCGGCGTCGTGATAAACACAATCGCCGAGATAGTCGTCATCGAGCGGGCGAAGGCATAGATCAACCCCGCGAGGAAGGCCGGACGGATCAAGGGCAACGTGATCTTGCGGAAGG
>DAOUBS010000070.1:0-10420 GCA_034432435.1 Anaerolineae bacterium
CTTAAAAGCATATCACGGGGTTGCATCAAAATCTAGTCTAGATTTGTAACCCGCGCCACCAGCACCTGCGCATAACCGCGAGGGCTGGCCACGCGCTCTAGCCGAACAGTGTACCCCTGCTGCTCAACCCACCCAACCACCTGCTCATAACCCGTCGTGTGCTGCCCCGTAGCGGCATACGCGCCGTCGATCAGGCGCTCAATCGCGCCTTTGCGCGTCAGCACGCCGTTCAGCACAATTGCTAACACCCCGTTCGGTCTCAATACCCGTCGACACTCCGCCAGCGTGGCCTGTTGGAAGATGAAGCTCGTCGGGAAGGTGCACACCACCGCATCAAACCGACCAGCAGCGAAGGGCAGTCCCTCACCACGTCCACGAACGAGACGCATCGGCAGATTGGCTCGCGCCAATCGACGACCGGTGATCTGTCCCATCGCGCGCGATAAATCTAGTCCCACCGCGTGATACCCCTGTTCTAGCAGCCGCGCTTGCAGATGCCCTGTCCCGTATGCCAGTTCGAGCACATCCGCGGGCACAGGTGGCAAAAAGCCGAGCGCCGCAAACTGCCACGCCCGCCAATCCCCCAACGAAACGGTCCAACTTACCGCGTCATATGTGAACGCCATCTCGTTGTAGAGCAGGCGAAAGCCAAACGCCACCAGCCGCCGCCACGCCCGCCCGATCATGACCGCAGCGCTTGCAAGATACGGTCTGGATTGTCCGTGATGACGCAGTCCACCCCCCAATCGCGCAGCCGCAGCGCGTCCGTTGGGTCGTTAACCGTCCACGTGTTGAGGACGCGGCCTGCTGCGTGCGTGGCAGCGATGACTTCGGGGGTGATGTCTTGATAGTAGGGGTGAAACGCCTCATAAGCATGGCCTGCCATCACGTCCGCTGTGGGCATCCCAGCTGCCGCCATGTGCAAAAAGCCAATCGCCACATCCGGCGCGATCTGTCGAAAACGGATCAGCGTATGCGGGTTGAAGGACGACACGATCACCCGATCCGTCATCCCATGCCGCCGAATGCAGTCAGCTGTGACCTGCTCCACCCCGTCCGTCGTCTCAACATCCATCGACTTGATCTCCACGTTGACGATGAGATGCCGCCCGACGGCCTCAAACACCTCGTCTAGCGTTGGGATCTGCACACCTGCATACTCTGCCGAGAACCAACTGCCCGCGTCCAGCGCCTTTAGCTCGGCCAGCGTCATCTGTGTAACCATCCCGCTGCCGTTGGAGGTTGCGTCTACCGTAAAATCGTGGCAGATCACCGCGTGGCCGTCTTTGCTGCGGTGCACGTCCAGTTCGATGCCCGCCGCCCCTTGCTTCAGCGCCAGCTCAAACGCTGGCAGCGTGTTCATCGGCGCGTAGGCTTTGGCCCCGCGATGCCCAAAGACCAGCATCTCTCCCGTGTAGACTGCTCGAAAGTCCAACATGTGCCCCTCTCAGCCTGTCGTTCAGTAAGCAATCTCGATGATACCGTCTACGACCCGCGTCTCATAGCGTCGCACGTCTTTGAACGCGGGCGCGCTCAACACCTTGCCCGTGCGAATGTCGAACCGCGCCCCGTGGCGTGGGCATTCGATCTCATAGCCGTCCAGCGGCACAGGGTTCCCCTTCGCGTCCTCTGTGAGCGTGTTGCCGTCATGGGTGCACACGTCGTCAATCGCGTAGTAGCGGCCGCTCACGCAGAAGATCGCTACCCAGCGACCGTTCACGTCAAACACTGCGCGCGCCCCTTCTGGAATGTCCGCCACCGGGCACACCGGATGAAACGTCGTCAAGGCTCAATTCCTTTCACTAACATTATTAGGCCATATATAATAACACAAGGGCGACTCGGCGAGCCGCCCTTGCTGATCACTTGCTGAGTCACAGCGCACGCTATGAGAGGATCTTGGCCTCAATCGCCTCTTGCAGCCGCTCCCGCACCCGCTCAAAAGGGATGCGCTGGAGCAACTCATCGAAAAAGCCGTCAATGACCATGAGCTGCGCCATCGGGCGGTCAATGCCGCGGCTCATCAGGTAGAAGATGAGCTGCTCTTCCAGCGTGCCGAAGGTGGCCGCATGGCTGCACTTCACGTCGTCCGCTTCGATCTCAAGGCCGGGGATGCTGTCCATGCGGGCGTCGTCGCTCAACACCAAGTTACGGCACACCTGATACCCGTCGATCTTCTGCATCTTCGGCAGCGACTTGATCATCCCCTGCCAGAGCGTGCGCGCCCGATCCTTCGCCGCGCCCTTGAACAACAAGTCAGACACGCTCAACGGGGCGTTATGGTTCTGCTGCGTGTCAAGGTCAAAGAACTGATCCTTATCCGCAAAGAAGAAGCCACTCACGCGGGCGCTGCCGCCCTTGCCTTCAATGTCCGCTTCGATGAACGCTTTCGTCAGCTTGCTGCCCATCGTGCCGATGATCCAGTCCAGTTGGCCATCACGCCCAATGATCGCCCGCTGGTGGCTGAACTCATACGTCGCGCGGTTCCACTCTTGCAGCGCCACATAGCGCAGGTTTGCTCCATCGCCCACCAGCAGCTCCGTCGCGCCAATGAAGGCCGAATGAGCCGTCTGGTCAGCGGAAGCGTAGTCGACTTGAACCGTGGCCTGTGCGTTTTCCTCCACCACAACGAGCACGTGCCCCATGTTCGCGCCCGGCTTGCTGTTGTAAATCACCAGATGCAGCGGCAGATCAGCTATTTTGTTGCGCGGCACGTAGATGAACGCGCCATATGTCCACAGCGCGCCGTGCAGCGCCGCAAACTTGCCATCTGTCGGTTTGACAGCTTTCGTCATGAAGTTGGCCTTGACGACCGCCTCGTACTCACGAATCGCCGTCGCCATGTCGCAAAACACGATGCCCTGCTGCTGCAGCGACTCTGCCAGTTCATTCTGCACCAACTTGCCATCCACGAACACCAGCAGCCCACCCTGCTCGTCGCCGATCAGCGGCTCCAGCGCGCGCGCGGGCACTGCTGAGACGGTGACCCCGTTGGGCACAATCGGCGTCGTGGCCTCATCCCAACGAATGCTGCGATAGTCGGTGCGCCGCCACTCCTCTTCCATGTGGGGCATCGGCAGGCTCTCGTAGACCTCCCACGCGGCCAGCCGCGCCTCGCGCAGCCATACCGGCTCGTTGGCTGCCAACTGCTCCACGTCTTGGCGCGTGTAAGATGGCGCGGAAACGACGCGCCTCTTCATCATCGTCACAGTCATCTCTCCCTACATTAACCGATTGAACCTTCAAGCTGAATCTGGATCAGGCGGTTCAACTCTAGCGCATACTCCATCGGCAGCTCTTTCACCAGCGGCTCAAGGAAGCCGTTCACGATCAGCGCGTTGGCCTCATCCTCGCTGAGGCCGCGGCTCATCAGGTAGAAGAGCTGATCCTCGCCGATCTTGCTCACGCTCGCCTCGTGCCCCATCACCACATCGCGGCTTTCGACCTCAATCGTCGGGTACGTGTCGGAACGGCTCTCATCGTCCAGCAGCAGCGCGTCACACACGACGTTGCTCTTGCAGTTGTGAGCGCCATCCGCGATCTTGAGCAGCCCACGATACGAGGAGCGCCCACCGTCCTTGCTGATCGACTTGCTGATGATCTGGCTCGTCGTGTTGGGCGCAAGATGGGTGATCTTCGCGCCGGCGTCTTGGTGCTGCCCCTTGCCCGCAAACGCAATCGAGAGCACCTCGCCGTGCGCGCCCTCCTCCTTGAGGATCACCGCCGGGTACTTCATCGTCAAGCGGCTGCCAAGGTTGCCGTCTACCCATTCCATCGTCGCGTTGCGATACGCCACTGCCCGCTTGGTCACGAGGTTATAGACGTTGTTCGACCAGTTCTGAATCGTCGTGTAGCGGCAGCGCCCACCTGCCTTGACGATGATCTCAACCACCGCGCTGTGCAGGCTGTCGGTGCTGTAAATTGGGGCTGTGCAGCCTTCCACGTAGTGCACGTAAGCGCCTTCATCCACGATGATGAGCGTCCGCTCAAACTGCCCCATATTTTGCGTGTTGATGCGGAAGTACGCTTGCAGCGGCATCTCCACGTGCACGCCCTTCGGCACGTAGATGAACGACCCACCCGACCAAACCGCCGTGTTCAGGGCAGCAAACTTGTTGTCATCAGCCGGGATTACCGTGCCGAAGTACTCGCGCACCAGTTCCGGATGCTCGCGCAAACCGCTGTCCATGTCGAGGAAAATCACGCCCTTTTCCTCAAGATCCTTGCGGATGTTGTGGTATACCGACTCGCTGTCGTACTGCGCGCTCACGCCTTGCAGATACTTCTGCTCGGCCTCAGGGATCCCCAGCTTGTCGAACGTGTCCTTGATCTCCTGCGGCACTTCATTCCAGTCACGACCGACGCGATCCGTCGCGCGCACATAGTAGTAGATGTCATCATAGTCGATGTTGCTTAGGTCACCGCCCCAAGTAGGGGTCGGCTTGGCAAGGAACGTGTGATAAGCCTTCACGCGGATGTCCGTCATCCACTCAGGTTCGTTCTTCATCTTGCTGATCTGGCGCACGATGTCCTCGTTCAAGCCCTTCTGGCTCTTGAACACATACTCCACATCGTCATCGTGGAAGCCGTAGGCCTCCTCGTAAGAGGCGCGGACTTCCTTCAACGCCAATTCGTCTTCAGAGAGCTGCTTCTCGCTCGGCACGTACTCAGTCATGATCTGTCCTCACTCAACCAACTATTCACGCTTCAGTCTTAATGCTGTACTTCTCGCGGATCCAGTCATAGCCCGACTCTTCCAGCTTGAGCGCCAGCTCTGGCCCACCCACTTCGACGATGCGCCCCTGATACATCACATGGACATAATCCGGCTTGATGTAGTTCAGCAAACGCTGATAGTGCGTGATAACCAGCACGCCCATGTTCGGCCCGGTCAGCGTTGCCACCCCCTCCGCCACGATGCGCAGAGCGTCGATGTCTAGCCCGCTGTCGGTCTCGTCTAGGATGGCGATGCGCGGCTCCAGCACAGCCATTTGCAGCACCTCCGCGCGCTTCTTCTCACCACCACTGAAGCCTTCGTTCAAATAGCGGCCTGCAAAGCTATGGTCGATCCCAAGCTGTGTCATCTTGCTGCGCATCAAGCGCGTGAACTCTGGAATCGAAATGCCCTTGCTGTCGGGGTCTTTGGCCTTCAAACGCGCGTTGATCGCATGGCGCAGGAAGTTCGCCAGCGTCACCCCCGGAATAGCCACTGGATATTGAAAGGCCAAGAACAACCCGGCACGGCTGCGCTCGTCTGCCTCCATCTCGAGGACGTTCTCGCCGTCCAGCAAAATTTCGCCTTCCGTCACCTCGTAAGCAGGATTGCCCATCAGCACGTTTGCCAGCGTGCTCTTGCCAGAGCCGTTCGGCCCCATCATCGCGTGGATCTCCCCCTGCTTAACCGTCAGGTTTACCCCACGCAGAATTTCCTCTTCTTGACCTTCCACGCGCGCATGCAAATTGCGAATTTCAAGCGTTGCGCCCATACCAGATATTTCTCCCTTCAGGTTTCAAGGATGTTAAATTTAATCATTACCCTATGCGTAACTAGCTCCAGTATAGCAAGCCGAGGCAAATGGTGTCAATAATTATGATGAGTATCTTATTAATTGTCATTTGACGCTGTTTCACGGTTATGTTACGCTGTATAAGCAAGCATAGGCTTTCAATCAAAGGTGAGACCATGACCACCATTGCCAGCAAAGAAGACAGCGTGCGCGAGGCGCTGCGCTCCGTGATTGACCCTGAAATCGGCATGAACATCATTGAACTCGGTCTCGTGCGCGAGCTTGAAATCCACGACGACCGCGCCCACATCACAATGATTATGACAACGCCTTTCTGCCCCTATGCGCCCCAACTTCTCGAACAAACAAGGCGCGTCGCACAGGATCACTTGGGCGTCCCAACAACCATCGAGATGGGCATGGAGATGTGGGACCCATCGATGATGGAAGACGGGGCCGCCAACGACTGGGGACTGTTCTAGCGTCATCGTCCAGTGCCCACGAGGTTCATCTGTGGGCACTGCCGAATGCTTGCTTACACTACGGGCGATTGTCCCGAATAAACCGCAGCGGATCAACGTAGTTTGCGAGCAGCTCGCGTTGGTTCTTGCCCGGCCAGTGCTGCGGCTGCGTCTCTAAAATTGTTGTCGGGCTAATGTCGAAGTGCAGATGTGGCACGAACCGCCCGAACCCGTCGCCAATCTCGCAGATTTGCTGCCCGCGCCGCACTCGGTCGCCCACCTTCACCCGCATATTTTGAACGTGCCCATAGCGCGCATACGTGACTCGGCCCGTCGGAATGAACAACGGATCATGTCGGATGATGATCACGTTCCCCCACACCGGCAGGCGAGCGGCGAAGATGACAACGCCGTTGGCGGTTGAGAACACCGGCATCCCCAAATCCTCACGCGGCGCGCCAAAGTTCAAATCCGCCCCTGTGTGATACGCCTCGCTCGGCGTGCCAACAAAGTACAAGCGTCCAAAGGGGCTGGCGTCACTCCAACCCGCCGGCCACACTTGCGGGCCGCGTCGCTGGCTCTCCGTACCCGTGGGCGAGTCGTAGCCATCTGCCACTGGAACCCCGTCTACGATGCTGGGGCGGCTGCCTGGCGGGGCCGGGTTAGGGGTCGGGGTGTTCACGCGCACGATGCGCCTAAAGCGTATCGCGTCAAACGCGATCTCGCGGTCTGGCTCGCCTGTGACGTCGTTCATGGCGATTTTGCCTGCGTTGGGCACACGTCGATCCAACTCAAACACCCCCAGCGTCACCCATACGTTGCGCGTGATGCTCTGGTTGATGTCGATCACGGTTTCCGTTGTCGTTCCACGAATGCCGTGCACTTTGTAGCGGGCACGGGTCGTCGTGGCGTGGCGCGCAGGCACGAACACTGAGATCTCGTACAGGCCATCCGCTGGCAGATCCGCACGCCACTCAACCCACACTTTGCTCGTCGATACCTCCGTGCGCTTGTGCAGCACCGGCCAGCCCCACGTGCCGTCATACTCGTTGAACTCGTTACGCCCCGTGTACGTCCCAAAGCGGAAGCCGCGCCCACGCGGCGTAATCACCACTTCATCGACGATGTTGTCCGACGGATTAGTAATGGGTTGGTTGGGCGGCACAACGGTAATCGTCGTGTTGACCGCTTCGTACTGCGAGATCACCCCATAGCGCCACCAGCTCACGCCGGGCGCGCCCAAGCGCTGGGTTGCGACTGTCTGAGCAATACGCTGGTCGATCAGCGCGCCATCCCCCTGCAGCGCAGGCACAATCGGCTTGCCAAACGATCGCCACGTCTCCCATGCATTGCGCAGCGTCGTTTCCGGGTCGCTGCGGAAGGTCCCCCAATAGCACTGCGGGTGCAGGCTGTTCACAAACGGCCGCCACTCATCCGGAAACACCGATGCGTAGTGCTGCGGGCGGGGATCAACGCTCATGCCGATGTGATAGCGCCCCCCGATACGCTGGCGCAGTTGCAGCATGAAAGGTCGAACTGCCTCTGCTCCGCCTTGCCAGAAGCCGGCGTATGGCTCAATGTCCAGCACCATCGAGCGCACGCCCGGCACGCTGCACGTCGTCGCAATCAGGTTAGCTTCAGCGTCGATGTTCAGCCCCGTCGGCACGCACCACGCATGGAACTCCATCCCGTTCTGCTCCAAGATGCGCACCCAGCGCGCAATCGCATCCGGCCCGGTGATCGCCATGTCACCGCCGCTTGGGTCAAACCGCCCCATAAAATCTGAGCCATCGCTGGTTTTAACCCACACCTGCCGCACGTTGGGCGCGCGCTGCTTGAGGTTGCGTACAAACTGCTCAATGCTGCGCTCGCTCAACCCCGTGCCCTTCCAGAACCACACCGCTACCATCCCATCGTAGGGAGTCGGGGGCTGATTGGAGGGAATCGTGCCAACTGCCTGTTCAAACCGCGCCACCGAAGTTGATACCCACCCGCCCAAATCACGCTGTTCTACCCACACCCAACCGTCCGGCCGCAGTGTGTTCGGGAAGTACACCACCAGCGTGTTATTGTACAAATCACCAATGTCACGATATTGCGCGCCCGGGCCATTACGTATGTTAGCGAACACGTTGGCAGTCGTGATGATCGAAATCTGGCCGGTTCCTGCGGTGCTCGGTTTAGGAACAGGGGCTGGCATTGTCATTGCTACCACTCCAGTGCAGCCAAGTAAGCAAATTCACTTGTTGTCATAGTAAACCAATTTTGCGATTGTGGCCAATGCTAGGCCTGTCCGATTAGGACACGGCAGGCCGTGTCCGTAGGCAGGAGGAGAAGATTGTTTGCTCAACCGAGCCATCCCCGCGCATTTGAGCAAAATGAACAAAAAACAGGCCTCAGATGAGACCCGTTTTCTTCCGTGTCGGGGCGGCGGGATTCGAACCCACGACCCCTTGCACCCCATGCAAGTGCGCTACCGGGCTGCGCTACGCCCCGAACAACATATAGTTTAACCCGATTCTGTGTTGAATGCTAGCCCAATTTCCCTAGCGGGGATTGGAGTCTAGTACAAGATTAACTAAACTGAAAATTTATTGAAGAATTCGTGAAATTTCTACAAGGAGTTGCGGTAGCACCTATTTAATCTTTGTGGTATAAAGTGTAGTCATGCACGACATTGACGCGTGCTGCCGTTACTTGTTTTTAGGAGGACAAATGTTAAAAGCAACAAAACTCTTGCTCACGGGGGCTGCTGCTGCGCTGATCGGCACAATGGCGCTCCCTCTCTTCGCGCAGGAAGTAGCCCCCGGTGAGGGTGGCTTCATCATCGAAGGCAACTTCGGTGGTGACGTCGCCAACCTCAACCCCATCCTGCTGAGCGATACAGCTTCGGCCCGCGTCGCAAGCTTCATTTATCCCGGGCTGATCGGCGTCGATGTAACCACCGCCACCTTCACTGAGAACGACCCGGCGGCGTTGGTCACCGACTGGGAGATCTCAGAAGACGGCCTCGTCTACACCTTCACGCTGCGCGATGACTGGGTCTGGTCAGATGGCACGCCCATCACCTCGGCTGACATCCTCTACTCGTGGAATGCCATCATTAACCCAGACGTTCAGAGCCGCTATGCCTACTTGACCGAATACATCGAGAAGGTGGAAGCCCCCACGCCCAACACCTACGTCGTCACGTTCAAAGAGAACACCTGCCAGAACCTACCGTTCGCCAGCCTGCCGATCGTGCCCTCGCACGTCCTGCCAGAAAACCTGAGCGAGCTGCGTTCCAGCTCCTTCAACCTCAACCCGACTGTGACCGGCGGTGTCTTCACCTTCTCCGAACTGCGCCCGGGTGAACAGGTCACCCTTCTTGCCAATCAGAACTACGGTGGCGCGCCAGATGGCGTTCTGCCCACAGGCTTCATCTACCGCAATGTGGCCGACCAGAACATCCTCGTCGAGCAGTTCCTCGCTGGTGAGACCAACGTCATCGACGGCCCTGCTGTGTCGCGTCGCGCTGACATCGCTGCCGCGGGTGACCGCGTTCAGATCTACGAGTTCCCCGGCAACGCTTGGGATTACTTCGCCATGAACTTCGCCGACCCGAACAACCCGCAGCCTGCTCTGGATGAGAACGGCAACCGCATTGATCAGGGCGCTCACCCCGTCTTCGGTGATCCGCGCGTCCGTCGTGCAGTCTCGCTGGCCGTCAACGTGGACGACATGATCCAAGCCGCTGTGTTCGGTCAAGGCGAGCGCATGAACGCCTTCTCGGTGCAAGCAAGCTGGGCCTACCCTAAAGACCTGCCGATGATCGAGCAGAACGTCGACGAAGCTGTCCGCCTGCTGGAAGAAGCCGGCTGGATGATGGGACCGGATGGCGTCCGTGTTAAGGACGGTCGTCGCCTCTCGTTCACCCTCTACACGAACCAAGGCAACAGCCGCCGTGAGGCCATCGGCGCCATCTTCGAGGCCCAGCTTGAAGCCATCGGCTTTGACGTTGACTACCAAGCCATCGAGTTCAACACCATCCTCGACCTGATGGATCAGCAAAACTTCGATGCGATCATCCTCGGCTGGCGTAACGGCTACCCCGATGACCCGGATCAAACCAGCCTGTTCACCACCGTCGGTGACACGCTCGGCGGCAACAACTTCACCTCATACTACAACCCCGAAGTTGACCGCCTGATGGCGGAGGCACTGGTCGTCCCAGGCTGCGACTTTGAAGCGCGTGCCGAAATCTATCGTCAGATTCAGGCCATCCTGCAAGCCGACCTGCCGTATGTCCCGCTGTTCACCTTGAACGGCTACTATGCCGCATCAGCCGACATCGAAGGCTTCAACCCATATCCAAGCGCCCTCTACTGGAACGTCGATCGCTGGATTGTGCGCTCACTTTAAGCTGTTACTTGCTTCTTTGGGGTGGGCTTTCTGCCCACCCCTCTTCTCACT
>DAOUBS010000071.1:0-2452 GCA_034432435.1 Anaerolineae bacterium
GTTGACGTTCACGCCAGCTAGGCGCGTCGTTTCCTCACTGCCGCCAATAGCATAGACGTACAGGCCAAAGCGCGTTTGACTCATCAGCCACGTGAAAAAGAGCACCACAATGGCTGTGACAACAATCGGGGCAGGCACTGCGCCCAGCACTGGAACTTCCACTTGCCCGCGCCCCCAGAAGGTGTACGCATCGCCGATGTTGGGGATGGGGCGACCATCGGTGTAAAGCAGCGTCAGCCCGCGCGCGATGCCCAACATCGCCAATGTGGCCACGAACGGAGGCAGCTTGCCATAGACGATTAGGCCGCCATTGACCAGCCCAATCAGAAAGCCCATCCCAAGTGTCAACACAACAGACACCTCAAACGGAAACCCGTTGCGCACGATCAACCCCGCTGAGATGGCCCCGCTCAACGCCGCCACCGACCCCACCGATAGGTCAATCCCACCGATGAGCATCGTTAGCGTCATGCCGACTGCCACGATAATCACTGCGGCATTTTGCTGTAAAATGTTAATCAGGTTGCCACTTTGTAGGAAACGATCTGTCTGAGACGAAAAATAAACAGCCAGCACGAACAGCACGAGCAAGACGATGCCGCGTCGCAGCAGGCCACTGATGAACACACGCATTGGAGCTCGTTTCACGTTTCCTGCCTTTGTTCTTGTGAATTGCTGAAACTGTCCATCACGCCGATGGCGGCCTGCATCAGCTCATGCTGAGAAACAGTAGCCGCGTCAAACTCGCCGGCAATGCTGCCCTGATGCATCACAATGATGCGATCACTAATGTTGATGACTTCAGGCAACTCTGACGAAATGACGAGAATCCCGACTCCTTCATCAGCAAGGTTACGGATCAGACGATGAATCTCCGCTTTAGCGTTGACATCAATACCGCGAGTTGGCTCGTCGAGGATGAGAATCTTGGGGTTCATCGTCAGCCACTTGGCAATGACTACCTTTTGCTGATTGCCGCCGCTGAGGTTGCGCACTGTCTGTTGTATCGATGGAGTGCGTATATTCAGTGTCTTTGTGTAACGTTCGCTCGTTTGGCGCACGATACCCCAGCGCACGAAGAGGCCTGCCACCATCTGCTTGAGCTTGGCGATCACGATATTCTCTGAGACGCTCAGGCCAAGAAACAAGCCTTCTTCTTTGCGGTTCTCAGGAACAAACCCGATGCCGTTTTCGATAGCTTGTGCAGGGCGTTGAATGCGCAGCGGTCGTCCCTCAAGCACAATTTCGCCTTTTGTGGCTGGATGAACCCCAAACAACGTCTGCGCCAGCTCTGTGCGGCCAGCCCCAACCAGACCCGCCAACCCCAAGATTTCGCCGCGATGCAGGTCAAAACTCACATCACGGATCACGTTGCCGCGGCACAATCCCCGCACCTGCAAGATCACTTCTGCTGACGGTTCGTGTTGGCGCTTCTCTTTAGTCTGATCTAACTCGCGGCCTATCATCATTTGAATGATCTGATTGGTCGTCACCTCTGCTACGGGCCGACTACTGACCAGTTCTCCATCGCGCAGCACGGTAATTCGGTCGCATATCTCAAGCACCTCTTCTAGACGATGCGAGATGAAGATGATTGAAACGTTGCGCGCACGCAGTTGTCGCATCTGCGCGAAGAGCTTTTCCACCTCACGATCCGTCAGTGAAGAGGTTGGCTCATCCATGACAATCAAACGCGCATTGAGCGAGAGCGCCTTAGCCACCTCGATCATCTGCTGCTGCGCCAACGAGAAGACGCGAACCGGCGTGCGAATTGGCAGATCAATGCCGATTTCGCGCATCTGCTGTTCAGCGTCGGCGTAGAGCTTCTGCCATTGAATCGTCCCTGGCAGCCACCCACGCGGTTCCCGCCCGAGGTAGATGTTCTTGGCCGCATCAAGTTACGGGATGAGCGCCAGCTCTTGATGGATCATGGCAATGCCGATGCGCTGTGCTTGTGCGGGTGACTGGATGGATACAGGATGCCCATTCCACTCGATGACCCCGTGATCTGCCGGGTAGACCCCATTGAGGATCTTCATCAGAGTGCTCTTGCCAGCGCCGTTTTCCCCTAGTAAACCCAAGATCTCGCCCGGGTAAACGATCAATTCAACAGCTTTCAACGCCTGTACGCCGGGAAAGGACTTGCTGATGTCGCGCATGTGCAGCAGAGGTTGCATCACACTTCCCTAATATTGAGCGCTGAGCAAGGGCGGTTTTTGCTCAACCGCCCTGCTCAGCTTGTGATTCAAGCGCTGTCAATCACACTCATGACAGCTTAGCGAATAGGGTTACTCGTTGGTGACTAATGACAACCCAACCGGGATGAACGCATCCACGTCTGCGCCAGCAAGGAACGCCGCAGCCGTCTCAACGCCGATTGCGCCCATGAGAGCCGGCTGCTGCGCTACCGTCGCCGCCAGCGTGCCAGCTTGCACCGCCGCCACTGCGTCAT
>DAOUBS010000072.1:0-3141 GCA_034432435.1 Anaerolineae bacterium
ACCTTATGTGTTTGGTGAGCTAGATTACTTCCTGTTTGGCGAAGGAAAGCATCTCAACATCTACGATCTGATGGGCGCGCATTTACGAGTCGTGAACGGCGTCGCCGGCGTCAACTTTGCCGTCTGGGCGCCAAACGCGCGACGGGTGAGCGTCGTCGGCAACTTTAACTACTGGGACGCGCGCTACCACCCCATGCAGCAGCGAAAGAACGGCATCTGGGAGCTGTTCGTGCCCGGGCTTGGCCCCAACGAGCCGTATAAATTTGCCATTCGCTCCCATTACCACGGCTACCAAGCAGAAAAGAGCGATCCCTACGCCTTCTTTGCCGAGAAACGTCCTCAAACCGCCTCAGTCGTCGTTGACCTCGATCAATACGAGTGGAATGATGCTGAATGGCTGGACAAGCGTGCTCAGGTCAACGTCTTGGAGTCACCCCTGGCGATCTATGAAGTTCACCTCGGTTCATGGCGTCGAACTCCTGATGGCAACTGGTTAAATTACCGTGAATTGGCGCAAACCCTCGTGCCCTACGTGAAGGAAATGGGGTATACCCACATCGAAATCATGCCAGTGGCTGAACACCCCTTTGATGGCTCTTGGGGGTATCAAATCACGGGCTACTACGCGCCAACCAGCCGCTACGGCACACCAGCCGACTTCATGTACTTTGTCGATCAATGCCACCAAGCAGGCATCGGCGTGATCCTCGATTGGGTGCCGGCCCACTTCCCCAAAGATGGGCACGCGCTGAGCTATTTCGACGGCACACATCTCTACTCGCATGAAGATCCACGGCTCGGTGAACATCCTGACTGGGGAACTTACATTTTCAACTACGGGCGCAATGAGGTACGCAACTTCCTAGTGGCCAACGCTCTGTTTTGGCTGAAGAAGTATCACATCGACGGCTTGCGCGTGGACGCCGTCTCTTCGATGGTCTACCTCGACTTTTCGCGCAAAGATGGTGAATGGATCCCCAACAAATACGGCGGGCGGGAAAACTTAGAGGCCGTCGCCTTTCTGCGCGAGTTCAACACAGTCGTTCATGAGGAATGTCCCGGCACGTTTACTGTTGCGGAGGAAAGCACATCATGGCCAGCCGTATCGCGCCCGGTGTACGTTGGCGGCCTCGGGTTCACTCTCAAGTGGAACATGGGGTGGATGCACGACACGTTGAACTACGTCAAGCTTGATCCGATCTACCGCCGCTACCATCACAATCAGCTCACCTTCATGATGATGTACGCCTACACCGAGAACTTTGTCTTGTCCCTGTCACACGATGAGGTAGTGCACGGTAAAGGCTCACTCATCAACAAAGCCCCGGGGGATTGGTGGCAGAAATTTGCCACGCTGCGCTTGCTCATGGGCTATCAGTACACCATCGTCGGTAAGAAGCTCAACTTCATGGGGCATGAAATTGCCCAATGGCGCGAGTGGAGCGAGTCCCGTCAACTTGATTGGGAGCTGCTCTCCCTGCCGACGCATCAAGGTGTGCAGCAGTTCGTCAAAGACCTCAATCACATCTATGCCAGCCATCCAGCTCTGCACACGCTCGATTATGACCCGGCGGGATGCTACTTCATCGAGGCCAACGACATCGACCGCAGCATCTACGTCTATGCGCGGTTCTCAAAGAATCGCGCCCAAACAATGGTCGTCGCCCTCAACTTTACGCCTGTTGTCTATGAAGAATTCCGCATCGGCGTGCCGTCCGCAGGGAGTTACAAAGAAATTCTCAACAGTGACCATCCCCAATATGCTGGCAGCGGCGTGATTAACACCCACCCGCTCATCGCTCAGACGATACCGTGGCATCATCAAGATCATAGCATCACCTTGAGAATGCCACCACTTGGGATGATCCTGTTAAAACTTGAATCGTCTGAGTAGGTAAACTTGATGTCTGAACAGTCACTGCGGACTCGTCACCCATGAGTGAGCTGAGCATCTACACCCTCAACACATGGTTCCCGCCCTATTCTCAACACCGTGCCGCACGGGCGCGGGCTATCTCTCAGGAAATTCTGCGCCTGACGCCTGACGTCGTGTGCTTGCAAGAGCTTTTCTTGAGCGAGCCGCGCCAGATCGTTACCTCAGCGCTGGCAGCTGCTTATCCCTATCGACGTTATTTTGAGTCTGGATGGATCGGCAGCGGGCTGTTCATCGCATCGCGCTTGCCTGTCGTTTACTCAGCCTTTGAGCGTTACCGACTGGGTGGCAAGCCAGAGGACATCAAACACGGGGACTACTACGCCGGCAAAGGCATTAGTATGATCCGTGTGCGCTTGAATGACACCGATATCGACATCTACAACACGCATACCCACGCTCAGTATGAACCGGCTAACGACAACGAGTACGCTTTCTTCAACTTGAGCAACTTGTGGCAGGCCGTTCACTTCATCAAGCGCGTCTCTGGTGACAATCGGCGCATCCTCGTTGGTGACCTCAACTCACAGCCTGACCAGCTTGGTTATCGTGTGATGTGTCAAGTCGCGCTGCTTCAAGATGCGTTTACCGCGCTTCACCCCAACCAGTCAGGCTACACTTTCCGCGCGTCCAATCCTTACGCCAGCGGCCCCAACCAGCGCTTAGATTATGTCCTGCACAGCAGCGGCCTGATCCCGACTGACTGCACAGTGCTCAGCAGTGACATGCCAGCAGACGGCGCACTTGCCCTCTCTGACCACGACGCGCTGATAGCACATTTTGACGTCGCCCCTCAAAATGCCGCGACAAAACCAGAGGATGAGGGGGTACGGTCAGAGAGCATTGCCCTTGCTACACGTGAGTTGAAGTTGACAGACAACCAAGAGCTGAGACAGCTAGAAGCCCTGCTGACAACCTACCTATTGCGCACAGATGCGCTGCGGTTGGCGCGCATGTTGTCCATCATCTCCAGTCGTCTAGCGAGGGCAGCACAGCAGTTTATCGTGGGGTACACAGTGATGATGAGCTTGCTCACGATCTTTCAGCTTCTCGTGACGCTGCCTCGACGACGCGCTGCTATTGCTCGCGCTATCGACGATATCACAGCACCGTTGTGACCTCACAGCAAAGCGCTCGCTTGGCCTTTTGTCAATTACGCGCCTAAGGCAGTTGGACGGTGAGTCATTGACACCTCATGGCTCGCTGTT
>DAOUBS010000073.1:0-5527 GCA_034432435.1 Anaerolineae bacterium
AAACGTGATCAGCGCAGGGAACACAGGCGACGGAAAGTCTGCGTAAGGCGGGTTCGGCTCGAGGATGTAGTGCAGCAAGCGGATGTCGATGTCCGCAGTCGGGTACTCGCGCACGAGGTAGAAGCGCGTGGAGAGGTAGTGCTCATCAGCGCGGGGGGCACGCGGTTGAAACGGCGCGCTGTTGGTGAAGAACCACGCGCGATCCTGCCGTGCCGCCAAGTGTCCCATCACCTGCGGCAGCCACACGTGCACCGTGTCGAGTGGGTCGAACTGGTCGGCAGAGGTGCCAACGTCGAGCGCGCCCACCCGTGGGATCGGCAGAGTGAACGGGCGCACCGTGGACAAGCGGTTGTGGTTGAGGATAAACGGGGTCATCGCGCTGAAGGGGGTCAGCAGCAGGTCGCCCGCCTGAGCCTCGACTTCAAGCACGGCATACGCCTCGGCTGCGCCGACGGATACGCTGAACATCACGCCGTCATGTCGGTTGAGCGTAACCAGCAGCCAGCCGAGCGCCACACTCCACGCGGCACAAGCGCCCCACAGCCAGCCCCAGCGCAGCGCACGCCCCCGCGTCAGCCACCCCACCATGCTGCCAGCGGTCACACCAACGAACACGACTGCCATCAACCACTCGTCCAGCGGCGCGCGCCACCACGCCACGTCAAAGCCCAGCGCCCCCCACGTCTGCGGCAACAACCGCCAGCGGCTGTAGGCTGCGTCTTGCAGCACAGGCGGCCACTCCAACGCTCCGAGCGACTCCGGCGGCAGCAGGTTTGAATACTCGTGGATGAACGACACAGCATGCGTCCACTGAGCTGAGGCGCTCGCAACCAGCCAAACCGCAGCCACAGCGCCGACGATGCCCCGCTGCTTGAGCGCCGCCTGCCACACGGGCAGCGTCAGCAGCAGCGCGAACGGCACGACCGGCAGCAAAAAGCGCGGCGGATACGAGAATCCGCCGAACCAATGGTGCGCCGTGGTGAGCGCGTGCCCCAGCGCAAACGCCGACACCATCCAGACGACGGTGAGCAAGACGCGCCCCTCCCCGCGCCGCCACAGCATGAACGCACCCAGCAGCCCCAACAGCAGAACGGGCGAGGTCGCCCACAAGCTCGCGGTCGGGCTGACGAGGTAGGCATACAGCGCCTCAGGGGCATAGGCCATGCGATCGCCACTCTGGCCGAAGATCTGCATGGCGAGCGCTAACAGTGCCTCATACACGGGAGTGATAAGCATAATGGCGATGATGGCCAGCAGCGGCGGCCCACCCAGCGCCAGCACGGCCCACCGCGGCACGGGGCGCGGCCACGCCCACACCAACAGCGCAGGCAGCGCAAACCACGCGGCAACTTTGGTCGCAGCCGCCAGCACAAACGCCCCCACCGCCAAAGCCCACCACGCCCAACGTCGATACCGCAGCGCGGCGCGCGCGTTCACCACGCCCAGCGCCGCCGCGCTCAAGAACAGCAGCAGCAGTGGATCACGAAACAGCGTCTTGCTGTACGGCCACACGAGCGTGCCCAGCCCCAACGCCAGCGCCGCAGCCACCGCCGCCCCGCGCGAGTAGTTCAGCCCCAGCGCCAACCAGAACATGACAACCCCCGCCGTGGCCATCGCAAACACGTTCAACAGCCAGACGGCATGCACCATCCCTAACGCGGGCAGAGCGTGCGCCAGCGCATAGAGAGGCAGCGCATACCACGCCGCGCTGCGCTCGTCCGCTGGCAGGGTGTGCGCTGGATACGGCGTGGGCAGAAGCGGCTGAGGGACGGATAAGTAGAGGGTCTCATCCAGCAGCCAATCGCCAAAATGGTAGAAGCTGGTGAGGCCGTCCATGATGCGCAGCTCGTCGCTGCTGGTTGGTCTACCGCTGTAAGTGAAGAGGTAGACGCTCAGCAGCAGCAAGAACAGCGCCGCCGCGAGCCGTCTGTGCAGTTGGTTGGCAGTCAGAGTCATCTAGCGCAGGCGCGGCATGGCCCCCGCAGCCCGTCCGATCCCATGAATGATACGATACATGAAGCGCCCGATTTTTTGCGGCAGCGTGAGTTTGTCCAGTAGATCATAAGCCGCCTCGAACGTCGCCGCGCCTTCAAAGATCTTCCCAGCGCGCAGTTGCAGCCCGCCCAACGCGATCAACGTGTGGGCGTACATCTGCGTTTCGCCCAAATCGCGGAACGAATCGGCGGCTTGGCGGTAAGCGTGGAACGCCTTGTCGAGGTCGTTCAGTGCCATGTAGACCCCGCCCATGTTGCCCAACACCTGCGCGGTGCGCAGCGTGTCGTTCATCGATTGAAAGATAGGGAGCGCCGCCTCCATCATGTCGAGCGCTTGCTGATACTCACCAAGAGCGCGGTGCACCAGCCCTTGATTGACCTTCATCTCGGCCACCATGTCAGGCTGATTGGCCTGTGCAAAGGCTTCCTCGGCCTGATGAAAGGCGCGCGCTGCCGCTTCATAGTCGTTGCGCTCGAACAAGCCGATGCCTTGCGCCTGCAACTCTGCCCCACTTGCCATGCTACTCTCCTGACTATCCGAAGGGCCACCTACATGGTGATGTCTGCCAGCCCAGCTGCAATCTTGCGAAGCTGCTCGGTCGGCATCTCACTGAACATCATGGCGATCCGTAAAAACGCCAAATTGCTCGGGTTGGCGGCAAAATGGCGCACGTCTTCATCCATACTTTGGAACTGTTTCCACTCCTCGCGGATGCGCAGCAGTTCGCCGATATACCCGCTCATCTCTACAAAATAGTCCATGTTGCGGCGAACAGCGCTGCTCAGCACGTGCAGCTCGCTCATCGGGATGGCCAGCTCGCCCAACTCGTACAGTTCGAGCCGTTCGGGGCTAAGCCCCGCGGCTTCGGCCACTTGCGCCACGCTGAGGTTGGCTTCCTCGCGCGCTTGGCGCAGCAGCGCCCCAATCATCCGGTGGCGCAGGCTCAGATACTCCTGCTTGACAGCCGTCGCGGTGGTTGGGTCGTGCGCGATGACATCCTGCCCCCAAAAGTGGCTGACGGGAACTTCTAGGAAGTATGCCAGCAGCTCCAACTGCGGCAGATCAGGCGCGTCATCACCCAGTTCCCACGCTTCGAACACCTCCACAGGCACGTTGAGCAGACGCGCGCAGTCCTCTGGCGTGCGGGCTGAGCTCACCCGCGCGTCGCGGATCAGCACGCCCAGCATACGCGCACGCAGTCGGTAGGACTCCTCAAAGTTGTAAGGTTTGGCCTCGTCTGCGCCTGTCTGCGCCGCTTTGGCTTGTTTGAACCGCGCCCCAAAGTCACCGAGTGTCACGGCAGCCTCCCACAATGAGTTTCTTACGACATTATAAGCAGATTAAAGCTCATACGCAATTACGCAGCCGGGGCGATGCCAGATCACTCCTCCGTACGCGCCATTGTCACTCATTGGTGCAAGACGCTATAATTAAATACGATTTAGATTATTCTGACGATCATTTTTGAAGAGACGCTTAACGATGTCAGTGATTGCTACACGCATCAACCCACGCAGCGATGAGTTCAAAGCCTACTACGATCACAACTGCAAGCTGATGCAGACCCTGCATGAGCGGCAGCAGGCAGTACGTCAAGCTGGAGCAAAGAATGAAGCCCGCATGCGCGAGCAGGGCAAGCTCCCCGCCCGTGAGCGTGTCGAACTGCTGTTAGACGAGGGCACGCCCTTCTTGGAGCTATCCACGTTGGCAGCGCATGACATGTACGACAACGAGACCCCCGGCGCAGGCATCATCTGCGGCATCGGCACGGTCAGCGGCGTAGAGGTCATGATCAGCGCCAACAATCCGGCCATCAAGGGCGGCACAAGCTACCCGATCAGCGTCGATAAATCCCTGCGCGCCCAAGAAATCGCCCGCGTGAACCACCTACCGACGATTTACCTCACCGAGAGCGGCGGCGCAAACCTGCCCCACCAAGCCGAACTGTTCGTCAAGGGCGGGCGCGGCTTCGCTAACCAAGCTCAGATGAGCGCGCTCGGTCTGCCGCAGATCTCGCTCGTGTTCGGCAACAGCACCGCCGGCGGCGCATATGTGCCGGGCCTGAGCGATTACACCGTGTTCGTCCGCGGCAAGGCGCTGGCCTTCCTCGGCGGACCGCCGCTGGTCAAGATGGCCACCGGCGAGGAGATCGACGAGGAGACGCTGGGCGGGACGGACATGCACGCCCGCATCTCCGGCCTTGCGGATTATGTGGCCGAGGACGACGCCGACGCGATTCGCATTGGCCGCCGCATCGTCGCTAACCTCAACTGGCGCAAGACGATCCGCGCCGACCTCGCCCCCGCGCGCGACCCGCTCTACGACCCAGATGAGCTGCTCGGCATCATCCCGATCGACACCATCCGCAAGCCGCTCGACATGCGCGAGGTGATCGCGCGGCTGGTGGACGGCTCTGAGATGGACGAGTTCAAGCCCGACTACGGCGACACGCTGGTGTGCGGGCATGTGCGTCTCGGCGGCTTCTTAGTGGGCGTGATCGCCAACAACGGCGTGCTATTTAGCGAGAGCGCGAACAAAGCCGCGCAGTTCATCCAACTCTGCAACCACAGCCGCATCCCGATCCTCTACCTTCAGAACATCACTGGCTTCATGGTGGGCAAGAAGGCCGAACACGGCGGCATCATCAAGGACGGCGCGAAGATGATCAACGCCGTCGCCAACAGCACCGTGCCGCAGTTCACGGTGCTCGTCGGCGGCGCATACGGCGCGGGCTACTACGCCATGTGCGGGCGCTCCTACGACCCACGCCTGATCTTCAGTTGGCCCACCAGCCGAACGGCGGTCATGGGCGCAGAGCAGGCCGCGGGCGTGCTAGGGATCGTGCAAGAGGCTAGCATGCGCCGCAAGGGCATCGAACCAGACATGGAAGCCATCGAGCAGATGAAGCAGATGGTGCGCTACACGTTCGAAAAAGAGAGCGATCCGTACTACGGCTCAGCACGGCTGTGGGATGACGGCCTGCTTGACCCGCGCGACACCCGCCAAGCGCTCATCGTGGGCATCAGCATGTCCTACAACCGCGACTGGGTGAGCGAGGGCGCGCCGCGTTATGGCAACTTTAGGATGTAGGGACAGCCATTTGACTAGCGCCACAGTTCCCACGGAATCTCCTCTTGCCCGCCTCACGCGCAGCCTGTTCGGGTTTGCGCTCTTGGCCTGCCTGCTGAGCGCGGCAGCGTGGATCGCGCTGCTACTCTCGCCCTCATCCCCCAACGCTGCGTTGGAACAAGCCCGCATAGCCATCCTGATTGGCTTCAGCGTGCTGCAAGTGGGGGCAGTCGCGCTGTGCGTGGGGGCATTCCGTGCCAGCCAGCCGCGGCTGCACACCGTCGCGGCCCTGCTCAGCCGCCTGCTGACGCCGTGGCCGCTGGCGCTAGCTCTGCTGCTGATCCTGCTGGCGGTTAACCTCGCGCTGGGGCCAGCCCTGCGCGACATCGCCCCCGCCATCGTCGGGCCGTTCCGCTTCCTGCTGGCCGGGTGGGGCGTCGTCCTCGCGCTGGTGGCCGCCACC
>DAOUBS010000074.1:0-12995 GCA_034432435.1 Anaerolineae bacterium
CACGGGGCAGTAGGCCCCTCGCAGGGTGGGGACGAGCAGACTCGCCCCCACCCTTCACGGATTGCCACCTTTCATCGACGAAGGCTAATTGATGGACAAGAGCAAGAGCACCGCAGCAGTTCCGTGGTATCAAAGCCGTGATTTTTGGTTGAAGTTCCTCGCCAGTTCGTGGACTTATCTATTTCTGATTGCGATTGTTATCTTTTTCTCCCTCACCGGGCGCGGCTTCTTCACAATTCGCAACTTCTCCAACATCTTGGTGGCCAGCACGCTGGTGATGATGATGGCCGTCGGTCAGACCTACGTCATCATTACCTCTGGGATTGACCTCTCAATTGCCTTCACAGTGGGGCTGGCCTCGGTGATCTGCGCAACGGTCATGCGCGATCTGGCGCTGGCTGGAACGGCGATTGAGGTGGCAATTACGGCAGGTGTGCTGTCGGGGATGCTGGTAGCGATCATCCCCGGTCTGGTCAACGGTTACTTGGTCGCGTGGGTTAAAGTGCCGCCGTTCATCGCCACGCTGGGCATGTATGGCATCGTGCGCGGTGCGTCTTTCTTGCTCACAGATGGCCAGCAGGTGGTCGGCGGGCTGCCGGTGGCGCTGCGCGACGCGCTTAGCAGCATCGGCAACGGCAGCTTGCTCTATTCTATTCCAGAGATTGGTTTGACGTTCTTCAGCCGACCGCCTGATTTGACACCGATACAACTTCGCGGGACAGACTTGCTGCTGCCATATCCGGTGATCATCGCGGCGATCGTGGTGCTTGTGTTCGGCTTCGTCTTGGGGCGGACGCAGTTCGGACGGCACACCTACGTGATTGGGGGCAACGAAGACGCGGCCATCCGCGCAGGGATCAACGTCAAGCGCCACCTGCTGATCATCTACTGCATCTCGGCGTTCACTGCGAGCATCGCTGGCATTTTGCACGTGTTCCGTTTCACAGGTGGGTCACCGTTGGCGGGCGAGCAGGCACTGCTGTCGTCGGTGGCGGCAGTCGTCATCGGCGGGACGAACTTGTTCGGCGGCGAGGGGCGCTTGAGCGGCACGGTGGTCGGGGCGCTTATCATCGCAACGCTGACGACGGGTCTCGTCATCCTCAACATTGACGCGCTGTGGCAGTTCATTATCGTCGGTGTGATCATCATCGTGGCAGTGCTGGTTGGGCGCGTTCAGCAGTCACTGGAAAGGCGGCAGCTCACATGAGCGATTCTCCCATTCTGGAAGTGCGCGGCGTGTCGAAGTTCTTTGGCGGCCTGACCGCGCTCAACAACGTCGATTTTTGGGTCAATGCGGGCGAGGTAGTTGCACTGCTAGGGGACAACGGCGCGGGCAAATCGACGCTCATCAAGTGCATCAGCGGGGTATATCGGCCTGATCATGGTCAGATCACCTTCAATGGTCATGACATCACCGGTCAAGCGCCGATGGCGATCCGCAGCCTAGGCATCGAGACGATCTATCAAGACCTTGCCCTTGCAGAAAACCTCGACGTGGGCGCGAATGTGTTCCTCGGCAAAGAGAAGAAGAAGCGCCTGCTGGGGCTGATCCCGGTGACGGATGACGACTACATGCGTGTGGAAGCGGCCAAAGCGCTGCAGAAGCTGGACATTCACATCCCGTCGCTGCGACAGAAGCTAGTCAACCTATCCGGCGGGCAGCGGCAGGCGGTGGCGATTGCACGCGCGATCTACTGGAACGCGCGGCTGATCATCATGGACGAGCCGACGGCGGCGCTGGGCGTGCCAGAGCAGCGCAAAGTGTTGGAGGTAATCCGTACGCTGCGCGATCAAGGGATTCCGGTCATCCTCATCAGCCACACGATGCAAGACGTGATGGACGTGGCGGATCGGATGGTGGTGATGCTGCGTGGGCGGGTGGCCGCCAACGTTCCCCGCGCGGAAGCAACCGTTGACATGCTCGTCAAGCACATCATCGGCGCAGGTGAGATGTCCTAGAGATCCACGGAGGCTGCGATGAGCTTGGACATCCTCACGCTGGGCGAGGCGCTGGTGGAGGTGATGCGGCCAAAGGTCGGCCAGCCGCTCGATCAGCCGGGGCCGTTCGAAGGCCCGTTCCCCAGCGGCGCGCCCTTCATCTTCGCGGTGCAGGCGGCGCGCTTGGGCGCAAAGGTGGCGGCAGTGGGCACAGTCGGGGATGACGCCTTCGGGCGCGCTATGCTGGCGCAGCTCGCTGCAGATGGGCTTGATCCGCGCAGCCTGCGCGTCTTGTCGGGCTACACGACGGGCGTCGCCTTCATCGCCTACAACCACGACGGCAGCCGCGAGTTCGTCTTTCATGCGCGGCACGCTGCCAGCGGCCAGATCGCCCCAATTCAGCTAGAAGCGGCGCTCTTCGACGGCTTGAAGTGTCTCCACTTGACGGGGTCTACGCTGTCTTTGAGCGCGGACATGCTGGACGTCGGGCGGTTGGCGCTGCATCAGGCGCAGCACCACGGCGCAAAGGTGAGCTTTGACCCCAACCTGCGCGCGCAGTTGATGTCGCCAGAACGCGCCCGCGCCGCGTTCGAGCCGTTCATCACGGCGGCAGATGTGCTGATGCCGACGCAAGAGGAACTCCATCTGCTGACCGGCCAGCCCGACGACGAGCGCGCCGTGGACGCCCTCACGCGCCTCAATCCAGAGCAGATCATCGTCGTGACACAGGGGGCGCAAGGCGCAAAGGTCTACCACCATGGGCGTTGGGAACACGTCCCGGGGTTCCCTGTGGAGGAAGTGGACCCCACCGGCGCGGGCGACTGCTTCGGCGCGGGTTTTCTTGTGCGCTGGTTGGCGGGCGATGCGCTGGTGGACGCGGTGCGCTTTGCGAACGCCTGCGGCGCGCTGGCCGTCACGCGGCGCGGTCCCATGTCCGGCGCGTTCCATCTAGCGCACGTGCAGTCTTTCATCCAGCAGTTCACCTCACACCTATGATCAGGAGACCTATATGAGCACCGCCTATCGCATGAATCGACTGTTCGCCCCGGACGGCAAATGTTTTGATGTGGCCGTCGATCACGGGTTCTTCGGCGAACGCAGCTTCTTGACTGACATCGAGGACATGCACCGCGTGATCGACACGCTGATTGACGCCGACCCGGACGCGATCCAGCTCAGCGTGGGGCAAGCGCCCATCCTCCAGCGCATCGCGGGCAAGCGCAAGCCTGCCCTTGTCCTGCGGACGGACATCGCCAACCTTTACGGCAAGAAGCTCCCGCGTACGCTCTACAGCCGCATGATCCACGAGCCACTGGAGCAGGCACTGCGCCTTGACGCGGCCTGCGTCGTCGCCAACTTGTTTATGCTGCCTGATCAGCCGGAGGTGTGGGAACAGTGCGTGCAGAACATCATGGCGCTGAAGCCGCAGTGTGAGCGCTACGGGATGCCGCTCATGGTCGAGCCGCTGGTGATGCAGGACAACGCGAAAGCGGGCGGCTACATGGTGGATGGCGACATCGACAAGATCCTGCCGCTGGTGCGCCAAGCGATTGAGCTAGGCGCGGACATCATCAAAGCCGACCCGACCGACGACGTGAGCGAGTATCATCGGGTCATTGAGGTGGCGGCGGGCAAGCCGGTTTTGGTGCGCGGCGGCGGCAAGGTGTCGGATGAGGAGATCCTCAAGCGCACTTATGACCTGATGCAGCAGGGGGCGAAGGGCATCGTCTATGGGCGCAACGTCATCCAGCACCCCAACCCCGCAGGCATGACGCGCGCGCTGATGGCCATCGTCCACGACAACGCCACCCCCGAAGAAGCTGCCCGACACCTGAAAGCCGAGGCTGCCTCATGAGCCGCGCCAAGAAGCCGATTCGCTTTGGGTTGATCGGGCTGGGACTAATGGGGCGCGAGTTCGGCAGCGCGGCAGCTCGTTGGTGCCACCTGCTGAACCTCGACTTTGTGCCACAGATCGTCGGCATCTGTGACAACAACCCGGCTTTGTTCAGTTGGTTTGAGGACAACTTCGACACGATCCGCATCAAGACGACCGACTATCAAGATCTGCTCAGCAGCGGCGAAATTGACGCGATCTACTGCGCTGTGCCGCACAACCTGCACGCCCAGATGTACTGCGACATCGTGCGCGCGGGCAAGCACCTGCTAGGCGAGAAGCCCTTTGGGATCGACCTTGCGGCTAATGAACAGATCCTCACCTGTCTCGCGGAGCATCCGCAGGTGTTCGTGGCCTGCTCGTCGGAGTTCCCGTTCTTCCCCGCGGCGCAGCGCGTCATGCGCTATATCCAGGAGGAGCGCTTCGGCACGATCCTTGAGGTGTGGAGCGGTCTGCTCCACAGCAGCGACCTCGACCCGAACAAGAAGATCAACTGGAAGCGTATGGTGGAGGTTAATGGGGAATACGGCTGCATGGGCGATCTAGGGATGCACGCCATGCATATCCCGCTGCGGGCGGGCTGGCTGCCGAGCAACGTCCGCGCGATGCTCTCCAATGTGGTGAAGCAGCGCCCTAACGCTGCCGGCGAACTCGTCCCGTGTGAGACATGGGACAACGCTACGCTGGCCTGTGAGGTGAACGCGAACGGCCAAACCTTCCCACTTTACCTGCAAACCTACCGCATCGCCCCGAGCGAGACCAACACTTGGTACATCCGCATCTTGGGGACGAAGTTCAGCGTAGAATACTCAACCAAGTACCCCAAGACGCTGCGCACGCTGAGCTACACGAGCGGCGGCGAGCAGGCGTGGGCCGTGCTGGATCTGGGCTATGAGACAGCTTACCCAACGATCACAGGCGGCATCTTCGAGTTCGGTTTTAGCGATGGGCTGCTACAGATGTGGGCGGCGTTCTGCGATCAACTGGTCAACGGGCGGGAGGGCATGAAGCAGCCCTTCTACTGTGCCACGCCTGAGGAGACGCACCAGCATCATCGCGTGCTGACGGCAGCGCTGCAATCGCATGCTCAGCAGTCTGTAGTCGCGCTAGGGGCGCAGCCTGCGACGTCGGCATGAGACACACAAACGCCGCATGGTTTCTAGACAAGGAGGAGTAAACAATGGCCGTGACAAGTGAAGAGCACAAGCGCTATCAAGCGCTGGCTTACGAGTATCTGACGAAAGCAGGGATCGTCCTCACGCCGCAGGAGCGCGCTAACATCGAAATTGCTGATCTGGGGCTAGGTGAGTTTGAGACGACGGGCCTCGCGCTGGTGACGTACATCAACACCGAGCGCGTCTGTGCGAAGGAGCTGGTGCTTCTGCCCGGCCAGACGTGCCCCCAACATCTGCACCCACCGGTGAACGGCCAGCCCGGCAAAGAGGAGACCTTCCGCTGTCGTTGGGGTGAGGTTTATCTGTACGTCAGTGGAGAGCCGACGCCTGACCCGGTCGCCAAGCCGCCTGCCCACCGCGCACAACATTACACGGTGTGGCATCAAGTCATTCTGCGCCCGGGTGAGCAGTACACGATCTACCCTGAGACGTGGCATTGGTTCCAAGGTGGGCCGGAGGGCGCGGTTGTCTCGGAGTTCAGCACGCGCAGCACCGATGAGAACGACTTGTTCACCGACCCCGACATCCGCCGCGCCCCTGAAATCAAAGACTGACCCAACAACGGAGCAAATTGATGACGCACACTCTTACGCCCGGACGCTGGCGCGGCTTACAAAACACCAGCACGCCTCGCCATGTGTTCACGATCTTGGCGTTTGACCAACGCGGGAGCTACACCGAGATGCTGCCCACTGGAACTGACTATGCCACGGCAGCAGCCATCAAGGCCGAAGTGGTTGGGGGGATCTCTCCACTGGTGAGCGCGGTGCTGCTCGACCCCGACTATGGCCTTGTCGCATCGCAGCACATGGCCCCGGGTTGTGGGCTGCTGCTCTCAGTCGAAAAGAGCGGCTACAGCGGCGATTCAACCTACCGCAAGACGGAGTTTGACCCTGCTTGGAACGTTGCCAAGATCAAGCGCGTCGGCGCGCAGGCCGTCAAGCTGATGGTCTACTATCATCCGCACAGCGGCGCGCTGGCTGACGAGCTGGAGCAGATGACTGCTGCGGTGATCGCCGAGTGTCGCAGTTATGACCTGCCGATCTACCTTGAGCCGATGAGCTACAGCCTCGATAAGGGGATCAAGAAGGAAAGCGCTGAGTTCGCCGCCACCCGTCAGCAAGTCGTCGTTGAGACGGCCCGCCGCCTGAGCGCCCTTCAGCCCGACGTACTCAAACTAGAGTTCCCGCTGGAGGTCAAGCACGACCACGATCGGGACCGCTGGCGCGCGGCCTGCGCCGCCGTGAGCGAGGCGGCCAGCGTGCCGTGGGTGCTGCTGAGCGCGGGTGTGGACTTTGAGACCTTCGCCGAGCAAACGCTCATCGCCTGCCAGCAGGGGGCGAGCGGCTATCTGGCGGGGCGCGCCATCTGGAAGGAGTGCGTTGTGATGCCCCCTGCGGAACGCGCCACGTTCCTCACGACGACCGCGCGCGCGCGTGTGGAGCGGCTCAACGCCATCGCTGAGCAGCACGCCCGCCCGTGGACGAACTTCTATCAACCCATGACGCTGGAAAAGGGCTGGTACGCCCATTACGACGCTTGAGGAATGCCTATGCCTGATGTGATTGTGGCTGGCCACTTGTGCCTCGACATCCTGCCCGCCATGCAGCACCTACCGCCGCAGGCGCTGGCCTCGCCGGGGAAGTTGTTTGAGGTGGGGCCGCTGACCTTTGCGACGGGTGGGGCGGTCTCTAACGTGGGGCTGGCGCTGCATCGGCTGGGCGTGGATGTCATGCTCATGGCGGCATTGGGCGACGACATCACCGCGCAGATCATTCGCACGATCCTGCGCGGGCACGGCGTGTTGGACGATGCCATCCGCACGGTGGTTGGTCACAGCTCATCGTACTCGGTGGTGCTCTCGGCGCAGGGGCAGGATCGCATCTTCTTGCACTACACTGGCAACAACGCTACGTTCACCGCGCAATACATCGACTTCGCCCAGACCGCCCAAGCGCGCATCTTCCACTTGGGCTATCCACCGCTGCTGCCCGCCCTGACGGCGGACGACGGCGCGCCACTGGCGTCGCTCTACCAGACGATCCAAGCGCAAGGGGTGCTCACTTCGCTCGACATGGCACACCCTGACCCGAACGGGGCGAGCGGACGCGTGGATTGGCGCACAGTGCTAAAGCAGACGCTACTGTTTGTCGATGTGTTTGTTCCCAGCGTGGAGGAGCTGCTGTTCATGCTGCGCCGCGTCGATTATGATCGGTGGGGTGGGCGGGTGCTGGAGCACCTGACGCTGACCTACCTGCGCGATCTGGCGGATGAGCTGCTGGGCATGGGCGCGGCGGTAGTTGGCTTCAAGCTGGGCGAAGCAGGCCTATACCTCCAGGCCACTGCTGACCGCGCTCGCCTGTCGTGCGGTCGTGCGCTGCTAGACCCGCAGACGTGGAGCGGCTTCACAGGCTATCAACCGTCATTTGCCGTGCAAGTAGTAGGCGCGACGGGCGCAGGCGACTGCGCTTACGCGGGCTTGCTAACTGGGATGTTGCGCGGCCTGCCGCCGGCGGAATGCCTGCGGCTAGCGGCAGCGGTCGGCGCGTGCAATGTGGAAGCCACTGACGCCTTTAGCGGCGTGCGCACGTATGAGGCCACGCTGGAGCGACTCAACGCGGGTTGGCCGACGCAGCCCCCCCTGATTTGATCATCCACTCAAAGGACACACGATGCCGCTAGACGCAGTTATCTTTGACATGGACGGGGTGCTGGTAGACAGCGAAGTGTACTGGTTTCAAGCGCGCGTGGCGTTTGCCGCAGACCGGGGCAAAGCGTGGACAGACGACGACCAGCGCGCAGCGATGGGGCGCGCTACAGTCGAGTGGGCGGCGGTGATGAAGGAACGAATGCACCTTGATGAGAGCCTTGAGGCGATCATCGACGAGATGCTAGCGCGCATGAAGGCGCTCTACTCGCAGCGGCTGCCACTGCGCCCGGGGGCGCTGGAGGCGGCGCGCTTGGCTGCCAGCCTTACGCGCTGCGGGTTAGCCTCTGGCTCGCCGACAGCGCTCATCCAGCACGTGATACAGGTCAGCGGGCTAGATGCCGTGTTCGAGGAGGTCGTCTATGGCGACAACATCCCGAACGGCAAGCCTGCCCCCGATATTTACATCGAGGCGCTGCGGCGCTTTCACGCGCGCCCGTCACACTCGCTTGGCGTGGAGGACTCTGCCGCGGGAATCCGCGCGCTGAAGGCAGCAGGGATGATCGCGTTGGCTGCGCCCTCGCCCGATTTTCCGCTCGCACCGGAGGTGGCGGCGCTGGCCGACGCACAGATCAGCACACTCGAAGACTTCACCGCAGCGCTGCTGGATCGGCTGACGCCGCACATGTAACATGGCACGCCGTGATGGGTGTCAGCCCGGATAGCCGCTGCCGGCGGCGCTGGCCGAGCCGCGTTCTTTGGCCACGCGAGCGGCGTAGTCGTCGCGTCGGTAGTGGGCCAGCGGGTCGGGGTCGCGCCCCAGCTCTACCCGCACCTGTGCCAGCAGCGGACGCACATCCGTTTCAAACGCCTGCGCCAGCACCTGCTGCGCTCCCAGCACATCTCCGGCCGTTTGCAGCTCGACTAAGCGATCGTACTGTACAATGAGCGCTTTGGCGTAGGCCGTCTGACAGTTCATCACGCTCAGCAGCATCGCCTCCAGCTTGGGTTCGATGTTGTGGCTCTGGTCGATCATGTAGGCGACGTTGGCGCTGCGTTCGCCCGCGCTGACGAGTTCCACGAAGATCTCAAACAACTCGAGCGGGTTGTTCGTCCCCACGATTAAATCGTCGTCGGCGTAGCGGCGCGCGTTGAAGTGAAAGCCGCCCAGCCGCCCCTCATCTAGCAAGAAGGCGACGATGTGGGCGATGTTCGTGCCGTGGGCGTGGTGGCCGGTGTCCACGAGCACCTCAGCTTGTGGCCCCAGCTTAAGCGCGGTGGCGTAGGCCATGCCCCAATCGGCGAGGTCGGTGTGGTAGAAGGCCGGCTCGAAGAACTTGTACTCGATCAGCATGCGGCTGTTGGGCGGCAGGTGCTTGTAGACCTCAGCGAGTCCCTGCTCAAGGCGGTGCTTGCGCGCGCGGATGCTGTCCTGCCCGGCGTAGTTCGTGCCATCCGCGAACCACAAGCTGAGCAAGGTGCTGCCTGTCTGCTGCATGATCTCGCAGCATTCCACCATGTGGGCGATGGCCGCTTCACGCACGGCGGGGCTGGGGTGGCAGATGCTGCCCAGCTTGTACTGCTCATCTTGAAACACGTTGGGGTTGATGGCCCCCAGCGCGATGCCCTGCTCAGCGGCGTACTGCTTGAGCGCGCCCCAGTCGTCCACTTTGTCCCACGGGATGTGCAGCGCTACCGACGGGGCGACGCCTGTCAGCTTGTGGATGTAGGCAGCGTCGGCGATCTTCTCGTAGGCGGTGCGTGCCGCGCCCGGCCACGGGAAGACTTTGAAGCGCGTGCCGCTGTTGCCGTAGCCCCATGAGGGCGTCTCGATGTGCTGCTGCTTGAGCTTGGCTTTGATCACCTCCACGTCCAACCCCTGCTGCGTCAGACGCTCAGCGAGGGCGTTGTACTGCGCCAGATAGGACATTAGTCACCTCCGTTGATTGAATGAGCGGGTGTGCTTTCTCATCAAGAGTTGAATTGCACAAATCATAATCGGCTTATAATGATGGAAAAAGCACATGTTATTTTTTCTTTCGTTAGTTTTCATTTTAACAGGTTGGGAAAGCACGTGCTACATGACTGAGCCTCTGTTTATGACCGAGCGGCGGCGCACGATCCTTGAGGCGCTTCGCGAGCAGGGCCGTGTGTCCGTGAACGAGTTGAGCCAACGTCTGCAAGTGAGCGCGGTGACGATTCGGCAGGATTTGCGCGCGCTGGAAGAAGAGCGGTTGCTAGAGCGCACCCATGGTGGGGCGATCATGCCGCGCAAACACCCTGCCGCCCCCGAGCTGACGTTTGACGTGCGGCAGCGCGAACGCCGCGAGGTGAAGGACGCGCTGGCGCGCGCAGCCGCCCGCCTCATCCAGCCCGGCCACACTGTTGCGCTGGATTCAAGCACGACAATCTTCGCCATGCTGCCCTACATCCGCGAAGTGCCGCGGCTGATCGTCGTCACCCACAGCCTCGCCATCAGCCAAGCGCTGCTAGACGCGCCGCAGATTCAGGTCATCATGCCGGGCGGCGTGCTGCGCCGTGACAGCATCGCGTTGGTCGGCAGCCCGCAAAACCTGCCTGACATCCACATCAACAGCGGCTTCTTCAGCGCGCACGGCATGACGATGGAGACAGGGGCAACCGAGAGCAGCCAAGAGGAAGCCACCATGAAGCGCGCCCTGATGAGCCGCTGCCTGCGCGTGCACTACCTGCTAGACGATGTGAAGTGGGGGCGAGTGGCCCCCTTCACGCTGGCCCAGCCAAGCGAAATACACACCCTTTTCACCACCACGCGCCTGCCATGCGAGGCGGTTGAGCATCTGCGACAGCACAACGTTGAGGTGGAACAGGTGAGCGTCGAGGGCGTCTAGCTGCCCTTCTGTGACATTCACCACAAACTTGACAAGCCTCTTTGAGCGCGTTATAGTCCATATGAAAGTAAACGAAAGCAAGCAAAACAACTAGCAGTAAAAAATATTTTGCCTTCGTTGATTAAGGACAACGGTTTATGCCACAAAACCTATGGAACGACGCCGACGCGCAGGCGCTGCCTGACCTTGATGGATTGGTCTATCGTAGCAACCTACTAGGGCGTGACCGCGCGCTGGTCAACATCTACGGAGGCAACACCTCGGCCAAGCTGATGCTGACCGATCATATGGGGCGCGAGGTGGAGGTGCTGGCGGTGAAGGCCTCTGGCTCGGACGTGTTAACGATCACTGCGCCGCAATTTGCGCTGTTGCGCATGGAGGAAATTCGTCCACTTCAGCGGCGTGAGGCGATGAGCGACGAGGCGATGATTGACTACCTCTCACGCACAGCCTTTGAGCCGGGCCGCCCGCGTCAAAGCATTGAAACGCTGCTGCATGCTTTCGTGCCGTTCAAACACGTCGATCACACCCACCCAGACGCGGTCATTAGCCTGATGTGCGCCCCCGACCCCGAGGCTGCCGCCCGCGCCGTCTACGGCGACCGTATGGCCTATGTGCCCTACATCCGCCCCGGCTTCACCCTCAGCAAGTGGATCGGTGAGAAGGTGCAGCAAAACCCCACCATTGAGTGCGTGGTGATGGGCAAGCATGGGCTGGTCACGTGGGCGGATGACGCCCGCACTTGTTACGATAACACAATTCGCATCGTCCAAGAGGCAGAGGACTACATCGCCAAGCAGATGCGTGGCAAGCGCGTGTTCGGCGCGTTAAAGGTTCCCCCGTTGAGCGCTGCCGAACGGCAGGACGTGCTGGCGCAGGTGCTGCCGACCATCCGCGGGGCGGTCAGCGCGCGGCGGCACGCTGTCCTGCTGACGGACGATGACCCGGCTGTGCTGGACATGGTGGGGAGCGAGAAGACGCCCACCCTCAGCCAAGAGGGGGTGGCTTGCCCCGATCACCTGGTCCACACCAAGCGGCAGCCGCTGTTCGTTGAGTGGCAGCCCGCCGATGGCGTGGACGCGCTTAAGGAGCGGCTCAAGGCAGGGATTGCCGACTACGTCGAGCGTTACGCTCAATACTTCGAGGCGAACAAGGAACCCGGCGACGAGATGGGGGACCCTGCCCCGCGCGTGATCCTCATCCCCGGCCTCGGCATGGTCAACACGGGCAAGGACAGCGCCAACGCCGACGTAAGCCGCCAACTGTATCATCGCGCGGTGGCGGTGCTGGGCGGCAGCGAGGCGCTGGGCGGCTTCAACCCGCTCACCCCCAAAGAGGCTTACGACATCGAATACTGGCCGCTGGAGCTGTACAAGCTGAAGCTCAGGCCGCCGGATGGCGACTTCGCCGGGAAAGTGGTGATGATCACCGGCGCAGCCAGCGGCATCGGGCGGGCGGTGGCGTGGCGGGTGGCCCGCGACGGCGCGCACGTGGTGGTAGTGGACATCAACGCTGAAGGCGGCGAGAAGGTCGCCGCTGACCTGCGTGCGAAATACGGCTACCGCCGTGCGCACTTCGTCCGCGCGGACGTCACCAAAGAGGCCGACGTACAGAACGCCTTCCGTGAGGCGATCCTCCACTACGGCGGGCTTGACGTGTTGGTGAACAACGCGGGCATCGCGGGCGGCGCGAACGTCGAGGACACGACGCTTGAGATGTGGCAGCGCAACCTAGACATCTTGGCGACGGGTTACTTCTTGTTCGCCCGTGAGGCGGCGCGCGTGTTCAAGCAGCAGGGCATCGGCGGGAGCATGGTGTTCGTCGCCAGCAAGAACAGCATTGCGCCCGGCAAGGGGGCGGTTGCTTACTCTAGCGCGAAGGCCGCTGAGCTGCATCTGGCGCGCAGCCTCGCTGACGAGCTGGGCAGCGTGGGCGTGCGCGTGAACAGCGTCTTGCCGGATGCGGTGATTCAGGGCAGCAGCATCTGGGACAGCGAGTGGAAAGAAGCGCGCGCGCGGCAGTACGGCGTCAAGGTGGAGGAGCTGAACGACTTCTACCGCCAGCGCAACGTGCTGAAAGTGGAAATCTTGCCGGAGGATGTGGCGGAGGCGATTGCCTTCCTCGCCGGGCCGCGCAGCGCCAAGACGACCGGTGCAGTGTTGACCGTTGACGGCGGGGTGAGCGCCGCCTATGTGAGGTGAGGCCGATGAACGCGGTGCAAGTGGTGGCGATTGACCTCGGCGCGTCGTCAGGGCGGGTGATTCAGGTGGGCTTTGACGGTCAACGCTTAACGCTGAGTGAACTCAACCGTTTCGTCAACACCCCGGTGAGCGCGCACGGGCGGCTCTACTGGGATGTGCTGCGGCTGTGGCACGAGATCCAAGAAGGCCTCAAGCTGCGCGCCCCGGCCACGCGCTCCATCGGCGTGGACAGTTGGGGCGTGGACTTCGCGTTGTTGGATCGCAGTGGGC
>DAOUBS010000075.1:0-19461 GCA_034432435.1 Anaerolineae bacterium
CGAGTTTGCCGAGGACACAGAGAGTTAAACTCAACTACAGAAAAGATAGAGTCGCCGCGCGCTGAAGCACGCGCCCTCTGTAAAAATTAGATGCGTAGTAAGACAGGACAGGCTAGAGATACGCCCGCGGTGAAAGCCCCTGCAGACGCATCATCGTAGGCCCCCCGTCCGTTTTTCTGTTCTCACAGGCACGGCAAGCCCTCTTCTTCCATAGGCGGAGGGGATGGGGGGCTGAGGCCCCTGCGGACACGGCAGGCCGCGCCCACAGTTGCTACAAAACCCTTGTGTGCTTCCGGCTAATTCATGCTATACTTAATCAAATCGCAGTTAAATTAGTCGTTT
The DNA here is from genome assembly GCA_034432435.1 of Anaerolineae bacterium. GTDB lineage: Bacteria > Chloroflexota > Anaerolineae > Aggregatilineales > Phototrophicaceae > JANWYT01. The sequence goes on from DAOUBS010000075.1 coordinate 343, forward strand.
AAGTTTGATGGAGAGTTGAGATATGGTTTCCGCAGTCCAAAGTGTTCCCGGGTTGTCGCTTCAACTGACTGAAGAACAGCTCATGCTGCAAAAGATGGCGCGCGAGTTCACCGCGAAGGAGATCATCCCGGTGGCGGCGCACTACGATGAGCATGCGATCTTCCCGCGTGACATCTTCGACAAAGCCCGCGAGGTCGGCTTGGCCAATATGAACGTGCCAGAGGAATACGGTGGTATGGGCGCGAGCTTGCTGGACGAGGTGATCGTGGCGGAAGAGATGGGCTACGGCTGCACGGGCATCAGCACAAGCGTGAGCACGAACGGCTTGGGCGACCTGCCGATCATCATCGCAGGCACAGAGCAGCAAAAAGCCTACTGGTTGGGTGAGCGGCTGATCGACAAAGGGGAACTAGTCAGCTACTGCGTGACCGAGCCGGCGGTGGGGTCGAACGTGGTGGGCATGGAAACGCGCGCTGAGAAGCAAGGCCCCAAGTACATCCTCAACGGCAGCAAGACGTTCATCACGAACGCCAGCTATGCCAATTTCTTCACCGTGTTCGCCAAGACAGATCCCAGCGCAGGCCATAAGGGCATTAGCTGCTTCATCGTCGACCGCAACACGCCGGGCGTGAGCATCAGCAAGAAGTTTGACAAGCTAGGCCAGCGCGCTAGCGACACTGCCCAGATCACGTTCGAAAACGTTGAAGTGCCAGAAGAGAACCGCCTCGGCCCAGAGGGCAGCGGCTTCTTGACGGCGATGAAGGTGTTCGACTACAGCCGTCCGGGGGTGGCGGCAGCGGCGGTAGGCCTGCTGCGGCGCTGCATGGACGAGAGCATCAAGTACGCCAAAGAGCGTGAGACCTTCGGCGTGCCGATCTACCAGCATCAGGCAGTGGCGCACAAGATAGCCGAGATGGCCGTCAACTACGAAGCGGCGCGCCTGCTGACGTGGCAGAGCGCGTGGATCGTCGAGATGGGGCAGCCCAACCCGCGGCTGAGCGCGACGGCCAAAGTCTTCGCGTCCGACAGCGCGATGAAAGCAGCAGTCGAAGCGGTACAGGTGTTCGGGGGGTACGGCTACATGAAGGAATATCCAGTTGAGAAGTTGATGCGCGACGTGAAGGTGTTCCAGATTTACGAGGGAACCAGCGAAATTCTCAAGAACATCGTCGTGCGCGAGCTGTTCAGCAAGAAATAACGACCACAAACAAGGCACAACGCGACGGGATGCCAAGTGCATCCCGTTTGCGTTGCCAAAATCGCTTACAAAAACGCCTTAGAACTGTGGTACAGTCGCAGTGGGAATGAAATAAGGTAAAAGTGACAGCCTCATGACATCTAACCCACACCATACCCACCGCTTAGACGAACGCAAGGCCCAAACTGCGTCGAAGTGCGATTTCGACAAGGATGAAATCGTCCCGTGGGTAATCGAGTTCCGAGTGGTGGGTACGCCCTATATTATCACGGCGCCGTCAGAGCGCCAGTTCATCATTGGTCGAGCAGACGTCAGCGCTGGCTTTATGCCCGATGTTGATCTGACCGACTATGGCGCGCAGCAAAAGGGTGTCTCGCGCCGCCACGCCAAGATGACGGCCGACAACAACCGACTGACTTTGTGTGACTTGGCAAGCGCCAACGGTACATTTATCAACGGCGAACGCGCTGAGCCGATGGTGGAGCATCGCCTGCGTCACGGGGATCTGCTTAGCCTCGGTCAGTTCGAATTGCAAGTAAACTTTGTCGTTCAGCCTCTTTCCGATGAGCGAACGCGCTTTGGTCGGGCGGAACTGGAAGGCATTGAGCGCATTGCCAGCGGTCAGTCTTTGCTGGTGGTGGATCAAAACTTAGACGCTGCGCGCATTATCGGTTTCTGTGCGCGTCAAAGCGGTTTCCGTGTGACGATCGTTAATAGCATCGTCGACGCCATCGCCGAGATTGACCGCGCCCTGCCCGATGCGCTCATCACTGAGCTGCTGTTCGACGTGGGCGACGGTTTAGATTTGATCCGCTACTTGCGCGAGAAAGCGAAGCCGCGTCGCGTGCCCGTCATGGTTATTACGACAACGACGGCTGGCTACACTGCGGGGCAGGCGATGCAACAAGGGGCGGATTTGTTCGTGGGCAAGCCGCTGGCAACCGACATGCTGTTGAAAGCGCTGCGTGAGTTGCTGCCGCTCGTCGAGCGCACGTAGAGAGCCGCATCTTTCCTGTTCTGGTGCATCATCTTCACTTGACGCGCCCGTCTCGGACTGCTATGATAGCCTACGCTACCCGCTAGATCATCCTTCTACAAGGCAATGAGCGCGCGGGAACTGCAGAAGGTGACGAAAGCGCCACACGAGTGGTGGTGGCTCGTTGACGACTAAGAAACACGCGGGCGCTCCGAGTTTTTTGGTTGACGCCCGTTTGCTTGCCTAAAAGACGGTGTTTCGCCCGCCTAAGCGCGGTTTATTCACGAGGCAGTACGAGTAGGAAGTAGCGGAGAGTTCAATGCCAACCATCAATCAGTTGGTTCGCAAGGGCCGCCAGCCCAAGACGCGCAAGACGAAAGCGCCAGCGCTGCAATACACGCTGAACACGCTGAAGCAAAAGCGGACGCGCCAGCGCAAAGGCGCGCCGCAAAAGCGCGGTGTCTGCACCCAAGTGCGAACCATGACCCCCAAGAAGCCCAACTCGGCCCTGCGGAAGATCGCCCGCGTGCGCTTGTCGAACGGGATGGAAGTCACTGCCTATATCGGCGGTGAGGGCCATCGCTTGCAGGAGCACAGCGTGGTGTTGGTGCGCGGTGGCCGTGTGAAGGATTTGCCGGGTGTGCGTTACCACATCGTCCGTGGGAAGCTTGACACAACCGGCGTCGAAGGTCGTAGGCAGGGTCGCAGCAAGTATGGCACGAAGCGTCCGAAGCCCGGCCAAGCTGCTGCGCCGACGAAGGGGAAGAGATAAATGCGCAGAAAGACACCCGTCAAGCGCCCGGTCGTCCCGGACGCGAAGTTCAGCAACGAACACGTAACGATGTTCGTCAATCGCATGATGTACGGTGGCAAGAAGTCAACGGCTTTGGGCGTGATGTACGAAGCGCTTGACCTTGTGGCTGAGCGCACTAAGAAGGATCCGATCGAGGTCTTTGAGACGGCGCTGCGCAACGTTCAGCCCACCGTCGAAGTCAAGCCGCGCCGCGTGGGCGGTTCGACGTATCAAGTGCCGATTGAAGTGCGTTCGTACCGCGGGATCACGCTGGCGATGCGCTGGATCATCCAGAACGCGCGCAAGCGCAGCGGCAAGAGCATGGCGCAAAAGCTCTCGGCAGAGCTGATCGATGCCTCGACCGGTCAAGGCGCATCTGTCAAGCGCAAAGATGAAACGCACCGTATGGCAGAAGCCAACCGCGCGTTTGCTCACTTTCGTTAATCGTTGGTTTGGAATAGGTTCCATATGACCACAAAAGGCAAAGCGTTAGACCTTACCAAAGTCCGCAATATTGGCATCATCGCACACATCGACGCGGGCAAGACCACCACAACCGAGCGTATCTTGTACTACACGGGCATGGTTCACCGCATTGGTGAGGTGCACGACGGCGCCGCAACCACCGACTACATGGAGCAGGAACGTGAGCGCGGGATCACGATCACCAGCGCTGCCGTGACTGCCTCGTGGAATGGGTATCAGATCAACGTGATCGATACACCGGGCCACGTTGACTTTACTGCAGAAGTGCAGCGCAGCTTGCGCGTGTTGGACGGCGGCATCGCGGTGTTCGACAGTGTGGCCGGCGTGGAACCACAATCCGAAACAGTGTGGCGTCAGGCCAGCGGCTACAACGTGCCGCGCATGTGCTTCATCAACAAGATGGATCGCACGGGCGCGAACTTTGAGCGCACCGTGAAGATGATGGTTGACCGCCTGAAGGCCAACCCCGTTCTGATCCAACTGCCCTACGGCAGCGGCGACGAGTTCGCTGGCATCATCGACCTGATGGCGATGGAACTGGTGACCTACGGCAACGACCTCGGCACGGACATCAAGCGCGTGCCCATCCCCGATCACTACCTGTCGATTGCCGAGAGCGCCCGCCGTGAGATGATCGAAAAGATCGTCGAGGTGGACGAGGTACTCACTGAGAAGTACCTGATGGAGGAGGAGATCAGTACGGCAGAGCTGAAAGAAGGTCTGCGCATCGGGACGATTGCGGGCAAGCTGCACCCGGTGCTGTGCGGCAGCGCGCTCAAGAACAAGGGCGTTCAGTTGATGCTGGACGCAGTGATCGACTACCTGCCGTCGCCGTTGGACATCCCCGCTGTGCGTGGAACGAACCCCAAAACGGGCGAGCCAGTCGAGCGCAAGGCCTCCAACGATGAGCCGCTGAGCGCGCTGGTGTTCAAGATCATCTCAGACAAGTACGGTCGTCTGGCGTTCACGCGTGTGTACAGCGGCGTTCTGAAGACCGGCACGATGCTCTACAACCCCGGCAAGAACGTCACTGAGCGCATTGGTCGCATCGTGCGCATGTTCGCCGATCGCCGTGAGGATGTTGAAGAGGTGCAAGCCGGCGACATCGCCGCGATCATCGGCTTGAAGGAAACCTTCACCGGTGACACGCTGTGCGAGCAAAACGCACCTATCCTGTTGGAAACGATCAAGTTCCCTGAGCCAGTGATTGAAGTCGCCATTGAGCCTAACAGCAAGGCCGATCAAGACAAGATGGCCATCGGCCTGAAGAAGCTGGCTGAAGAAGACCCGACCTTTAAGGTCGAGGTGGATGCCTCGCTCGGCCAGACGAAGATCAAAGGTATGGGGGAGCTGCACCTTGAGGTGCTGGTGGATCGCCTCAAGCGTGAATACGGCGTGCAGGCTACGGTGGGCCGCCCGCGTGTGGCGTATCGTGAGACGATCACCCGTGAATACACCGCAGATACGACGCTCAAGCGTCAGTCCGGCGGTTCTGGTATGTATGCCCGCGTCGTGGTGCAGTTCTCGCCCATGACGGAGGAAGAGCGCAAGCTCGCTAACGGTGATGAGCTGCTCTGGTTGGATGAGATCAAGGGCGGGGTGATCACCAAAGAGTTTGCCCGCGCGGCAGAAAAAGGTGCACGCGAGGCGATGGAAGGTGGGGTCATCGCGGGCTACCCGGTGGTCGGCATAACAGCGCGCGTCATCGACGGTGCGATGCACGAGGTCGACTCGAACGAAATGGCCTTCAAGATCGCTGGGTCGATGTGCTTGAAGGACGGCGTGCGCGCGGCTGCTCCGGTCATTCTGGAGCCGTCGATGCGCGTCGAAGTCACTGTGCCTGATGACTACACCGGCAGCATTGTCGGCGATTTGGCGGCACGGCGCGGCGTGGTTGAGGGAATGGAACCGCTGGGTATGGGGTCGACGGCTATTCGCGCGTCGGTTCCGCTGGCGGAGATGTTCGGCTACGCGACGAACCTGCGCAACATGACTCAAGGGCGTGGCAACTTCACGATGGAGTTCGACAAGTACACGGTCGCTCCGAAGAATATCGCCGATGAGGTCATTGGTGGCGTTCGCTAGTGGTGGCAACTGGGGTAGATGACTGCCCCATCTAGATAACATCGTCTGTAAACACAAGTAGACAAGAGGGAATGCTCACATGGCAAAAGAAAAGTTCCAGCGTACTAAGCCACATGTCAACATCGGCACGATTGGCCACGTTGACCACGGCAAGACGACTCTGACCGCGGCGATCACGAAGGTGTTGTCGCTCAAAGGCAAGGCGCAGAAGATGGACTATGGCGACATCGACAACGCCCCTGAGGAGCGCGCCCGCGGGATCACCATCAACATCCGTCACGTGGAGTACGAGACCGACAAGCGCCACTACGCGCACGTGGACTGCCCGGGCCACCGTGACTACATCAAGAACATGATCACCGGCGCGGCGCAAATGGACGGCGCAATCTTGGTGGTGAGCGCCCCCGATGGCCCAATGCCTCAGACGCGCGAGCACGTGCTGTTGGCCCGTCAGGTGGAAGTGCCCGCGATGGTCGTCTTCCTCAACAAGATCGACCAGATGGACGACCCTGAGCTGATCGAACTGGTCGAGATGGAGCTGGCCGAGCTGCTCAGCAGCTACAACTTCAGCGCCGACACGCCCATCATCAAGGGCAGCGCGCTGGCCGTGACCGAGAGCACCAGCACCGACCCGAACGCGCCTGAGTATAAGTGCATCCTCGACCTGATGGATGCGGTTGACAACTGGATTCCGGAGCCGGTGCGCGCCATTGACAAGCCCTTCCTGATGCCGGTGGAAGACGTGTTCAGCATCAAAGGCCGTGGTACGGTGGTCACGGGTCGCGTTGAGCGCGGCATCTTGAGGAAGGGCGAGGAAGTTGAGATCATCGGCCTGCGTGAGGAAGTCCTCAAGACGACTGTCACCGGCATCGAGATGTTCCACAAGGAACTCGATCAGGCGCAGGCTGGCGACAACGCAGGCGTGCTGCTGCGCGGCACAACGCGTGAAGAAGTGGAGCGCGGGATGGTGTTGGCTGCTCCGAAGAGCATCAAAGGCCAGCGCAAGTTCAAGTGTGAAGTCTACGTGCTGAAGAAGGAAGAGGGTGGCCGTCACAAGGCGTTCGTCTCTGGCTATCGCCCACAGTTCTACATCCGCACGCTGGACGTGACCGGCACGATCCAACTGCCCGCGGGCGTGGAGATGGTGATGCCCGGCGACAACGTGAACCTCGAAGTTGAGCTGATCACGCCGGTGGCCATCGAGAAGGGATCCAAGTTCGCCATTCGTGAAGGCGGTCTGACCGTCGGCGCAGGCGTCATTACCGAAATCCTCGGCTAGGAATCGGATCGGGGGAAGCGGTTCATGGCTTCCCCCGGTTGATCTGCTCTGTTAACAAGTGAAGGAAGTACGATGGCAGCCAAGAACAAGATCCGTATTCGCCTGAGGGGGTATGACCATCGGGTGTTGGATCAGTCGGCGCAGCGGATTGTCGAGACCGCCGAGCGCACCGGCGCGCGCGTAGTGGGACCCATCCCGCTGCCCACCCGTTTAGAGCGGTTCACCGTGCGGCGTTCGACGTTTATCGACAAAGACTCGCACGAGCATTTCGAAATTCGCACGCACAAACGACTGATCGATGTCCTCGTTGACCCTGACAGCAAGACGGTTGAAACGCTGATGCGGCTGAACTTGCCGGCGGGCGTAGACATTGAAATCACGATTTAAGCCTGTAGTGATTACAGGGAGCACCTAACCCAAATATCAAGTGTGTATGTGGGAGGGGAACTAGCACTCGCGCATTTTTTTTGCGCCTAACCCCCCTCTGGAGGTTGTAGGATGAAGGGCATCATTGGTAAGAAAGTCGGCATGACTCAAGTCTTTGACGAGCAGGGGAATGCCATTCCGGTGACGGTCATCGCCGCCGGGCCGTGCTATGTGACCCAAGTGCGCACGGCTGAGAAGGACGGCTACACCGCCGTTCAATTGGGGTACGGAGAGACCAAAGCACAGCGCTTGACGAAGGGCCAGATGGGCCACCTGTCGAAGAAGGGGCTGCCCGCGCTGCGCGTCTTGCGCGAATTCCGTGTGCGCAATGAAGACTTGACTGTAACTGAGGGAGCCGAAATCAAAGCTGACGTGTTCGAGAAGGGGGAGCGCGTCGATGTTGTTGGGATCAGCAAGGGGCGTGGCTTCGCGGGCACGATCAAACGCCATAACTTCAACCGCCAGCCCAAGACGCACGGTCAATCTGATCGTGAGCGCGCCCCGGGCAGTGTTGGGATGTGTGAATTTCCGGGCCGCACCCTGAAAGGCCAGCGCATGGCCGGCCACATGGGGGCGGAACGTGTGACCATGCAAAACCTGCAAGTGGTTGTGGTCGATGCGGAGAAGAACCTGCTCGCGGTCAAAGGCTCTGTGCCGGGTGCCAAGGGCGATATCGTCATCGTAAAGCCCGCAGCGCGTGGTAAGAAGTGAGGAGGCTACGATGCAAGTTCCAGTTCTCGATATGACTGGCAAGGAAGTCAAGACGATTGACTTGCCGGCTGATATTTTCGAGGTTGAAGTCAACGTCGGCCTGATGCATCAGGCGTATGTGCGCCAGATGGCCAACGCTCGTCAAGGCACGCACAGCACGCTGCGCCGCGGCGAAGTGAACCGCACGAAGGCCAAAATTTATAGACAGAAGGGCACGGGCAATGCCCGTCATGGCAGCCGCAATGCGCCGATCTTCGTCGGGGGTGGCATTGCGCATGGCCCCAAGCCACGCGACTACACCCAGTCGATGCCGCGCAAGATGCGTCAAGGCGCGATTCGCAGCGCCCTCAGCGCCCTGCTGCGCGATCAACAGATTGTGATTGTGGACAAGCTGAACCTTGAAGCGCCCAAGACGAAGGTGATGAAGCAGGCGATCGAAGCCCTGACGGGCGGCGATAACGCGCTGGTGCTGTTCACACATGGCAACGTGAACGTGCAGCGCAGCGTCAGCAACCTACCGAAGGCACAGGCGCTGCTCGTCAACAACTTGAACATGCGTGACCTGCTCAAGTACGACAAGGTCATCATCCCGCTGGACGCGCTGGACTTCATCACCAGCGTGTGGGGCAAGAAGGAGGCCAAGTAACAATGGCTGAACTGCATCCATATGAGGTGATCCGCCGCGCGGTCATCACCGAGAAAAGCAATGGGTTAGCCGAGCGCAACAACCAGTATGCGTTTGAAGTGGCCCCCAAGGCCAACAAGGCGCAGATCAAGGACGCGGTCGAGCTTATTTTTGACCTCAAGGGGCAGGTGATCAGCGTGAATACCTTGATCAACCCCGCCAAGCGGGGTCGTCGCGGTCGGAAGTATTTCTTGCGCTCTCGGCAGTGGAAGAAAGCCATTGTCACCCTTGCTGAGGGAGCCAAGATCGATTTGTTCAACGTCTAGGAAGGTCGACATGCCGATCAAAGCATACAATCCCACCTCGGCGGGTCGCCGCGACATGACGGGCTACACCTTCGAGGAGATCACCAAGAAGCGCCCGCAGCGGTCGCTAACGACGGCGCTGCGCAAGAAAGGTGGGCGCAACAACACCGGGCGCGTGACGGTGCGCCACCGCGGGGGCGGGCATCGCCGCCGCTATCGCATCATCGACTTCAAGCGTAATAAGTTCGACGTGCGCGCTGAAGTGGTATCGATTGAGTATGACCCCAACCGTACAGCGCGCATTGCGCTGGTACGCTATGAGGACGGCGAGCTGCGCTACATCATCGCGCCGCTGAACCTGAAGGTAGGGGATCGCATTGGCAATGGGGAACTGGCCGAGCTGCGCCCGGGCAACGCCCTGCCGATTCGTGATATTCCGGTTGGGACGGTCGTTCACAACATCGAGCTGAAGCCAGGCAAGGGCGGCCAACTGGCTCGCAGCGCCGGCGTGAGCGGCCAAGTGCTGGCCAAAGAGGGCGTGTACGCGGTCGTGCGGATGCCCAGCGGCGAGACGCGCTACATCCACGAGCGCTGCATGGCGACGATTGGCCAAGTGGGCAACGCTGAGCACGGCAACGTCAAGCTCGGCAAGGCCGGTCGCAATCGTTGGAAGGGATGGCGCCCGGCGGTGCGCGGTGTGGCGATGGATCCCAACAGCCATCCCCACGGTGGTGGTGAGGGTCGCAGCGGCATCGGTATGCCTTCGCCTAAAACCCCGTGGGGCAAGTTGGCGCTGGGCGTGCTGACGCGCACGAACAAGCGCACCAACCGCTTCATCATTCGTCGCCGCGGCAACCGCCGGGCCAAGTAACACGAGGAGCTGAAGTCACATGAGCCGTTCGCTGAAGAAGGGGCCGTACATTCAGCCCCGCCTTCTCGCCAAAATCGAGAAGATGAACGAAACGAACAAGCGCGCCGTCATCCGCACGTGGAGCCGTGACAGCACGATCTTCCCGCAGATGGTGGGGCACACAATCGCCGTCCACAACGGCAAGCAGCACGTTCCGATCTACGTGACCGAGAACATGGTCGGCCACAAGCTAGGTGAATTTGCCCCAACGCGTAACTTCCGTGGTCACCTAGCTGAGAAGAAAAAGAAGAAGTAGAGGAGGCAGCGATGGAAGTCAAAGCAATCACCCGTTACCTGCCGATCTCTTCCCAGAAGCTGGCGCTGGTCTGCGACCAAGTGCGCGGCATGGACGCTGAAGAAGCGCTCGTCGTGCTGGAATTCATGCCTCAAAAAGGCGCAGAGTTCGTCCGCAAGACGGTTGCCTCTGCACTGGCCAACGCCGAGAACAATTTTGAGCTGAACCCGAGCGCGATGAAGATTGCGCAGATTTGGGCGGGCGAAGGCCCAAGGCTCAAACGATTCAAGGCCGGTGCACGTGGCCGTTACAAGCCCCGTGTCAAGCGTCAGTCGCACCTGTGGGTTGTGCTGGCAGATCAATCAAGGGAGAGTTAGAACAGCATGGGTCGTAAAGTACACCCGATTGGGATGCGCCTGAAGATCAACCGCGACTGGGATGCCCGCTGGTACGCGGAAGGGCCACGCTACGTTGAGCTGCTTCACGAAGATTTCAAGCTGCGCGAGATCGTCAAGAAGCGCACTGCTAAAGCAGGCATCAGCCGAATTGAAATTGAGCGTCAATCGAACGTCGTCAGCATCAACATTCACGCCAGCCGCCCAGGCTTGGTGATCGGCAAGAAGGGCGAAGGCGTTAAAGTGCTGCGCCAAGAGCTTGAAAAGCTGACGGGCAAGACGGTCAAGCTAGATGTGACAGAGATTGAAAAAGCCGACCTTGACGCGGTGTTAGTGGCGGAAAGCATCGCCCAACAGCTGGAGAGCCGCATCGGCCACAGCCGCGCCATGAAGAAGGCCATTCAGCAGGCGATGCGCGCCGGCGCGGAGGGCATCCGTATCGAAGTGAGCGGACGCCTCGGCGGCTCGGACATGTCGCGGCGCGAGTGGATGTCTGAAGGGCGCGTGCCGCGTAACACCTTGCGCGCCGCGATTGAGTTCGGCATGGCAGAAGCCACCACCACCTTTGGCCAGATCGGCGTCAAGGTGTGGGTCTACAAGGGCGTGGTGTATGGCGACATGCGCCGTGAAGCCCCGCGCGCTGCCCAGCCGCAGGACGTTTATACCTCATAGCGCGCGCTGTGAGCAAGGAGTGTTGATCGATGTTAATGCCAAAGCGTACCAAGTACCGCAAACAGCAGCGTGGCCGCATGACCGGCAAGGCCTATCGTGGCTCGACGGTGTCGTTTGGGGAGTATGGTCTGCAAGCGCTGGAGCCTGTTTGGATGACCAGCCGTCAGATTGAAGCAGCACGGCGTGCAATGGTGCGTGCCATTCGCCGTCGTGGCAAGATTTGGATTCGCGTGTTCCCTGACAAGCCCTACACCAAGAAGGCGGCTGAAACCCGCATGGGCAACGGCAAGGGCGCGGTGGAATACTACGTCGCGGTGATCAAGCCCGGGCGTGTGCTGTTTGAGATGGGCGGGGTGGATGAAGGGTTGGCCCGCGAGGCGCTGCAATTGGCCGCGGCCAAGCTGCCGATCCGCACTAAGTTCGTCAAACGCATTGACCCGATTTCAGGCGTGGAGGTGACCGTCTCATGAAGACTCGTGAACTGCGCGCGTTGAACGACGCTAAGCTGCTCGAGCTGTATGATGACAAGGTGCAGTCGCTCTATCACCTGCGCCTTGAGAAGATGACGGGCGAGCTGAAGGACACCAGCATGTTCCGCAAGACACGCCGCGACATCGCTCGTATTCTGACCATCCTGCGCGAGCGACAACTGGCGCAAGATGTAGCCAAGAAGGATTAAGATCATGGCGAACAGTCGTAGACGTCTCATCGGGACGGTCGTGAGCAACAAGATGGACAAGACCGTTACGGTCGCCATCGAGCGGCGCACGATGCACCCGGTGTACAAGAAAGTCGTCAAGTCCACGAAGAAGGTGATGGCCCACGATGAAAGCAACGAGATCGCCGAAGGCGCGCTTGTGCAGATCGTCGAGAGCCGCCCGCTCAGCCGTCACAAACGCTGGGTTGTGGAGAAGGTGCTCACGGTGGTAGAACCGGTGAGCGTGGAAGTAGAGGGGTAATCCAAGATGATTCAGACAGAATCGCGCCTGAAAGTGGCTGATAACAGCGGCGCACAGGAAATTCTCGTCATTCGTGTTTTGGGTGGCTCTCGTCGTAAGTATGGGTCAATTGGCGATATAGTGGTGGGGACGGTTAAGTCGGCGAACCCTGCAAGCAACATCAAGAAGGGCGACATCGTGCGGGCGGTGGTGGTGCGAGTGGCGAAAGAGTACCGCCGTGCGGATGGTTCCTACATTCGCTTTGACGACAACGCTGCTGTGCTGCTGGCCGATGACCGCGTCAACCCCAAAGGCACGCGCGTGTTTGGGCCGGTAGCTCGTGAACTGCGCGACCGTGGCTTTACGAAGATCGTCTCGTTGGCCCCGGAGACATTGTAGGAGAAGGCAGTCATGCAGCGGATCAAGAAAGGTGACACCGTCGAAATCATCGCCGGTAAAGACGTGGGCGAGCGCGGGGAAGTCAAGACCGTGATGCCGAAAGAGAACCGAGTGCTGGTAGACGGGTACAACATTGTCAAGCGTCATCAAAAGGCGCGTCAGCGTGGGAATCAGAACATCCCGGCTCAGATCGTCTCAAAAGAGGCGGCGCTCGATTTGTCGAACGTGATGCTGGTATGCCCCTCGTGCGACAAGCGGACACGTGTTGGCTATCGTGTGCGTGAGAGCGACAATCGTAAGGTTCGCGTCTGCAAGAAGTGCGGCGCGGATATTGAATAAGCGGAGCGTGATCAAAATGAGTGAGACCAAAGAACTGCCGCGTATGCTGGCGCGCTACCGCAGCGATGTGTTCCCAGCGCTGATGGAAGAATTCGGGTACGACAACCCGATGCGTGTGCCCATGATCAAGAAGATCGTCCTCAACGTGGGGGCGGGCGAGGCCAACGACAACCCCAAAGTGTTGGATTACGCCGTAGACACCCTGCGCATCATCACTGGCCAGCAGCCGGTGATTACGCGAGCGCGCAAGAGCATCGCCGGCTTTAAGCTGCGTGAAGGTCGCGCGATTGGCGTGAAGGTAACACTGCGCGGTGAACGCATGTGGGCGTTTTATGACCGCCTCGTAAACATCGCTTTGCCGCGTATCCGTGACTTTCGCGGGGTTCCGTCCAAGTTTGATGGGCGTGGCAATTACACCATTGGCCTGCGCGAACAGTTGATCTTCCCAGAAGTGCCTTTCGATAGCATCGACAAGGTGCGCGGGATGGAAGTGACCATTGTCACCAGCGCCCAATCTGACGAAGAAGGCCGCCGCCTGCTCACGCTGCTCGGCATGCCTTTCAGTGACATCAAGAGGTAGAGACAGCTATGGCAAAGAAGTGTATGGCATATCGTGAGGAACGTCGCAAGTTTGACGTTCAGGTGCGCAACCGCTGCAAGCGCTGCGGGCGCGCTCGTGGGTACTACCGTCGGTTTGGCCTGTGCCGTATCTGCGTGCGTGAGATGGCGCTGCAAGGGCAGATCCCGGGCATGGTCAAGTCAAGCTGGTAGGAGGCCCGCATGAACACAACAAATGATCCGATTGCGGATATGCTCACCCGCCTGCGCAACGCCCTGATGGCGCGCCAGAAGACGGTGGATGTCCCGCGCTCTAACATCAAGGTCGAGTTGGCCCGCATCCTCAAAGAGGAGGGGTTCATCGAGGACTACAGCATCGTTGAGGCGTCGCCTGTGCCGATGCTGCGTATCACGCTCAAGTATTTCGGCAGCCGTCGTGAGCGTCGCCCTGTCATCACTGCGCTCCAACGCGTGAGCAAGCCCGGGCGTCGCGTCTATCGCAAGCGCAGCGAGCTGCCCATCGTCCTGAGTGGCACAGGCATCGCCATCATCACCACGCCGAAGGGCGTGATGACCGCACAGCAGGCTCGCAAAGAGGGGCTAGGCGGCGAAGTGCTGTGCTACGTCTACTAAGGGAGGACAGCTATGTCGCGTATTGGTAAGAAGGCCATCCCCGTACCTGCAAAGGTCGAGGTGAAGATCAACAAGAACGAAGTGACCGTGACCGGCCCGAAGGGCACGCTTTCGCGCACCTTCAACCCGGATATGGTCATCAAGCTAGAAAACAACGAACTGATCGTTGAGCGCCCGACAGACCTGCGCCATCACAAAGCGCTGCACGGTCTGACGCGCGCCTTGCTGGCCAACATGGTCACGGGGGTGAGCACAGGCTTCCGCCGCACGCTGTTGATTGAGGGCGTGGGCTATCAGGCGATTGTCAACGGCAAGAACCTTGAACTGAAGCTGGGCTACAGCCATCCGATTGTGATCGAACCACCCGCTAACATCTCGTTTGAAGCGCCGCAGGATGCGCGCGGTCGCATGCTGCACGTGAACGGGATCGACAAAGAGCAGGTTGGGCAGATGGCCGCTGTTATTCGCTCGTGGCGACCGCCGGAGCCGTATCTGGGCAAAGGGGTGCGCTATGACAACGAGGTGATCCGTCGCAAGGCCGGCAAGGCGGCCAAAGGTGGCGGCAAGGGGAAGAAGAAGTAGGACGCTATGAGTGAGAAAACGGGTAAGGACAAGATTCTGGCTCGCCGCCGTCGTCAGACACGGGTGCGTGCCAAGTTGGCTGGTACGGCGGCTCGCCCGCGCCTCAACGTATACCGCAGCTTGAGCAACATTTACGCCCAAGTGATCGACGACGAGACCGGCAAGACGCTGGCTTCAGCTTCGACGATTGATAAGGATGTTGCCGCTGCCATTGTCGGCAAGACGAAGGTCGAAGCGTCGAAGATCGTGGGCGAGACGGTCGCCAAGCGGGCTAAAGAGGCGGGCATCTCCGCTGTTGTATTTGATCGGGGTGGCTATCGTTATCATGGGCGCGTCGCAGCGTTGGCTGAGGGTGCGCGCGCGGGCGGCCTAGAATTCTAGCGGAGAGAACAGCATGGCTTAAAAGCAACGTCGTGAGCGGCGCGAGAAGCGTCGTGAAGAGGAGCGCGAAGAACTGGATGAGCGCGTCGTAGACATTCGCCGCGTGGCCAAAGTGATCAAAGGTGGCCGTCGTTTCGGCTTCCGCACCGTGGTCGTGGTGGGTGACAAGCAGGGGCGCATTGGCATTGGCATCGGCAAGAGCCGCGCCGTGCCAGACAGCATCCGCAAGGCCAACCAGAAGGCACGCGCCAGCTTGAAGAAGTACGAACTGGTTGAGGGCACTGTGCCGCACGCGGTCACCGGTGAATATGGTGGCAGCAAGGTGCTGTTGATCCCGGCTGCGCCCGGCTCGGGCGTCATCGCTGGCGGCGGGGTGCGCGCGGTGTTGGAGGTGGTGGGCGTGCACAACGTCTTAACCAAGAGCCAAGGCAGCCCGAACCTGCTCAACGTGGCGATGGCCACCCTCGACGCGCTGAACAAGATCCGTGGGCCGCAGCTCCTCGCGGAGATGCGCGGCAAACCGATCAAGGAAGTTAGCCCGGTTTGGATGCGTCGTAAAGGGGTGTCATAATGGCTGAGACGAACACAAAGAAGCTGCGCGTGACGCTGGTCAAGAGCGGCATCGGCTACAATCAACGTCAGAAGGATACGCTGATCGCGCTAGGGCTGCGCCGCATCAACACCACGGTGGAGCTGCCAGACACGCCGCAGACCCGCGGCATGATCAACAAGGTGCCCCACCTCGTCAAGGTGGAGCCAGCGGACTAAGCCGCGAAAGGGATGCGATATGAAACTACACGAACTACAACCTACCCCCGGCAGCCACAAGCCGCGGACGCGCGTCGGGCGTGGTATTGCTGCGGGCAAGGGCAAGACGGCTGGCCGCGGCACGAAAGGCGCTGGGGCGCGTGGCCGCAGCGGCATGCGCGCCTACTTTGAGGGCGGTCAGCTCCCGTTGGTGCGCCGCCTGCCCTTCAAGCGCGGGTTTAAGAACTTGTTCCGCATCGAGTATCAAGAGGTTAACCTCGCCGCGGTCAATGATCGTTTTGAGGCGGGCGCAGAGGTGACGCCGGAAGCGCTGGTCGCAGCAGGCATCATCCGCGATGCGAGCAAGCCGATTGTGCTGCTGGGGCGCGGTGACCTCGAAAAAGCGCTGACTCTGCACGCTCATCGCGTGACGAAATCGGCGGCGGAGAAGGTCGAAAAAGCGGGCGGGACGATTGTCCGTCATGAGCTGGCGATCACTGGCGCGTTGGCAACAGTGAAGAAGCTGCGCAAAGAGGACATCGCCGCAGGTCGTAAACTGAAGTAGCAGGGCACAAGGCGGGTGGTGACAAGTTCATCTCCCGCCTTTACAATGCCTAACCGAGCAGCGGCGCTGCTCTCCACAGGGTATGAGAGGTTTGCTTTATGATACGGGCTTTGAGAAATGCCTTTGGGCTGCCTGAAATCCGCAACAAAATCCTGTTCACGCTGTTTATCCTGATCATCTACCAGTTCGGCACGCATGTGCCCGTGGTGGGCGTGGATCGTGTGGCGCTGGAATCCGTGTTGAACAATCAAGCGGCGGCCAGCTTCGTTGGCGTGTTGAATCTGCTTTCGGGGGGGGCTGTCCAAAACTTCAGCATTTTGGCCAACGGCGTCTACCCCTACATCACCGCGTCCATCATTTTCCAACTCTTGATCCCGATCGTCCCAGCGCTGGAGGCCATTCAGCGCGAGCCGGGCGGCCAAGAGAAGATCCAGCGTTACACTTACTTCCTAGCCATCCCAATGGCCGTGCTGCAATCGTTGGGGCAGATCGGCATCTTCAGCGCCCTTACCACGACGGGCCGCCCGATCATCCCGGGCTTCGGCTCCGATATTGGGCTGACGCTGACGGTCGTCATCACCATGACGGCAGGCACAATGTTCGCAGTGTGGTTGGGCGAACTGGTGACGGAGCAAGGCTTGGGGAATGGCATCTCGATCATCATTTTCAGCGGCATTGTGGCCACAGCCCCCTCTAGCCTGATCAACCTGCTGGCCAGCAACCAAGATCAAGCACTTTACAACTTGATCGTGTTCGTGCTGATTCTGGTGATCTGTGTGCCGGTGATCGTCTACATCAGCGAGGGGGTGCGGCGGATTCCGGTGCAGTATGGCAAGCGCGTTCGTGGCAACAAGACGACGCAGGCGCGCGGCCAGTTCATCCCGCTGCGTGTGAACCCAGTGGGCATGATCCCGTTGATCTTCGCCCAGTCGATCATCACCTTCCCGGCGATCATCATCGGCGTGTTTAACCCGCCGGTGGGGTCGTTCTTCTACAGCATTCAGCAGTCGCTAGGCAATCAGACGGGGCTAGTGTACTGGGGGATCTTCTTCACGATGACCTTCGCGTTCACGTTCTTCTACGCGGACGTGATGGTGGGCAACTATCGGCTGGCAGAGACGCTGCAACGGCAGGGCGGGTTCATCCCCGGCATTCGCCCAGGACAGAAGACGGAGGAATACATCCAGCGGGTGACGCGCCGCATCACGTTTGTGGGCGCGCTGTTCCTCGGTATCATCGCTATCTTGCCCGGCATCGTGGGCTTCATCAACGGAATTCTGTTCCCCTTAGAGGTGACGAACACCGCCAACAACCCTGCATATGTCCTCTCCGGCAGTGGGTTGATCATCGTGACCGGCGTTGTGATCGACACGCTGCGCCAGCTTGAAGCCCAGTTGGTCATGCGCAACTACGAGAGCTTCATGAGCTAGGCGCTTCAAGGCTGCAACGTGGTGTCTAGCTCGAACAAAGTATGAAAGTTGAGGGGGCGGCTGGGGAGTCGCCCCTATGTTCTACAGACAGCGCCGCACCAACCCAGAACGACCTCTTTATTTGAGGATTGCTTTTATTGCTTTGAGGAGAAATATATCATGAGCAAACCGTTATTTGTGCTGCTGATGGGGCCGCAGGGGGCTGGCAAGGGCGAACAAGCTAAGTTCATCCATCAGCAGTATGGCATCCCGCACGTGTCCACCGGCGACATCTTTCGTGGGATGAGAACGCGCGAGGACGATCTAGCGCGGCAGGTGCAGGCGATCATGGCATCCGGTCAGCTCATCAACGACGACCTAACGAACCAAGTTGTGGCGGATCGGCTGGCGCAGCCCGACTGCGCCAACGGGGTGATCCTCGACGGCTACCCACGCACGCCTAACCAGGCCTCTTTTCTGGATGCTTATTTGAAAGAGCGTGGTCAAGCCCTGAAAGCGGCCATCTTGTTGGAGGTAGACCCCTTTACTGCGTTCAAGCGGGCGTTTGGCCGTGTGACTGCCGCCAACGGCGACAGCTACAACATCTATTACCGCGCAGACGGCTTGACCGTTCGACACGAAAAATCGCCCAACGATGAGTACCCCCCGAAAGTGGTGGCAGTGCTGCCGAGCGGGGAGGTGCTCAAGCGTCGCCCAGACGACGCCGACGCCCACGCCGTGATTATGCGGATTGAAACTTACCTGCGCGACACGCAGCCGCTCATCGAATACTACGCGCAGCAGGGAAGCCTGCTCCA
This sequence comes from Anaerolineae bacterium, assembly GCA_034432435.1. Lineage (GTDB taxonomy): Bacteria > Chloroflexota > Anaerolineae > Aggregatilineales > Phototrophicaceae > JANWYT01. The sequence continues at coordinate 18,808 of DAOUBS010000075.1, forward strand.
TCGTGTCGATGCAACCCAATCCATTGATGCCGTGAGCCAAGCCATCAAGACGATCCTCGATGAATGATCTGATTCGTTCTACCCCCGCGCGTGCGCCGCAGCGCCGCCCCGTGCTGAAAACGCCTGAGGAAATCGCCATCATGCGCGAGGCGGGGCGCATCACCGCCCGCGCCCATGCTGCCATGCGTGAAGCGCTGCGCCCTGGGATCACCACGCTAGAACTCGACAAAATCGCCGAGACGGTCATCCGCGACCACGGCGCGACCCCGTGCTTTCTGGGCTATGCGCCGGGCAATCATCGCCCTTACCCGGCGACGATCAACGCCAGCATCAACGATGAGCTGGTGCACGGCGTCCCACGGGCAGACCGTGTCGTACGAGAAGGGGACATCATCAGCCTTGACACCGCTTGTCTCTATCAAGGCTTTGTGGGGGACGCGGCCTTCACCTATGCCGTGGGGGAGGTCAAACCGGCGGCGCAGCGGCTCATTCAAGCCTGCGAGGGGGCGCTTGAGGCAGCCATCGCGGCGTCAAAAGTGGGGGCAATGGTAAGCGACGTGGCGCGCGCGACGGAGCGCTACGCGGCTAAGCTGGGCTACAGCGTCGCCCGCGAATACACTGGCCACGGGGTCGGGCGGCAGATGCACGAGCCGC
>DAOUBS010000076.1:0-5101 GCA_034432435.1 Anaerolineae bacterium
CATTCAACTCAAAAGACGCCTCCGTAAGTAGCGTGACCTACGCCTGAGTTGTGGGCCAGACAGCCCCGTGGCGCTTCATCTACAAGCCAACCTTGATCGGCAGGCCGTTCGCGCCGATGCTCTTCGTGTCCCAATTGTCAGGGACGCTGCCCAACTCACGCGGGGACATGATGACCGTGTGATTCGTCTACGTGAGGAGGTCGTCGCTGTAGGCGATTCAGATGTGCGGGCGGCGGTGGTGGAAGATGGCGTAGCGCACATGCACCACGTACAGCAGGTAGTCACCGGTCTGCGGCACTTCAAACGTCAGGCACATGGGCTGGCCCTCGCCCAGGCCGATTAGGTTTTAGTTCGGCCTGCGAAAGCGTGGCAGCACCTCGCGGCCCAGGGTGCGAATGGCATCGGCCACGTCATAACCCAGGGGCGGTCCAAAGCTCAGGTGCTGCACGCCCATCGCCACCAGCCCTTCAACACGTTCGATCACATCCCCCACCCCACCGGCAATGCCGATGCGCAGCATGGCCGGCGTCACCATGTCAACCGCGCGAGCGGCGTCGCGTTCCACCTGAAGCGTATGGGTGATGGGCGCGAAATCCTCCTGACCGACGCCCAGGGCCTCCCAGATCATCGGGCTGAGCGCGTGGCCATAGTAAGCAATTTTTTCCTTGAGAACAGCTTCAGCGCGGGCACGATCTTCGCCGATGCTCACCCAGATGCAGGCAGCCAGGTCTATGGTTTCCAGCAAGCGACCGGCAGCCTGCGCGCCTGCCGCTACATGCGGCAGAATGTTAGCGTAATGCTCTGGCGGGAACAGCAGCGGCAGCCCGCCATCGGCCAGTTCGCCCACCAACGCCAGCATCTTGGGGCTAAGCGCGCCGATGTACACCGGCACGCGCCGCTGCACCAGGAAACGCAGATAGGCTTCATTCGTCCAGTTCAGAAGTTCGCCTGTCATGCCGCGTTCGCCGCCAAGCAGCCGGTTGACGGCGATGAGCGTTTCGCGCGTCAGTGTGTAGGGCTTAGGATGTGGCAGGCCGACCCAATCCATAAAATCGCCAGCGCCCGCCGAAAGCCCCAGGTTAAAACGCCCGCCAGACACTTCGTCCAGCGTGGCAGCCATCATCGCCATCTCTGCTGGGTGCAGGGTGTACGGGTTGACGATACACGTGCCGATCTGGATGCGCCGTGTCGCCAGCGCGACCGCCGTCAGAATGACCGGGGCGCTGCGCAGGAACAGATCATCGCTCACCCAGAACTGGTCAAAACCAGCCTCCTCGGCCAGTTGTGCCAGCGCGACATACTCCTGCACCGTCAGGTCGTTGTTCAGCCGCAGACTGAATCGCATAGCAATATCCTCTCAAGATATAACTGCCCCGGTCAGGTCCTCAGCTCCAGGGGCCGAAGTGTGTTTCAAGCCAGCCGACTGCAAAAGCATGCAAGTCGCTGGCGTCAAGCAGATATGCTTCAGCCCGGCCCACCCTACCGGCAGCACCCTGGCCGGCTGCCAGATAGGCCTTTACAATCCCCTCAAACGAGTAGTCTGCATGTGGTTCACTGGTATCAAAGTCCTCAACTTCAACCCACACCCGCTGGCCATCCTGCAACAGCGGGTACTGACAGCGCAGCACGTTCTTGTGGCGCATCCTGGTGGCGTATTCGCTGTAGTGCAGAAGTGTCACTGTATCCAATGGAGCCCCCAGCAGCAGCACCTTGCCACCCAGGCGCACCAGCTTTTCCAGCGGCGAGCCTGCGCCATATCCGTAGTTCATAGGATGATCAGCGACGAGATAAGCCGCCTGTGCGCCATTGGCCACCATTGAGGCTTCAGGGTTGGCGCTGCGCAGGGTTCCGGGCCATGTGCGCAGGAACTCGGCCAGCACGCTGTTGTCGCGCACGGCGCGCGCAGTGGCCGGGTCAAATGCCGGGTGATGATCGTAATAGGCCTGGTGGTGCTTCTTCGGAATATCTGCTAGATCCGGCAAGTCGTTCCAGCCCGCGTACATCATCAGCGTTCCGTCGGGCGTCAATGTATCAAACAGAGCTTCCAGGATGATGTTAGGCCCCCCCATGAGCGGCCCAACAGCCTTGACCGACGTGTGCAGCATGACTGTCTGGCCGGGCAGCAGGCCCAAAGACTTCAGCGCCCCAGCCAGATCCTGGGTGGTAGCTGGAAGTTTACGCACTGGCATGAAACCTTTCCTTCAACACAACCAATATCCCCCTAAGGACGAAATCACGCCCTGAAACGTTCCAAAGCCCCTATTCAACCACAATCAGCAACTGCCAGCCGTTGGTCAGTTTCTCGCCGCCGCCCAGCCGCGCGACGACGACATCCTCCACGCGCGCGCTGAAGCTGTTGAATATGAATGGGACGGCTTCTTCGGGAACGTCGCGTTCACGTGCGGCGCGTTGGTTCAAAACGACCTGTTGCGCGTCTGCTACGGGGCTACTGACGAGCGGATGGCGCTGGCCGAAGCCCCACTGACAGCCGTCCTCGACAGCTTGCTCAAGACGGTGGCCCTCAATTATAGGAGGTAGTACCGAAGTCTAGATTATTTGATCATCAACCCAGATATTCAATGGGCGGTGCTTACCTGTCTCGGTTATTACCAGTTTAAATCCAAGTGCCTTGTAAAAAGCATTGGCAGGTAGTTCTACAGGGCATTTGAGAAGTATCTTCTCCATTTTAAGTGTCTTACACTCGTTTCGAAGAGCATTCACGAGTGCCCTTCCCACACCGAGTTGTCGCTTATTTGAGTCAACAGCAATGTGATAGAGCGTAGTTTGCCCATCACGACGATGATGATAATGAACTGCACCAAGCAGTCTATCGTTGAATAGGATGATGATCTCTTTGGACTCAATTGCTTGGACGAGAGATGGTCTCAACACAAAGCCTAGCTCACGTTTGTGCTGATCGTACAAACTTTTAATTCCATCAAGATCAGCCAATGTTGCCTTATATGGATTCATGCTCATCGATTAGTTTGACCTGTAGAGTGATACGAGCCTTTTCATATAACCCTTTCAAGGCTTGCCAGAAACTATCTTCATCGTTGAATCTAGACCGCAGGGCAACAATATCAGCGTTAGAGGCACTGCGAATGCTGCTGAGTAAATTTTTCTCTGACGGTGTCAATTCGACTTTCCTCAGTCGAAGATCAACAGTTTCTATCCCATTCAACCATTGACGGGCAACTTCACGTACAGAATGCCATTGTTCTAAAGATTCTCTGATTTGTTCTATTGAATCTTTACCTTGAGAGGCATTGTAAGATGATAATGCTTGCCAGATTCTCTCGTAAGCATTCTCCAAATTTGTGACAAAGGATTCTGACTGCGATAGCATATCACTAACATCTTTTTGCACCATGAGTCGCTGTTCACTAGTTAAATCATCTATGCGGTTAGGGAGTGTATTGAGACGTTGACGAGACTCTCGAACTCTTTGGATGTACAGAGCATTTTGATCAGAAATAATCTTTCTTACATTACGATTGATTTCTTCATAGCTGGTCTCATCGTTTTCGTTGAATCGAACATCACGCCATGAACCAGTCAACAGTTGATAACTGATCAAAATCTCTTTTATCTTATACTGATAGTCATTGAACTTTGACTGCCGCTTAGACCGTAAGTTTTCAGCCTGTTTCAAAAACTCTCTCAACCTCTCCTCATAGTTTGCAAACAAATTGAGCGCATCAATTTTGCGCCTTTGGCTGCTGATCTCACCTCTAATCTGAGTTGAGAACTCTTTGAACTGAGCACGTAAGGCCTCATATTCATCCCCGGATTTATCATCAATCTGTTCATAAAACCGCTGTCCATCGTTTACAAGAGATTGCCAGCGTTTATAGTTTTGATACATCGTCTCGGCGCGCTGACGCTCTCGTTTTAATTCATCTTGTGAGCGTTTGAGATCATTCACTTTACGCGATTGCAGTGCTAGTGTTTTGTAGTCTGTCAGGTCCGTCTGCAAGCACTCATTAATTTCTTGTTGATGGGCCAATAGCCGAGTCTGACACTGTTCAATCTCTTTCAAAAGTGCTACGCGCACCACATTGACTTGGTCAACATATTCCACGCTAGAAGTCAATGATTTTTGTAATTCATTAGTGTAAAATTGAGGGATTAGAGAAACTTGCAAATTCTGCAGTGCCCCCTTTAAGTGCTCGCGTTGGTCTTCTGCCCATGCAGAGATATCACTACGCATACGCTTCAACGCTGTAACGAAACGTGTTGCCAAATTGTCATCTACAGTTGATTCATTCAGTTTCTTGAGTGCTGGGCGAAGTTTCTCCTCAAGGTCACTTTTGTGCTTTTGCAACAATTGAGAATCAAATGTAGCTAACAGAATTTTTAGTTCGTCCTCCAATTGTCGATACTGCTGTCGCAGTTCGTCTAAATCAACACTTTCTGACACGCACTCCACTAACCAATCACCTTTGACCTCTGCTAGCCCGCGTGCTTGAACTAGCTCTAGCAGCATCTCAAACTCTTCCCGCAAATATCCAAGATGGGCGGTATCACGCCACGCTTCGGCCAGATTGAGCCAATGGACAGTATGTGTGCGATTTCGTATCTGAATTTGGGAGGAATGTTCGGAATGTCGTAACCACTCCATCAGCTGCTTTTCCATCGGATGCAATACAAAACGTACACTTCCAACACCTCCACCACGAGGATATTCTTTTGTCTGCTCAATTAACTTTTTGTCAAAAGAGCGCATGAAGCTGTCTAACCCTGTATTAGCCAGTGTAAATAGCCTAGCAATTTCATCTTTGTTGCCTTCGACATCCATCTCCCCAATGCGCTGCATCGGTGAATCAAGATGCTTTAATGCGTTGATGTACTTTACAAGAGAGTTTTGCCATTTTTCTACTGTAATTAGAGGATCATACTTGGGGTAACGCGCTTCCAGCAAAATCCCTACAAGCTCGTCTGTCGGGCGAAAATCATGGATATCAGGGTTAAACAAAAGTCTGTAGATAGCATCCCTCAACGTTGGCTGGAACCCACTCCGAATCAACACATCATCTGACTTGGGTATTACTCCCTCATTGCGTTTTTCTTCAATGAGAGTGTTTATATTCCCTAACAC
>DAOUBS010000077.1:0-27521 GCA_034432435.1 Anaerolineae bacterium
AGTTCGGCTTGGCCGTCGGCAAGGACTTCAGCCTACCGCGCTGGCCAGTGCAGAACGCGATGAACGTGTGGATCCGCAAGGACGTGGTGGCGCAGATCTGGGCCTTCGGCACGGGGGATGGCACAGTCGAGAACCCGCTCGACAACCTGCCGGTAAACCAGTGCAACGCCAACTTCCAAGACTTGCAGCCGATCCAAGTGTTGATGAGCGCGCCGATCCCGCTGGCGCGCCCACTGGCGATGGCCTTCGGCCCCGATGGCAACCTCTATGTGGCGGAAGAGGGCAACCATCGCATTAGCGTGTTCGACCCGACGACGGGCGCGTATCTGACGAGCTACGGCACGGCCGGCACATCCCTTGACAGCTTGGAGTTGAACCGCCCCAACAGCATCACCTTTGACCAGAACGGCAACCCGATCATCGTCGATACGTGGAACTTCCGCGTTATGCAAATGTCACCGAACTTCTCAGAAATTGGGACAGTGTGGGGGCAGATGGGCTTGTACGGCTTGAACGCGCCAACCGTGCCGACAGATGGCTTCTGGGGGCCGCGCGATGCCAAAGTGGACTCTCAAGGCCGCGTGCTGGTCATGGACACAGGCAACAAGCGCCTGCGCGTCTATGAGATCATTGACGGGGTGGCTGTGTGGAGCTTCGACATCGGGCGCGGCGGCAGCGGCCCCGGCGAGCTGGACGAGCCGACGAGCCTAGTGATCCACCCAGTGGACGGGCGCATCTTCATCGCCGACATGTGGAACCAGCGCATCGCCGTGTTTACCGCTGATGGCCAGTTCTTGACGAACTATCCGGTGCGGGCATGGTCGCAAAAGACGGGCAATGCGCCATATCTGGCGTTGGACGTGAACCGCAACTTGCTCTACGCCACTGACCCTGACGCGGGGCGGGTGTTAGTCTACACGATTGACGGCGAGTGTGTCGGCTCGTTTGGGTCACTCGCGTTGACATCAGGTGAGTCTAATCAGTTCGGGCTGGCTAGCGGCATCGCAGTGGACGATCAAGGCTTTGTGTACGTGTCGGATGCAGCGTTAGGGCGGATCCTCAAGTTCCAACCGTTCCCTGTGCAAGGGACAGCCGCTCAACCCGTAATCGTGCCGTTGATGCTGGAGGACGTGATGCCCTCCATGGAGGAGGCCACCGCCGAGCTAACCGCTGAGGCTGAGGCCACCGTGGCTGAGTAGGGACGCGATCTGTCGCGTCCGTCGAGAGTGGGATGAGACCTCTGTTCAAATTTAGGCGCGCTCGCTGCAAAGTGCTTGACACTGCTGCTTGCTGCGTGTTATAATTAAATCAATCGGAGATTAACGTCGAGAAGTGGGCTAACCCCCACTTTTCGTTTTAGTAAGGGTTCATGCACGAGGAATCAGTGCGAGAGAGTTCAAATGGCAAGCAATGAACTTCAAATGGCGTTTAGTGAAATTGCCGAAATGCGGGCCTTGCCGCAGGACGTCATCATCGACGCGCTACAATTTGCGTTGGTGAACGCCTATCGCAAATACGCTAAGCTCAGCCAAGCGCAGCCAGTTGAGGCGCGCATCGAGCCGACCACAGGCCGCGCCCGTATCTATGTTGAGAAAGAAGTCATCGATGGGACGGAGGCGGACATCGTCTCTGAGGAGACTGAAGTCACGTTGGAAACTGCTCGCTACTACAACCCTGAGGCGCAGGTGGGCGATTTGGTGATGGTTCAGGTGGAGAACACGCCCAAGAGCTTTGGCCGCATCGCCGCGCAGAGCGCCAAACAGGTGATCCTCCAGCGCATCCGTGAAGCCGAACGGAATTCCGTCTATAACGAGTTCTTGGTGCGCCAGAACGACCTCATCACGGGCACAGTGCAGAGCATCAGCAACAACGTTGTGACACTCAGTTTGGGGCGGGCGGAAGCGGTGCTGAATCGTAATCAGCAGATTCCGAGAGAAGTGCTGCACCCGCACCAAAAGCTGCGCGTGTATGTCGTAGAGGTGAAGAAGGGCAACAAAGGCCCGCAGATCATCGTCTCGCGCACGCACCGTAACATGCTGCGCCGCCTGCTGGAATACGAAGTGCCGGAGATTTACGACGGCAAGATTGAGATCAAGAGCATCGCGCGCGAGGCGGGGTATCGGTCGAAGGTGGCTGTGGCGGCGTTGCAAGATGGTATTGACCCCGTCGGCGCGTGTGTGGGCATGCGTGGCAGCCGCATTCAGAACATCGTCAAAGAGCTGAACGGCGAAAAGATCGACGTGATCGAGTGGAGTCCATCCGCGGAGCAGTTCATCCTCAAGGCGCTCAGCCCGGCGAAAGTGGCGGCTGTCTACCTTGAGCGTGACGTGGAGGAGGGGCAAACGGCGCTGGTGATCGTGCCAGACGATCAACTGTCACTGGCCATTGGGCGCGAGGGGCAAAACGCGCGCTTGGCGGCTAAGCTCACCGGCTGGCGTATCGACATCAAGAGCGTGCTCGAGACGGTGCAGGGGGCGTTAGCCAACTTGGATGTGCCGCCGTTCAACGAGTTGGCGCGCAATCAACCCGAGCTGATCGCGCAGGTGACGCGCTTGGTTGAGAAGAAGATGGCGAATATGACCCTCTTCCCAGAGGACTACGACGTGCTGAACCGCTTTGCGATCATGGTAGAAGATCGTCTGCTGGAAGATCGTGAAGTCCTGCGCAAGGCGCGTCAGAAGGAAATTGAAGCTGTGCGCATGGTGATCCCGCCGCAGTTGTTCCAACTGCCGGTGCAGCGTTTGGGCTTGTCTGAGTCGATCACTGAGGCGCTCATCCCGTTTGAGAACGTCGGGCAGGTGATGCTCTCGACGCTCATCACCGAGACGCGCTTGCGCAGGCGGCTCAGCGCTGAAGACATTGCAGAAGTGCAGCGCGCGCTAGATGAGTTGGCCGTGCTGACACCTGAAGAGTTAGATCAACTGCTGCTGCCGGATGCGCTGCACAGCAAGGCCGAAGAAGAGCCGCCGCTTGAAGAGGTTGAGCCGCTTACGCCAACAGCAGCGCAGGCGGAAGAGCCAGCCATGCTCAGCGCGGTTGGTGATGTCGTTGTGCCCCCCCCGGCCATCGAAGTGAACGATGATCTGGTTGTATACGACGACGAGGAAGAGGACGGCGGCCCGCGCAAAGACAAGAAGAAGCACCGTCGCCAGCTGGTGTATGATGAGGAGAGCGGTGAGGTGCGCATCAAGCGTAATCGCAAATCAGGGCGCACGAGCAAGTACGACTGGGACCAAGATTTCTAAGGTACAACGATGAACAGCCGGCCTAAGCATACGCCGATTCGCACGTGCATCGTTTGCCGTGAGAAAAGCGGCAAACGCACGCTGACGCGGGTCGTACACACTGAGATGGGGCTGATGATTGATCTGACCGGCAAAGCGCACGGCAGAGGGGCTTACCTGTGCGACAACCCCGACTGCTGGCAGCGAGCCGCGACAACTGACGTGCTAGCGCACGCGCTGCGAGTGCGGCTGACTGCCGACGACCGCGAGCGGATACGGCAGCGCGTCGTATGAACCACATTACCTATTACGCACGGTAAGCAAGGCGGTTGCCTTGCTTACCTTCTGCTGAAACAGCAACGGAGAAGGAAAGCATGGCAACTGGAAAGCAACAAGTATTAATCCCCGATTATGTAACCGTTCGTGACCTTGCTGGGATCATCAAAGCTAGCCCGCTTGAGGTGATGAAGAAGCTCATCGCCAACGGCATTATGGTGTCGATCAATCAGCAGATCGACTTTGACACAGCCGCTATCGTCGTCGAAGACATGGGCTTTGAAGCTGTTTCTGCAACGGCAATGGCCCAGCTGGAGAAGGAACAAGCTCGCGCTCAGGAAATCAGCAAGAAATTTGAAGAAATCTATCAGGGTGAGGATGCGTCCAATCTCGTGCCACGCCCGCCCGTGGTGACGATTCTAGGTCATGTTGACCACGGCAAGACGACCCTGCTAGATGCGATTCGGTCAACGTCGGTAGCGGCGGGGGAGGCGGGTGGCATCACCCAGCACATCGGCGCGTATCGCGTGGAGCACGAAGGGCGGTCGATCACCTTCCTCGACACCCCTGGCCATCAAGCTTTTACCGCGATGCGGGCGCGCGGCTCGAACAGCGCGGATATCGCGGTGCTGGTCGTTGCGGCAGATGACGGCGTGATGCCGACGACGCGTGAGGCGCTCAACCACGTGCGCGCGGCCAATTTGCCGGTCATCGTCGCCATTACGAAGGTGGACAAGCACAACGCGAACGTTGACCGCGTGAAGCAGCAGCTTGCCCAGTTGGGGCTTCAGCCCGATGACTGGGACGGTGACACGCTGATGATTCTGATCAACTCGCTCAAGAAGGAAGGCATCCCCGACCTGCTGGAGGCGATCCTGCTGGTGGCGGATAGCAACAACTTCGTCGCCAACCCCAAAGGCGCGCCGCGCGGGGTTGTGTTGGAGGCGCGGATGGATCGCCATCGCGGCACGATGGCGACGCTGCTTGTTCAAAATGGCACCCTACGCATCGGCGATTATGTGCTTTCTGGGACGAGCCATGGGCGCATCAAAGCAATGTACGATGACCGCGGCAAATCGATCAAGGAAGCGACGCCCTCGACGCCGGTTGAAGTGCTGGGGCTGAACGAGCCGCCCACCCCCGGCGACCGCTGGGAGACGGTGAAGAACGAACGCGAGGCGCGCGCCATCGTCCAAGACCGGCTCAACGACGAAAAAGCCCGCAGCCAAGCGCCTGCCCGCACCTTCACGTTAGAAGACCTCTGCGCTAACCTTGAATCGAGCGAGCGCAAAGAGATCAACCTCATTATCAAGGTGGACGTGCAAGGCTCGATCCAGCCGATTGTGGACACGATCAAAGACCTGAGCGAGAACAACCCCGAAAAAGTGCGGATTCGCGTGCTGGCAGCAGAAGTTGGCAAAGTGAGCGAGGCCGATGTGATGCTGGCCAGAGCGTCCAAAGCGATCATCATAGCGTTCAACACCGATGTGCCCGCCAGCGTAGAGCGCTCGGCCTCGTCCCAGCGCGTTGAGATTCGCAAGTACAACATCATCTACAGGCTCTTCGAAGACCTCGAGATGGCGCTCAAGGGCATGCTTGATCCCAAGTACGAACCGAAGACCATCGGCAAGGCCGAAGTGCGGGCCGTGTTCAAAATCTCGCGCGTGGGGGCGATTGCGGGCTGCTACCTGCTCGAAGGCGAGGCACGGCGCAACGCGAAGGCGCGCGTCTATCGCCAAGACAAGGTGCTAGTGGAGAACGTGCCAGTGTCGTCGCTCAAGCGCTTCAACGAGGACGTGCGCGAGGTGCGCACCGGCTACGAGTGCGGCGTGGGGTTGGGCGGCTTCAGCGACTTTGCCGAGGGCGACGTGATCGAGTTTTTCGTGATGGAGCGTGTCAACTAGCATGGGCGTCAAACAACAACGCATGAATGAACGGATCCGCGAGATCCTGAGCGAATTGGTGCGGCGCGACGTTGCCGACCCGCGCTTGCAGCAGGTCACGATCACTGAGGTCAGCCTTGACCCTGAGATGGTGTACGCGACGGTGTACGTCAACGCGCTGGGCGACGAAAGCCGCCAGAGCGACGTGATGGACGGGCTGAAGCGCGCTTCGGGTTTTCTGAGACGGGAGACAGGCAAGCGTATTCGCCTGCGCAACACGCCGGAGTTGATCTTCCGCTGGGATACCACGCTCGAAACGGGCGAACACATCAACCGACTGCTGGACGATTTGGAGATTCCACCCCCTGACCTTGAAGACGTGATCGAGGATGATGATGAATTGGACTGAAACGTACGAGGCGCTGCTGGCGGCTGAGCGGATTGTTGTCGTCTCGCACCCAAGCCCGGATGGCGACGCTATTGGGTCGCTGCTGGGGATGACCAATCAGCTGCGGGCGCTGGGAAAAGATGTCACCTGTGCAGTGGACAAAGGCGTGCCGGAGTTCTTGCAGTTCCTGCCCGGGGCGGAGACGGTGCTGCCGAGCTTGGAAAGCGGTGACTGGGATCTGATGGTGTTTGTGGACGCGGGCGACATCGACCGCGCGGGCGAGGTGGGCGCGTATGCGCTGGCGCACTCCCAGCGCATCGTCAACATCGACCACCACCCTACCAACCCACGCTTTGGCGACGTGGCGTTGGTCGTGCCTGAGTCCCCCAGCGCGGCGGAGATCATCTGTGAACTGTGGGAGCACGTCGGGTTGACCGACTACGGCCCGAGAGTGGCCGTGCCCCTGCTGACGGGGATGGTGACGGACACGATGGGCTTCCGCACGAGCAGCACGACCCCGCGCACGCTGGAGCTGGCGATGAAGCTGATGCAGCGCGGCGCATCGCTGACGGAGATCACCGCGCGCACGCTCGACGTGATGGAAGCGGAAGAACTAGAGCTGTGGAAGCGCGTGCTGCCGCGGGTGGCGGTTGAGGATCAACTGGCATATGTTAGCGTGCGTGCGGAGGATGTCGCCGCGGTCGGGCTGGACGACATGACGGACGCTGGCCTTGTGCAGTTTCTCGTGCGTGTGAGTCAGGTGATGGTGGCGTGCGTGTTGAAAGAGCATGAGGACGAGGTGCGGCTGAGCTTGCGCGCCAAGCGCGGCTATGACGTGGCCAGGGTTGCCAAGTCGCTGGGTGGGGGCGGGCACTTGCAGGCCTCGGGCGCGACACTCCACATGAGCCTTGCAGAAGCAGAGGCGCTGGTGCTGCCGCTGGTGCGTGACGTGGTGCGTAAAGGCAAGCTTGAGATTGTTTAACGGGTTTCTCAACGTCAACAAGCCCTCTGGTGTGACGAGCCACGACGTGGTGAATCAGGTGCGGCGGATGCTGCACGGGGTGGATCGCAAAATGAAGGTCGGCCACGCTGGCACGCTCGACCCGCTGGCGGACGGCGTGCTGATCGTGTGCCTCGGCAGCGCCACGCGGCTGAGCGACTACGTCATGCACGCGAACAAGGGCTACCAGGTGGTGGCGCGGCTAGGCCAAACGACCGACACCTACGACGCGGATGGCACAGTGCTCGTTGAGCGGCCAGCCGACCATGTCACCGCGCGCGACATCACGGCGCTGCTGCCGCAGTTCACCGGCGCGCTGATGCAGCACCCGCCAGCCTACAGCGCGATCAAACAGGACGGGCGCAAGCTCTACGAGCTGGCACGCAGCGGCCAAGCGGTTAAGACGGAGCCGCGCGCGGTGCGGATCGACCTGGTGGAGTTGGTGGCGTTTGATTCGCCCCACGTCATGCTGAACGTGCAGTGCGGCCCCGGAACGTACATTCGGAGTTTGGTGCACGATCTGGGCCAGCGGCTGGGGGTAGGGGCGCACGTCTTGTCGCTTACACGCACGTACAGCGGCCGCTTCCTGCTGCGGGATTCAATCAGCCTTGAGCACATCAGCGACCCGTCGGCGTTGGCGGCGCACGTCATCGCGCCGGTGGACGCGCTGACGGCCTACGCGCGGGTGCAAGCCTCGCCAACTGACGCAGTGAACTTGGCGCATGGGCGGTCGATTGCCTGCGCAGAGGCCCTCAGCGGCCCGGTGATGGTGTATGATGAGGCGTGGCAGCTTATCGCCGTGGCAGAGTGGCAAGATCAACGCTTGAACCCACGAAAGGTCTTCGTCGATGGCGCACTTTCGTAACCTAAACGACGTGCAGCTTGACGGCGCGTCAGTGGTCAGCATCGGTGTCTACGACGGCGTGCACCGCGGGCATCAACGCCTGCTGTCAGAGCTGGTGGCGCAGGCGCATCAGGTGGGGCAGCGGGCGGTGGTCATCTCGTTCTTCCCGCACCCGGATGTGGTACTGCGCGGCGTGGTGGGGCGCTACTATTTGACTACGCCGGATGAGCGCGCAGCGCTGTTGGAGCAGCTTGGCGTGGACGTGGTGATCACGCTGGCGTTTGACGAGCGGCTGCGACAGATGCGCGCGGCGGCATTTGTCGATCAGTTGGTGGCGCGCTTGAGGATGTGCGAGTTGTGGGTGGGCGCAGATTTCGCATTGGGCTATCAGCGAGAGGGCAACGTGGCTTACCTCTCGACGTTGGGCGAGTCGCGCGGCTACCGCGTCCAGACGGTGGAACTGGTGACGTACTCCGAGGCGGGCGCGGTGATCTCCAGCACGAGCATCCGTGAGCTGCTGCTGCAAGGCCGCGTGGAGTTGGCGCGCGAGTGGCTCGGGCGCAGCTACCACTTGAGCGGTGAGGTCGTGCACGGCGACAAGCGCGGTCGCTTGATCGGGTTCCCGACGGCCAATCTGGCGGTGTGGGATGAAGTCGTCATCCCGCTGAACGGGGTCTACGCGGGGTGGGCGACGGTGCGCGGCCAACGTCACGCGGCGGTGACCAACATCGGCACGCGCCCCACCTTCGACGGCGTGTCAGTGCGCGTGGAGCCGCACCTGCTCGACTTCGACGCGGACATCTACGGCGAGGCGCTCACGGTCACGTTTGAGCAGCGGCTGCGCGCGGAGCAGAAGTTCGCAGGGATCGACGCGCTGCGGGCGCAGCTCGCGCAGGACGTCGAAGCAGCGCGGCGTGCGCTGGGCGTTTAGTCGTCGTCGGAGGCGATGCGGTAGCCCATGCGCCGCATCAGGGCTTCATCGTCGCGCCAGTTGGGCAGCACCTTCACCCGCAGATCAAGGTGAACAGGCGTTCCCATCTGTTCGATAAGTTCATGGCGCGCCTCTGTGCCGATCTTCTTGATCATCGAGCCGCCTTTGCCGACGAGGATGCCGCGCTGAGAATCTTTCTCCACGTAGATGATCGCTGAGATGGTCGAGCGGTCAGCTTCCTCTTTGAACCCGTCGATCTCGACTGCCACCGAGTGTGGCACTTCTTGCGAGGTGTTGTTGATGACCTTCTCGCGGATGATCTCCGCGGCGATGAAGCGCATGTTCTGATCGCTCACTTGGTCGACGGGGTAGTAACGCGGCCCCAACGGCAGCAGCGCGACGAGTTCGTCAATCAGTTGGTCGATGTTGGTCTGTTTCAGCGCGCTGACGTGCAGCGCTTTGGCCTCTGGCGCAAGCGCGAGGTGCGCCGAGAAATCGACCACCCCTTTGAGCAGGTCCACTTTGTTGAGGATCAGCAAGACGGGCGTCTGGCGGATGTTGGCCAGCTTCTCGCTGATGAGGCGATCGCTGGCGTTGGGGGGTTCGGTGGCGTCCATGATCCACAGGATTGCGTCGGCGTCGCGCAGGGCGCTCTCAGCGACGGCCACCATGTACTCACCGAGCTTGTTGTGTGGGCGGTGGATGCCCGGCGTGTCGGTGAAGAGGAGTTGCGCGTGCGGCAGCGTTAGGATGCCGAGCTGCTGGCGGCGCGTCGTCTGCGGCTTGGGCGTGGCGATGGCGATCTTCTGGCCGAGGATGGCGTTGATAAGCGAGGACTTGCCCACATTGGGGCGGCCCACGACGGCCACGACCCCTGAGCGATGATCCTCACCCCAATCGTCGGCGAAAATGTCGTCAAGCTCGCTCATGAGTGTTTGGCCCTGTAGGTCGCTAAATCGGGGTATGCGTCGAGTGTGTTGGTGAGACGGGCCGGCCACTCCGCAGGCACTGCGCCGAGCAGGGCGCTCAACTGGCCGAGGTTGACAGGCGCGTCGGCAGGGTGAAAGGCGAACGCGCGCACGGGGTACATCAAGTCGAGCGATTTGATCGTCACCATGTCTTCTTGGCCGTCTTCACGGAAGCCGATCACGTCGGCGCGGGGGAAGAGGTTGCTCTGTTGGAACAAGAAGTTCCACGCTTCTTCACCGGCGAAGCCGCCACCTGTGTCGAGCGCGACGAGTTCGGGCATAATCGCGTGGTAGGCGCGCCCGAGGTAGACGATCCCATAGCGCACGGCGACGCTGCCGCTGGCGACGATCTCCGCCTCTGAGATCGGTTCGCTGGCGAGGAAGAGGCAGTCGAACGCGCGCAGCACAACGCCGTTGACGATGTCTTGTATAGGCTGACGCGGTGGTAGGCGATACACGGCCTAGTGTGGCTCGCTGCTGTGGTCGTCGTGGCTGTGGTGCTCATCGGGCGCGGGCACGTCGATGTTGTCAAAATGACGGAAGGGCTGCGCGCTGATTAGCCAGCCGCCGATGGCGAACACCAGCAGCATCAAGCCCAGCAGCACGCCGATGCCGACGGTGTTGCTCTCGGCTGAGAGTACCCCTGCTGCGCCTAACCCGAGGGCCACCACAATCAGCGCGATGCCCAGCCCACCGATCATCGCGAGGCCTGTGAGCACCCCTTGACTGGGGCTTTGCGGTTCATGAATTTCTGCTGTCTGCTCGATTTGCACTGGAAACACCTTTTTGTGATGTTACACTTGGACAATTCATACTTAGATTGTGCCTATTCACACCGCAAGCGTCAAGCTCATCCTTAAGGTGAAATCATGGCTGTTCAGCAAGTGTTCATCGTCCGCCACGGCGAGACGGACTACAATCTGAGTGGGCGTTGGCAGGGGCATCTAGACATCCCCCTGAACCGAATGGGGCGCGAGCAAGCCCAGCAAGTGGCGAACGCGCTGGCCCCCTGTGGCATCCAAGCGATCTACAGCAGCGACTTGCTGCGAGCGCTGGAAACGGCGCAGATCATCGCAGCGAGGATTGGGCTGCCACAGGTGCGCACTGACAAACGCCTGCGCGAGCTGCACTGCGGCGTCTTTCAAGGTCTGACGCGCAGCGAGATCGCCTCGACCTACCCGTTAGAGATCAACCACTGGGATCACAACGATGATTATGTCATCCCAGAGGGCGAGTCACGGCTGCAAGCCAAGGCGCGCGTGGCGGACTTCTGGAACTACCTGATGCAGCATGAGACGGCTGAGCGCGTGGCCATTGTGTCGCACAGCGGGTCGATCCGCTGGCTGCTCAACCACCTGTTCGACAGGGCTATCATCGACGGGTATCACTTTGTCAACGCCTCTGTTACAACGCTAGAGCGCGTTGTCGATAGATGGCGGTTGCTTAGGGCGGGGGATGCTTCGCACCTTGATCGCGGCACACATGGGGACTTACGCGCGCTCTAATTGTGATAAACGTCACAGACGAAGGCGGATAACCCTCACCGTGAACGACCGTGGTGGCGGTGGTATGCTTGACTAGGCTGAGCGTAGGGTGTGTCGCCCTGAACCACTGCTACACAGGCAGAAGAGGATTGGGTATGATTTACCCGCGGTTTTTCACTTAGATGGGTTCAATACTTGAGGAGAAGGCAAATGGCACGTTATAAAGTAACTGTGGTGGGTGCGGGCAACGTCGGCGCGACCACCGCGCACTGGATCGCGTCTAAAGAATTGGCCGATGTGGTGTTGATCGACATCGTGGAAGGCGCGGCCAAAGGCAAAGCCCTTGACTTGGCGGAAAGCTCGCCGGTCTTTAAATTCGACTTGAATATCACCGGCGCGTCCACCTATGAGACCACCGCCGATAGCGATGTCGTCGTGATGACGGCGGGCGTCCCGCGCAAGAAGGATCCCGTGACGGGCCAATTCCCCAGCCGCGCCGATCTGGTCAAGACCAATCAGGCGATTGTGGCGGGCGCGGTCAAAGAGGTGGTCAAGTACAGCCCGAACTGCATCATCATCGTGGTGAGCAACCCGCTGGACGCGATGTGCCATGTGGCGCTGAAAGAAAGCGGCTTCCCGTCGAACCGCGTCGTTGGCATGGCTGGGTCGCTCGACACAGCGCGTTACAAGACCTTCATTGCGATGGAGACCGGCCTGAGTGTAAAGGACGTCCACGGGATTGTGTTGGGCGGCCACGGCGATGAGATGGTGCCGCTGCCGCGCCACACGTCCATCGCGGGCATTCCGGTGCGTGAACTGATCTCAGAGGAGCGCCTGCAAGCGATCATCGAGCGCACGCGCAAGGGCGGCGGCGAGATCGTCGGCCTGTTGGGCTACAGCGGTTACTACGCGCCGGCGGCAGGCGCGTATGAGATGGTGGAGGCCATCCTGCGCGATCAAAAGCGTGTGATCCCGTCGGCGGTTTACCTGCAAGGCGAATACGGCTACAAGGATCTGTACATCGGCGTGCCGGCGGTGTTGGGCAAGGGCGGCGTTGAGCGCGTGATCGAGATGCAGCTCAACGACGAGGAGAAGGCTATGCTGGAGATCAGCGCGAAGGCCGTCCGCGACGTGGTGAGCATCTTGGGCTACGAATAAATGCAGTCATGCGCGGCGGGCGGCTTTGTGGGCTGGCCGCCCCCGCGTTGTTATCTATTTGAGGGTCTCATGTCTGTGATTTTTGTGGCGAAGTTGGCGCTGGCGGTGGTGAACGTGCTATTTGGGATCGCGGCGCTGCTGCGGCCTGATCTGATCGCCCGTGTGATTGGCGTGCAAGCTGAGAGCGCACAGGGCCGCGCCGAACTGCGCATCCAGTACGGCGGGATGTACGTGGCGATGGGCGCAGGGGCGATCTTACTGCAATTCTACCCGGTCGCGTTCGTTATGTTCGGGCTGGCTTACGCTGGGATGGCGCTCACGCGGTTGGCGCTCATCGCGCGCGAGCAGCCGCTGCGCACGCCGATTAACCTCGGTCTGCTGGCGTTTGAAGTGATCTGCGCGGGCGTGTTCATTGCGGAGAGTAGTTGGCTCGTTGTCTGAGCTTCACAACTTCATGTATACACGTCAGGGCTGAGGCTCGTCTGGAGCTGAGCTTGATCTGGTGGTAATGGCATCCACTTTTTCCAGCAGCGCGTTGAGGGTGTGGTAGATGATTGGGCAGAGAGCCGCGCCCGCGACTAGCTGTTCCATGGACCAGCGAAAATCCGGCGTGAGGAAGGGGTAATCGCGGCAGGCCTGCGGTCGGTGCGCGTAGATGCGGCATCGCTGGCCGTGGAGAAAGCCGCACGGCTTCACGTTGAACTTGCCCACCGCGCCGCTCTCTGGCAGCACATTTTCATCCACATAACGCACGCGAATTTCATCCAGCCCAATGTGAAGGGCTTGGCTCAGCCGTGGCAGGTCGTCGGCTTCGAGGTAGACGTCCAGCGAACGGCAGCAGTTGGCACATTGGGTGCAGTCGATGGCGGCGATGATCGGGGCGGCCACCTCGTTTACCAGCGCGTCGAGCTGCTCATCCGTCAGGTCGTCGTCGTACTGAAACTGGTAGAACATGACTTCGTAGGCGTCGCGGCGAGCGGGGGCATCAGCGGCGATGGCGTCAAGGTCGATGCTGTACAACGGTCATCCTCCGAGCTGTGCGCCCACGATCTGCGGGTGGCCGCGCAGGAAATTATCCGCGGTGACACGCTTACGCCCCTCGAGCTGAAGCTCAACCAGTTCTAGCAGGCCGTCGCCTGTGCCGACGCACAACGCCCCGTCGATCAAGGTTACGCTGCCAGCGGGCTGCTGGCCAGCGCGCAGGCGAGCGCGGTGCACCTTGAGCAGCCTGCCGTCCCATTGGGTGAACGTCCCCGGCCACGGGTCAAACGCGCGGATGGTGCGCTCGATCTGGACGGCGGGCGCGTGCCAGTTGATGCGTCCATCGTCCTTACTGATCTGCGGGGCGTAGGTGGCCAGCGCGTCGTCCTGCGGCTGCGGCGTGATCTGGCCGTTGAGATAAGGCGGGATCGTCTCGATCAGCAGCTTCGCGCCGAGTTCTGCCATGCGGTCGTGCAGCGATGCGGCGGTGTCGTCGGGCGTGATGGGGGTGCTGGCTTGGGTCAGCATTGGGCCGGTGTCGAGGCCGGCGTCCATCAGCATGATGGTGATGCCAGTTTCGGCGTCCCCTGCGCGGATGGCAGCGTGAATGGGGGCGGCCCCGCGCCAGCGCGGTAGCAGCGAGCCGTGCACGTTCAAGCAGCCGTGGCGCGGCATGTCTAGGACGCTCTGCGGCAGGATTTGCCCAAACGCTGCCACGACGAACAAATCTGCTCCCTGCGCGCTAAGCCAGTCCTTGACCTCGCGCAGCTTAACCGGCTGGACACACGGGATGCCGTGCGCTTGCGCTAGCTGCTTAATCGGCGGCGGGCGCAGTTCCCCGCCGCGCCCGGCCGGGCGATCTGGTTGAGTCACGACGCCTAACACCTGATGATGCGCGATGAGCGCTTTCAGGGACGGCACGGCAAATTCTGGCGTGCCCATGAAGACGATGCGTGCCATGAGTGGTTCCCTCGTGGTTGTGGCCAGTATCGAGGCGTGGTACTATCGGCGCAAATTGATTGTAATCAGAATGTCTTTGAATGTCTATCACTGCTGAATGGCGCATCATGCCGCCTGCGCCGGACGAGTATTGGCTGCAAGCGCGTCACAACGGCTCGCGCCTTGATCCGCTGCTGGCGCAAATCCTGTACAACCGTGGGGTGGCTGACCCTGTGAGCTTCTTGTTTGATACCAGCACGGACGACCTCAAGCGGTGGCTCCTGCGAGCGGATGACCTGCTTGATCTAGAGCGTGGGGCCAATCGCATCGTGCAGGCCATCGCGCGCGGGGAGCAAATCTGCGTCTACGGCGACTTTGACGCCGACGGCGTGACTAGCACCGCGCTGATGGTAGAGGCGCTCTCGTGGCTGGGGGCGGACGTTCGCGCGTATATCCCCGACCGCATCGACGAAGGGTACGGCTTGAACATCCCCGCGTTGAAGCGCCTCGCGGATGAAGGCGTCTCGTTGGTGGTGACAGTGGACTGCGGCGTGCGCAGCGTGACCGAGATCGAGGCCGTGCTGGAAGATCAGCTTGACGTGGTGGTGACGGATCATCACTCCGTCGGCGAGGCGCTGCCGCCCGCGTTTGCCGTGGTCAACCCGCAACGCGCTGACAGCGACCGCCATGAGCCGTATCGCTGTTTGGCTGGGGCGGGGGTGGCCTTGCTGATGGCGGTGCAGGTGCTGCGGATTGCGGGCTGGCCGAGGGAGCGCCGACTGTCGGACTTGCTCGATTTGGTGGCGATTGGGACAGTGGCCGACGTGATGCGCTTGAACGACCCGTTCAACCGTCTGTTGGTGCTGCATGGGTTGAACGTCATCAACGAGCGCCGCCGCCTCGGGCTGGATGCGCTGCTGAACGCAGCAGGGTTCAAAGGCAAAGCCACTGCGGAGACGATCGGCTTCATCATTGGGCCGCGCGTCAACGCGGCTGGGCGCTTGGCGAGCGGCCTGCTGGCGTTTGATCTGCTCACGACCCAAAATCAAGCGACTGCCAACCACCTTGCGAAAGAGCTGGAGCGCCTCAACGTCGAGCGGCAGGATAAAATGCGCGCGGCGAAAGATCGCATCCGTGATCTGCTGGTGCTCACAGGCGAGATCGACGCGCCGCTGATCTTTGCGCAGGATGACGACGTCGCGCCGGGCATCGTCGGGCTGGTGGCGGCACAGCTTACGCAGGAGCTGTACCGTCCGGTGGTCGTCTTGCACCGCGAGCAGGAGACCAGCCGCGCATCGTGTCGCAGCATTCCCGAGTTTCACATCACGCGCGTGCTGGACACGTGCGCGGATCTGCTGCTGCGGCACGGGGGGCACGCGCTGGCGGCCGGGTTTACCGTGGCCAACGAGAACGTGCCGCTGCTGCGCGAGCGGCTGCTGCGCGCGGCGCGCGCCGCGTTCAGCGGCTTGACGCTCGCCCCGGTGCGCCGCGTGGACGCTGCTCTGCCGTTGAGCAGGGCGACGATTGAGCTGGCAGAAACTATTGCCACGCTGGAGCCGTTTGGGCATCAATTTGAGGCTCCCCTGTTTGTCAGCCGTGGGGTGCGCATGATGTCCCCAAGAGTGCTGAAGGATCAGCATTTGAAGATGCGCTTGGTAGAGGGGGCATCCCCCGCAGTGGAGGCCATCGCGTTCAATCAAGCCGAGTTTCTCGATCTGTGGTCAGGCGAACCTTTGGACGTGTTGTACCGCTTGACGGTCAACGAGTACAATGGGCGGCGCAACGCACAATTGAACGTCGAGGAGATGCGGATTGCAAGGGCATAAGATCATCGCGGCGGGGCTGGCGCTGTTGGCACTGCTGTCTGTTCACGCCCAGCAGATCCCCGTGTCGCGCTTTGGCGTCGTGGAAGGCTTCTGGTTCCCAGAGCGAACCTGCGAACTAGGCGCGGGCTGGGAGCGCATCATCTTCGACTGGTCACAGCACCAGCCGACCGGGCCGGACGATTGGAACACGCTCAACGTGGACGATCGCTGGCTCAAAGCGGCGAGCTTGTGCGGGCGGGAAGTTGTGGCGCTGCTGAAGAACACCCCCGCATGGGCCACCGACGGCATCCCAATGGCGGGTGTGCCGCGTGGCCTGACGCTGCCGATTGACGACCCAAACAACTACTGGGCAGCTTTTGTGTATCGGGCAGTGGACTACTACGCCAGCCGCGGCGTGACGCGCTTCATCATCTGGAACGAGCCAGACATCCAAGCAGGAACCTACGGCCACGAGTTCAGCGGCGACTTGGAGGACTACTTCCAACTGCTGAAGGTGGCCTACTTAGCCGCCAAACGGGCGAACCCCGCCGCGCGCATCCACCTTGCGGGCACGACCTACTGGCACGACGTCAACGAGGGGCGCGCCCCGTACTTTGAACGCTTGCTCGACCGCATCCTTGCTGATCCTGACGCCGCGGCCAACGGCTTCTACTTCGACGTGATGAGCCTACACCTCTACTTCCGCACCGAGACGGTGATCCGCATCGTGAACGAGATGCGCGATAACCTGCGGCGGCACGGCATGGACAAGGCGATCTGGATCAACGAGATGAACGCCCCACCGACCGACGACCCCAACTGGCCGGTAGTGCGCCCGCAGTACCCGCTCGACTTGGAGCAGCAGGCCGCTTTCTTGGTGCAGGCGGCGGCGCTAGCGCTGACCGTGGACGTGGAGCGCATGGCTGCCTACAAGCTCTACGATCAAATGCTGCCAGAAGGGGCGGAGTCGTTCGGGCTGCTTTCGCCGGGCAGCGCTGTGCCACGTCCGGCGTTCGATGCCTGGCGCTTTCTGGTGGATCGCCTCAGTGACGTGGTACAGGCGCGCTATGGCTCGACCGACACGCTCGACGTTGTGCATGTCAGGCATGAGAGCGGTTTGCAGTCGTGGGTGTTTTGGGCGCGGCGCGATCAGCCGACATGCGTGCGCGTGACCACGGCGCACAACAAGGCTTATCTCTTCGACTATCGCGGTGGGCTTCAAATTTTGGACGCGACCGACGGAGACTATCGGCTGCTGCTGCCGCCTGCGCGCTGCAACGCCAACGACGGCTGCTTTATTGGCGGGCTTCCGTTCACGCTGCTGCTGCCCCCCGGCGAGGCGACCTTCACTGAGTTAACCCCACTTTGTGATGCGACGCTGCGCGATGTAAACTGGATAAATCGATAAACAGGACGTGAAGATGGCGAATTTGAGCAAGCCCGCAAACGAAATGAAGTTTTCCTATGGTGGCCAAGCAGTCATCGAAGGCGTGCTGATGCGCGGCGCACACACCGCCGCGATTGCCGTGCGCAACCCGAAAGGCGAGATCGTCGTGCATGAGCAGCCCCTCAACAAGGCGATCTACCGCAGTTGGCTAGCCAAGACGCCCTTTGTGCGCGGGTTGGTGGGCTTGTACGACGCGCTGGGGCTGGGGACGCGCGCGCTCATGTGGTCAGCGGATGTGGCCATAGAAGAAGAGGGCGACGCGGACAAGGCCAAGACCAGCTTTGACGGGCCGATTGGCTTCTTGACGATTGCGATGTCGCTGGCGTTGGGGGTGGGGTTGTTCTTCTTGCTGCCGACGGCGCTGGCGACGGGCATCGGCGCGGTGCTCGGCCTCACCGAAGCGCCGGAAGGCGGCGGGTTCTACGTGCCGCTGCCGATCGGCTGGCAGGCGACGGTTATCAACTTCATCGAGGCGGTCGTGCAGCTCGGCATCTTGGTGCTCTACATCCGCTTGATCTCGCTCATGCCGGATGTGAAGCGCTTGTTCAGTTACCACGGCGCGGAGCACAAGACGATCAACGCTTACGAAGCGGGCGACGAACTGACGCCGGAGGTTGTTCAGCGCTACCCGATTGAACACCCGCGCTGTGGGACGGCCTTCCTGCTGACGGTGGTGTTCGTGAGCGTGTTCGTGTTTTCGCTGCTGGGGCGGCCCCCGTTCTTCCTGCTGATCCTCTCGCGCGTGGTGCTCATCCCGGTGATTGCGGGCATCAGTTATGAACTGCTGAAGTGGACAGCGGCCAACGTGCACCGCCGCTGGGTGCGCTGGTTGATCACGCCCAACCTCGCGCTGCAGCATCTGACGACGCGCCAGCCTGACCTTGCCATGTGCGAGGTGGCGATTGTGGCCTTCAAGCGCGTGCTGTACTCGGAAGGCCTCATCGGCGCGGAAGAGGCGGCTATCCCTGCGCCCAACCCCGCGGCGACCGCCGAAGCCGCCGGCGTGACACTCGCGCGCTAGGCTTTGCGCCCTGTCACGATGAACAGCGGGTCATGGCCGCCGGTGGTGTGCAGGTCGGTTGTGATGTCGGTGTAGCCGCCTGCCTGCTGGAAGTAATCGACGACGAGCGCCACGTGCTGCATGTCGGTCATGCTGAGCCACGCGGCGATGGCCTTCGTCGGGAAGCAGCGGTTTGAAAACGACACGATGAACCGTCCGCTAGGCTTGAGGACGCGGTTCACCTCGCGGAACACTTCCACCGGTTTGATGAGGTACTGGACGCTCACCGCGCACGTCACGCCGTCGAAGAAGTCGCTGGCGTAGGGCAGGGACTGATTGCGATTCAAGTTCTGCACGATGTACTCGTCAATTTGCGGGTTGTCAGCCATTTCCTCGGCGTTCATGCCGTGAGCGTAGACGCGCTGCGGCTGGAGGTCGTCGGGGTAGTGGCTGCGCCAACTGCTCATCAAGTCCAGCAGCACCGCGCCGCGCGGCAGCACGGTTGCGTAATAGGCTTTGAGCAGCAGGATGGCGCGGTCGTCGATGTGAACGACTTTGCGCGGGGTCTGATAGAACAGGCTGTCGTCGCTCTCATCATAACGCTGAAAGTACTCTCTCGGATACGGTCGCATACCAAATACATATCCTCTACAAGCTGGTTCGATTGTATCACGAAGAGAGCATCTGCTTGAGTGCGTAAAGATGATTAATGGCTTCAATTGGGGTGAGGTGATCGACGTTCAGCTCGCGCAGGGCGACGAGCGCGGGGTGCTCTGGCGTGGGGGCGGGGTCAGGCGCAGGGGGGGCCGCGCTGAACAGTGGCAGGCGCTGGCGGCTGGCGTCGTGCTCGAACATGTGCAGCAGGTCACGGGCGCGCTGGACGACGGGCTTGGGCATCCCGGCAAGTTGGGCGACGTGCACGCCGTAGCTGCGATCTGCGCCGCCGCGTACGACCTTGTGCAGGAAGACGATGCCATCGCCGCGCTCGGTGACGGCTACGTTGAAGTTCTCGGCGCGGGCCAGCACGTTGGGAAGCTCGGTCAGCTCGTGGTAGTGGGTGGCGAAGAGGGTGCGGCAGTTCAGGCGCGGGTTGTTGTGGATGTACTCGGCGACGGCGCGCGCGATGGCCAGCCCGTCGTAGGTGCTCGTGCCGCGCCCGATCTCGTCGAGGATGATGAGTGAGCGCGGCGTTGCGCCGATCAGCAGGCGGGCTGTTTCGATCATCTCGACCATGAAGGTGCTCTGCCCGGCGTGGATTTCGTCTTGCGCGCCGATGCGGGCGAAGATACGGTCTACTAGACCGATCTCGGCTGAGTCGGCTGGGACGAAGCTGCCGATGTGCGCTAGCAGCGTGATGAGCGCTACCTGACGGATATACGTGGACTTGCCCGCCATGTTGGGGCCAGTGAGGATGTGCAGGCGCGATCCGGCGTGGAAGTGGGTGTCGTTAGGGGTGTAGCGCTGGCCGTTGGGCAGCAGCGACTCCACAACGGGGTGGCGGCCGTTTCGGATCGTCAGCACGTCGCCCTCAACCATTTTGGGGCGGCAGTAGCCTTGCGCGACGGCCACGGTGGCCAGCGACAACAGCGCGTCGAGCGTGGCTAGCGTGCGCGCTGTGCGCAGCAGCGCTTCACTGTGCTGGCTGATCTGATCGCAAACTTGTTCGAAGATCTGACGCTCCAGCGCGAGGATCTCTTCTTCAGCGTTCAGCACAAGCGTTTCGTACTCTTTCAGCTCTGGCGTGATGTAGCGTTCGGCGTTGACCAGCGTCTGCTTGCGGACGTAGTCGGCGGGGACTTTATCGGCGTTGGCGGTGGTCACCTCGATGTAGTAGCCGAAGACCTTGTTGAAGCCGACCTTGAGGCTGGCGATGCCGGTGCGCTGGCGTTCTTGCGGCTCTAGCTCGGCGATCCAGCGGCGGGCGTGCTCGCTTTTGGCTTTCACGTCGTCCAGCTCAGGTGAGAAGCCCGCGCGGATTACGTTGATCTGGTTGAGGTTGGCGGGCGCGTCGTCGTTGATGGCGCGGTGGATAAGCTGGCTCACGTCTGGGCAGGGGTTGAGCCGAACGCCGATCGGCGTCAGGGCGGGGTGTGGGGCGACCAGCCCGGCCAACTTGGGGACGAGTTCAAGGCCGTCTGCCAGCGCGAGCAGGTCGCGCGGGGTCGCTTTGTGGATGACCACGCGGTTGACGAGGCGTTCAAGGTCGAGGATCTGCTTCAAGCTCTCACGGATTTCAGCTCGCAGCAGTTCGCTGCTGGTGAGGGCTTCGACCGCGTCAAGGCGGGCGTTGATGCGCGGCAGATCCAGCAGCGGCTGACTGAGCCACGTGCGCAGCGTGCGCGCGCCCATGGGCGTTACTGTGCGGTCGATCACGCTTAGCAGGCTGCCCTGTGTCTTGCCGCTGCGGATGGTCTGCGTCAGTTCAAGGTTGCGACGGGTGAACGGGTCAAGCACCATGAACGACGTGGTGCGATAGGCGCGGATGGTGGTCAGTTGGGCGAGGCTGTTCTTGTGCGTGGCGCGCAGGTATTCGATGGCGGCGGCGCAGGCGGCAGTGGCCAGCGGCCACTCGCTGAGGCCGAAGCTGTCGAGGTTGTGCAGCTTGAAATGGTCGATCAAGATGTCTTTGGCGCTGCGTGGGTTGAACCAGTAATCCTGCCCATAGGACGGGTGGACGCCTTCGGGCAGTGTTACCTTGTCTTTCCACGCGGTGGGCAGCAGCAGCTCGCGCGGGCTGATGCGCGCCATCTCTTCCAGCAGGGCAACGGTTGCGCCTTCGCCGTTGGCCTCGGTGGCGCAGAATTCGCCTGTGCTGACGTCCACATAGGCGATGCCGACCCCTTTCCATTTGGCGGTGCGCGCATCCACACTTGGGGCGGCCACCATCAGATAGTTCTGCTGCTGCTGGTTGAGCAGGGCCGGTTCCACCAGCGTGCCGGGTGTGAGGACGCGCGTCACCTCGCGGTCGACGATGCCGCGGTTGGTCGGCTCGCTCACTTGGTCACAGACGGCCACGTGATAGCCCTTGTCTACCAGCCGCGCGACGTAGTTATCCAGCGCGTGGTGAGGCACGCCGGCCATCGGCTGGCCTTCCGTGCGCTTGGTCAGCGTGATGTCCAACTCACGAGCGGTCAAGATGGCGTCGTCGTCGAAGGTCTCATAGAAGTCGCCCATGCGGAAGAACACAATCGCATCTGGGTACTGCCGCTTGATGTCCAGATATTGGCGGCGGGCAGGGGTTAGTTTGGTCATGAAGGTGTCCGATGATGTCACTGAACGGGTGTGCTATCGATAATGATTGTAGCAGGCGTTAGAATACCCTTCAATTGAGCAGACATTCAGCCGCTGACAGGCGGGGAGACACGCAATGAGTGATAAGTGGGTGGTAAGCCTTGATCTGGGCGGGACGCGCATCCGGACGGCTCGGCTGAATCACGGCCTTGACATCGTGGAGCGCTACGAGACGCTGACCGGCGCAGACGACGGTTTCGATGCGTCGATGGCGCGCATCATCGACGCGCTGCACAAGGTGATGCCAGCGGATCGTTCGACGGTGCAAGGGATCGGCGTCAGCGCGCCCGGCCCGCTCGACCCCTCGACAGGGGTGCTGGTTGCGCCGCCCAACTTGCCCGGCTGGGTCAACGTGCCGCTGGCGGACATCTTGAGTAGAGAGTTCGGCGTGCCAGTCTACTGCGGCAACGACGCCAACGTTGCCGCCCTCGCCGAGACGGCGCGCGGGGCAGCCTACGGCTATCGCTATGTGATCTACATCACGATCAGCACGGGCATCGGCAGCGGCATCATCAACGACGGCGTGCTGCTGCTAGGCAAGCGCGGGCTGGCCGCTGAGGCAGGGCACATCCAGCTCGTCGTTGGCGACACGGTGACCTCAGTCGAGAAGGAAGCGGCAGGCCCCGCGCTGGCGCGCCGCGTCAAAGGGCGCATCGCGCAGGGGGCGGCGTCCAAAATGAGCGCGATGGTCGAGGACATCGAGGACATCGACGCGCGCATCATCGGCATCGCGGCGCACGAGGGCGACCCTGTGGCGCTCGAGGCGGTGGAGCACTGCGGCTTCTGCGTTGGGCTGGGCTTAGTGACGCTGCTGCACCTGTTCAACCCGGAGATTGTCGTGATCGGCGGCGGCGTGAGCAACATCGGGGTGTTACTGTTCGACAAGATTCGCGCGACTGTCGAGACGTACGCGCTGACCGATGCTTACTGGCGTGATTTGCAGATCGTGCCGGCGGGCTTGGGCGGCGATGTGAGTATCGTTGGCGCGGGGGCGCTGGTGCTCACGGGGGGCGGCCAGAAAGACGTGACCCGCGTGATCGCCATCGTCAACAAGTAGAGCGGGTCTTGTCTGAGTTGGAAATGTGATAGACTTACGTCATGTTAAGCTTACCCGATTACCCCGTCAGACAGCGCGACTTCTTGTTGGAGATTTCGCGCGCGATCACTGCGCAGCTTGACCTCTCGGAGGTGCTGCGGCGGGTGCTGCGCGCCTCGGTCGTCATGACGGCGGCGCGGGTGGGCGTCGTGGCGCTGCGCGGCGACAGCGATGAGCAGTTCACAGTGCGCGCCTTCACGGGGATGCATCAAGACCGTGTGCCTGTGCTGAACGCTAAGCTGTTGGAACTCGTCAACAGCGATCAAGCAGAGTTCAGCGTCGAGTTCCTCAACGCCAAGCTGCGCGAGATGTCCGAGGCGATTGATCCAGCGCTGGTGCAGGCGGTGGCCATGCCGCTGATCTTTGCTGAGAAGCCGCTGGGGCTGCTGATCGTGTTCCGCTCGTATCAGAGCCTCATCAGCCCGAGCGACGTGCAAATCTTGCAGAGTTTTGCCGACCAAGCCGCGATTGCGGTGCACAACGCCCAACTCTACGAGGCGATTAACCAAGAGCGACGCCGCTTAGAGGCGATCCTCGACTACAGCGGCGACGGTGTGATGATTCTCAGCCCCCACTTGCTCATCTTGCAGATCAACCGCGCGTTTGAACAGATGACCGGCTGGAAGAGCGCTGACGCTGTCGGGCTGCATCAGGATGAGGTAATCCACTGGGTACGGCGCGACCAGATGGACTTGCAAGACGCGATGAGCACCGGCCTCTTCCCGAAGCGCCAGCCGAACGGGCGCACGCTCTACGTCGAAGGCGACATCCAGCGGCGCGATGGGCTGACGGCCAGCCTCGGCATCACGTATGCGCCGCTCTTCAACGAGGAAGGCAAACTGACGACGATCATCGCCAACGTGCGCGACATCGGCCACTATCGCCGCGCGCAGGAGATGCAGAATGTCTTCATCTCAACGGTGTCACACGAGCTGCGCACGCCAGTTGCAATCATCAAGGGCTACGCCAGCACGCTTAACCGTTCCGATGTGGAGTGGGATGCATCAGTAGTCAAAGAGAGCGTCGCAGTCATCGAAGAGGAGGCCGACCGCCTAGCCGAGTTGATCGACGATCTGCTGGCGGCCAGCAAGATCCAAGCGGAGAACAGCGTGCGCTTGACGTTGAGCGATGTTCGATTGGATCAGATAGCTGCGCGGGCGGTCGAGCGCTTCAGCAAGCAGACCCAACGCCACACCTTTGCGCTGTCCTTCCCGGCGGATTACCCGTCCATTCAAGGCGATGAGAAGCTGCTGCGGCAGGTGGTGGACAATCTGCTGACCAACGCGATCAAGTACTCCCCCAACGGCGGCAAGATCACGGTCGGGGGGCGCTTCAGCGAGACGACCGTTAACTTCTTCGTGCGCGATGAGGGCGTAGGCATCCCTGAGGCGGAGCAGCAGCGCATCTTTGAGCGGTTTTATCGAATCGATGGCAACCTGACCAGCAAGACGAAAGGCACGGGGCTAGGCCTCTATCTTGTGCGCGCCATCATCACCGCCCACCGCGGCGAGATCAACGTGAAGAGCCAGCCCGGGCATGGCTCCACGTTTTACTTTTCACTGCCCCGTGATTGATAATCGTTTGGAGATAACATGACCAACCCAGCAAACACTCAAATCCGCTGTGCGTCCTGTGGGCAGCCCTTCGGCGTAGCCGTGCGCACGATCATCGATGCTCAACGCGACCCGCAGGGCAAAGCGCTCTTGATGGCTGGCCACCTTAACACGTTTGACTGCCCGCACTGTGGCTTCGAGAACCGCGTGATGACGCCGCTGCTGTATCATGACGCCGAAAAGTCGCTGCTAGTCGCCTTCATCCCGATGGAGATTTCGCTGCAAACCGGCAAATCTGAAGAGAAGATTGTGGGTGACATGCTCAACGAGCTGACGCGCAGCCTGCCCAAAGATCAATTCCGTGCCTATATGTTCAATCCTAAACGTGCGCTGACGCTGGACGGGCTGCGCGAGCAGGTGATGGAGGCGGACGGCATCACCAAAGAGATGATGGAAGAGCAGCGGCGGCGCGTTGAACTGATGCAGTCGCTGTTGGCCACCAACAGCGAAGACGCGCTCAAACAGGCGATTGAGGCCGCTGACAGCCAGATCGACGAGGCGTTCTTTCGGCTGGTGTCCTTGATGTATCAGCGCTTGGCCTCAGAAGGGCAGGCGCAGATCGCTGCCTCGTTGGAGATGCTGCAAGAGCGCCTGCTGCTCTACTCGACAGCGGGCAAGCGAATGATGGCCGCCTACAACGAGCAGCAGAGGCTCGTCGAGGAGGTGATGGCAGACGTGCAGGCGCTAGGCGAGCAGGCCACGCGGGGCGACTTGCAGCGCTTGGCGTTGGGCTACGGCGCAAACACTGAGCGCTTGCAGGCCCTCGTCGGCTTGACACGCCCGGCGATGGACTATCAGTTCTTCAACGAGTTCACGCAGGCCATCAGCCAAGCTTCGGCCAAAGACCGCCCGACGATGGAAGCGGTGCGCGATCAACTGCTGAGCTTGACGCAGGCGATGGATGCTGAGCAACGCAAGGATCTTGAAGTTGTGCTTGAATTCTTGAAAACGCTCATCAACAGCCCTGATCCCGATGCGCTGATCGACCAAGCGCGCGACATGATCGACGCTCAGATGTTGAGCATTTTGGCCGCCAACATGCAAGAAGCACAGCGTCAGGGCGCAGCGCAGGCCGTCGCGGCGATGGAGCGCGTCTACGATAAGCTGGCGGCGGTACTTGAAGCGCGCATGCCGCCCGAGGTGCGCTTCCTGAACCGCTGGATCAACGCCACGTCAGAAGAAGAACCAACCCTGCTGGACGAGGCTAATCAGTTCGACCGTGCCAGCTTGATCGAATGGTGCGATGCTATGCTGAAGCAGGTGCAGCAAGCCAATGCGACTGAAATCATCCAGCGCCTGCAAGCGATCCGCGCTCAACTGTCAGGCTGACGGTTGTCCTACGCTGGTGGATTTGTCTGGAAATTTGGCAAACCCTCCGCTATTGTGATGCGCCGTAGGGTAGACGATAGCTTAATAAGGTAATGACAATGACGAATCAAGTGACAAAATGGCTTCGCCTTCTGATTGTAGTTGCTGCTGCCGCGGTGGTGACGGCGCTTGCCCTGCCCGCTGGGTCGGTCATGGCACAGGTGGCCCCGACGGCCACGCCCACTGACCCGACGTGGCTTGGCTTCGTCGCGGCGCGGAACGCCGTGCAAGCCCGCGAGCGAGGGGTTGACCTAACGATCGTGCGCAGTTGGCAGTTTGTGCAAGACGACTGGAGCACGGCCAACGCTGCCCACCCGCAGAAGGCGGCAGGGATCGACGGCTGCGTTTCGACCACTAGCATCGTTGACGCGCGCCCCATCTTCTACGGCTGGACATACACGATCGTCAGCCTGCGCGGGGATACCTACGTCGTCCGTGTGAGCTTCGACACGCGTGAGACGGCCATCTGCGACCTGGTGCAGGCCGCGGCTGCCCCCGCAGCAGGCAGTGAGGCTGCTGCTAACCCGAATTTGCCCCCACCAGTAGCAGGCGCGGCGGCGCGTGGCTCGTTCGAGCTGGGCGGCCACATCGCCAACTTCACTCAGTCCAGCATCAGCGCCATGCAGCGCTCAGGCATGACGTGGGTCAAGAAGCAGATGAAGGGCGTTGGCCTTGATTGGGCGCAGGGCATCATCAACGCCGCGCGCGCTAATAACTTGAAGGTGCTCATCAGCGTGGTGGGCGATAAGAACCGCCTCGGCCAGAACTTCGACGCCTACATCCAAGAGTACGCGCAGTTGGTGGCGGCGGTGGCCGCTGCAGGCGCAGACGCCATCGAAGTGTGGAACGAGCCGAACATTGAACGGGAGTGGCCGGTGGGGCGCGTCAACGGCGCAGAATACACCAAGCTGCTGGCAGCGGCCTACAACGCCATCAAGCAGGCTAACCCTAACACGTTAGTGATCAGCGGCGCGCCGGCTCCAACGGGCGCAGCAGGCTCGGCAGGCTGCTTCCTTGATCAAGCGGCAGGCATCCACTTCTGCAACGACGACACTTTCATGCAGCAGATGGCGGCGGCAGGCGCAGCCAACTACATGGACTGTGTCGGTCTGCACTACAACGAGGGCGTGCTCCCGCCCACAGCCACCAGCGGCGACCCGCGCGGCAGCTTCCCGACCTACTTCTTTGGCAGCATGACGGCGCGCGGCGCGGCCTCCTTCCCGGGTAAGCAGTTGTGCTACACTGAGTTTGGCTATCTGAGCGGTGAGGGCATGGGCCAGCCCATCCCGGCGGCCTTCAACTGGTCGCCCAATAACCCGGTGACGGTGGCGCAGCAAGCGAGCTGGCTGGCGCAGGCCGCCACGCTCTCGGCGCAGCGCGGCGACATCCGCCTGATGATCATCTGGAACGTGGACTTCACGCTGTGGGGCAGCGACCCGCAGGGCGGTTACGCGATAATCCGCCCAGATGGTTCCTGCCCCGCCTGCGACGCGCTCGGAACGGTCATGCGTCGCTAAGCGTAGCGTCTGGCGTTTATTCACGGAGGGGCGATCTGCATGCAGGTCGCCCCTTTTTGCGCCTAATAGGGCGCGACGCCGTAGCGCTCTAAGCGGTCGTAATAGGCGTCTAGGATGCGCTGGCCGTGATCGCGGAAGTGGCCTTTGACCGCGTGCTGGCTGATGATCGCCGCGTCGGTGTGGACGCGCTTTTGGAAGTGGGCAG
This sequence comes from Anaerolineae bacterium, assembly GCA_034432435.1. Taxonomy (GTDB): domain Bacteria; phylum Chloroflexota; class Anaerolineae; order Aggregatilineales; family Phototrophicaceae; genus JANWYT01. The sequence continues at coordinate 27,419 of DAOUBS010000077.1, forward strand.
AGCGCCGACGATACTCCAGCCCCTCCAGCAAGCTGCCGAGGCGGCCTTGCAGTAAATATTCTAAGGCCTGCTTGATTGGCGGCTGCGTTTCGCTCGTTAAGGG
>DAOUBS010000078.1:0-31382 GCA_034432435.1 Anaerolineae bacterium
CTGTAGTCAGCGGTGTCGATCCCAGCCCCGCCGTCGTAGGTGTTCGCTGCGCCGTCCAGTTGAACGATCAACGTGTCGTCACCTGCGCCCAAAACAACGCCAGTGGTAAAGCTATCATTGATGACCGTTACAAGCTCAGAGCCGCTACCGGTCATCGTCAAGGTGGCGAAATTCAAATAGGTGTCACCGCTCGTAGTTATTACAGCGGTATTGATAGTCACTGGCAGGTTAAGCGCGTCGTTGTTCACAACGAGCGCGTTCGTACCTGTTCCGCCATCTACGAACATGTTGACGAGCGTTGTGTCTTGAGTAATGAAGACATCATCACCGTCCTCCAAGAAAACGAACGGCGTTGTAGACGTTGATGTAGCGGTGACGGTGTCATCGCCCGCGCCTGTGCGAAGGATGTTAATGCCACCCGCATCAAGCGTGATGTTATCGTTACCCCCGCCAGTGAGGATCTCTTCGATTGAGGGTAGAACGTCGAAGCCTGCCCCATCGTTGAAGGTGCTAATCGTGCCTACTGTGCCAACAACTGGCGCGTTGTTGGTATATTGGAAGATGTCGTAACCAGCGTCGCCAAAGAACAGATCGCTGACTCCGTCTAACACCATGAGGAAGAGGTCGTCTCCATCGTCGCCGCGGTAGCTGTCAGATCCGCCGTCGGCATCGGTCTCAATGAACGTGTCATCCCCTATGCTGCCGAACACGGTATCGTTGCCGAGACCCCCGCGTATTTCATCGTTGCCAGAGCCACCGAAGATGATGTCATTTCCAGCCTCACCCCAGATGGTGTCATCGCCATCACCACCCATGATGGAATCGTCGCCGTCGTTGCCGAAGATCAAGTCGTTGCCAGTGCTGCCGATGAGCGTGTCATTGCCCAAGCCGAGCAGCACCTCACGGATCGGCGAAAGCAGCGTCAGTTGAAGGTTGGTGTAAGCGGCTTGAGGCGTCACCAAGTTCAAGTTGAGGTTCACCGGGGTTGTGATCAGACTGAAGTTAAGTTGATCGTTCCCGCCGTTGCCGTCAATTTCGAGGTTGATCACGCTCGCCAGCGGTTGGAACGCGAACACGTCACGACCGCCCGTGCGCCCAACGATGCGCTCAAAGTTACGGATTGTGTCTGTGCCGATGTCGCCTGAGGTGCTTTCGACGATCGTCACTTGGTTCTGTGGGCCGTCGACGATGGTGAAGATCAAGTCGCCCACGGCGAGGGGAACCGTGGCATAGGTGATGATGTCGAACCCAGCCAGCCCGTTGAAAATATCGTCGGATGGGCAGCTCGTCAGGTTAAGCGGGGCGCCACCGACGATGTCGTTGCCGTTGGTGAAGTTCATGAACACTGTCTCGGTTGCCGCGCCACAGTTCGGGTTGATCGGGGCCGTCAGCAGCACAAAGAGGTTCGTGAGGATCTCCTGCCACGTGCCCACGATCAAGCCGCTGAAATTCTCCGCCGATGCGCTGTCAATGGTTAGCAAGTCGTTGGTGGTGGGCGTGATTTGAACGTAGCCCTGTGCTAGACCATCAAAGTTATACGTGTTGACGCCGCCGCCACCGTCTATTTCCAGTGGATTAGTGATCAGGGACAAGCCGTTGTTGATCTGGAAGCTGTCATTGCCGATCCCAGTTAAAACTGCTTCAGTCGTGTCAAAGGTGACTGTGCCGTTGCTGTTGGTCAGGGTCCCAGCATCCGCGTTGATCGTTACGGTGGTCGCTACGTCTTGAAGCGCAGCGTTGAGCGTGTCACGTCCTGCACCACCATTGACGATATCGTTTCCAAAGGAACCTGCGTTGACGTTGATAAGGTCATTGCCCGCCCCAGCGTCAATCGCGTTGTCGCCAGCCGACCCTGTGATGATGTCACTGAAATTTGTGCCGATCACGTCGCTCACGTTGGTGATGAGGTCATCCGCGAGGACGCCATCCAAGCGAATGGTACGCCCGGCCAGCGCTGCGCTGAAGTCAACGAGGTTGATGCCTGTTCCGCCATCGATCGTATCACTGCCAAAACCCGCGAGGATCGTGTCGTTGCCATCACCCGCAAAGACGATGTCGTCACCCAGTCCGCCTGCAAGGATGTTGGCCTGATTGTCGCCGGTGATCGTGTCGTTGCCGGGGCTGCCAATGACGTTTTCAAACCCTGACAGGACGTCGAACATCGTTCCGCCGTTCTTGGCAGCTGTGCCCGCCAACAGGTTGACATTGACATCTGCGAGCAGCGCATAGGAAATGGTGTCGTTACCCGCCCCGCCAATCAGCTCATCGTCCGTCAGCACACTGTCGAGCAGCGCACAGTCTGGGCCGTTGCTCGGCGTCGAGAATATGAGGTCATTCCCGTCTGCAGCGTCGATATAGTCGCAGTTCTTGTTGACGCTGCTGCCTGTCAGCACATCGTCAAATTCCGAGCCAATCAACCCGTTGATGCTGTCATCCAACAACGTGATGAACAGCGCGCCAAACGGATTTTGGGCGACAAGCGATGACAAATTGAAGGTGACACCACTAGTCACTGCTGAGAAGTCGACAACGTCATCACCCCACTGGCTGAACAGTTGGAATGCCCCAGACGCCCCATCCAAAAACGTAAAGGTGTCGTTGCCGTCGCTGCTGAGCGGGCCGGTCTCATCTCCACCGGTGATCGTCGCGCTGCCCGGGCCATCGACTAACACAAGATCATTACCCAAGCCAAGCGTGACGACGCTAGTGCCATCGAGTGGGCTGCCGATGATCACCGCATCGTTGCCTGCCCCAACGTGGATTGTGTCATCACCGCCGTTGCCAAACAGGATGTCATTGCCATCCAACCCGAAAAGAACGTCATTGTCAGAACTGCCAGTCATTACATCGTTGAAATTACTGCCGATGATGACTTCAATGTTAAACAGCAGATCACTGCCTTGAGACACGCCAACCGCCGTGCCGCCAACGAGCGGGTTACGGTGATTCGTGAGGTCGATCACGACTTCGTCGGGGCTGTCGGCATACGTGACAGTATCAACTCCGGCATCACCCTCAAGCGTATCGTTGCCCGGTCCACCACCCAAAAGATCATTGCCCGGACTACCATCGATGAAGTCGTTGCCCGGGCTGCCGAACAATTCATCATCACCTTCATCGCCAAAGATGATGTCGTCTCCGCCATTGCCCAAGATCGTATCGTTGCCCGGGCCGCCAGCCAACCGATCATTGCCGGGGGAGCCGCTCAAGAAGTCGTCGCAGTTGGTGCTGGTGTAAATCACTGGTGAGATAAAAAAGCGCACTTCCCCTACACCACCAACGCATTCCTGCACTGGGGGCAGATCCCCACGGTCAGGGCGGAAGATTTCCCCACTGGTCGGGGTTTCTGGTGGGAGGGGCTGACTGATCTCAGTACGGCCAAAGGTGGGGCTTTCACGTACACATTCAGGACGATTGGGCGCAGTCGTGCAATCTTGGCGCGTTACGAGACGGATCGGATCGGAACCTGCACCAACTGTAAAGTAATAATCGAAGTAGAAAAAATTCCCCACATTGAACAACGGCAGAGGGATGTCTTCTGTAACGATTGTGCTTTCTTCAGGCGTCGGTCGAATGTTGACGAAATAGATCTGTTTGCCATCGCGGTTGAACCACAAGAACGTATCAGACGGGGTGAAACGTTCGGTGACGTCTGGCAGCTCGGTCAACGTCCCGCGCGACGCAAACACAAGTGGACGCTGATCGTAGTACGGCACATCCAACACCTCAACCAGCACGCGCAGACCTTCTTCGTTGTCACGCCCAGCCACCATGAAAGCGCGGCTGGGCAGAAGTGGGTTGAGGTCGTCAAGCAGCGTCAAATCTTGGTTGAGCGGCTCCCCCTCGAACAACATCACCCGAGCAAGACCACCTTCGCCACCTACGCGCTCAACTCGAAAGGTGTACAGATCGTTGCCAGTCGCGTTGAGCTGGAAAAACGTGATAAAGGGTTGATCGGGCGGCGTTTGCCCCACGCCAATCTGTGTGCCAGCAGCGTTGAAAACCCTCAAGCGTGGCCGAACAAGTGCATCCAAGCCGTAGACGACAATCGTAACACGCTCACCACGCAGCGTGGCAAAGGCATATTCTTTCGAGTCTACCTCAGATAAGTTGGCATCATCAGATTCGAAGTAGTAAAGGTACGTAAAATCTTCTTGCGCTTGCGAGGAAAAACCCAACACGAAAAACACGCCCAACAGCAGAAGGACGGCGATAACACGGGGTGTTTGTGATGGCAAGCGCGTCACACGACATTACCTTACTATCCCTTTCGTAATGATACTTCAGTTTTTTTGTTTTGCAGAGCTTTTGTAGTGATTTTAAACAAAAGCTATGAGATACCGACAAAGAGCACATCTCAGAGCCGTTAGAAGGCAGTCAACTTGCAAGGCGCACGGGCTGCCCTGTCTTAATCGACCGATAGGCTGCCTCCACAATCCGCACGGCTCGCAGCCCATCCTCACCCGTCACTCGGGGCTGCCGCTTATCTTGAATGGCTGCTACAAATTCATCGATCATCGCTTGGTTGGCATCACTGCCCCAGTAGGCATAGATCGGGCGTTGCAAGGTATGTTGGTAAACGGTCATAACTTGTTTAAACGCATTAGCGGTGACGACGCCCTTTTCTCCGATCAAGTCAAGAGCTAAGCCCCCCCATGTTGGGTAGTACGGTGGCTTACTCCAACTACAATCGATGGTCGCAAATGTGCCTTGAGAGTAAGTGAGCATGACTAGGCCACCGGTTTCAACCTCCGTTTCACCCGGGTAGAGAATATTATTTGCCACAGCGTATACTTCTGCTACAGTGTCATTGAGATACCATGCAAGCACATCGGCCAGATGGACCACATGATCGCTGACCGCTCCGCCGCCTGCCAACACAGGATCGACAAACCACCCACGGTGATGCTTGGGGCATTCCCCTTGATTCGTGCTGTTGCAGGCGTAAATGCGTCCGAGTCCGTCTGAATCTAGAAAGCGCTTCACCTCTAACAGTGGCGCACTAAACCGCATTGGGAAGGCGGTCATCAAATTGATGCCTGCGGAACGACACATTTGTACGATCTGCTCAGCGTCGCTGATTGTTGTGGCTAGCGGTTTTTCACAAAGAACATGTGTTCCGTGTTGAACGGCAATCTTAACCATTTCTAGATGTCGGCTGTTCTCGGAGCAGATCACTACCGCATCTAAGTTCTGTTCCAAAAGTTCTTCATAGGTATCAAAGAACAAGAGATTATATTGTTCAGCAAAGCGGTGGCCACGTTCAGCGTCGTCATCGGCAAACCCAACTAGAGTAACCCATGGATTGGCTCGAAGATTGTGCACGTACGCTTCCGCGTGGAGATGAGCAAAACTCATAATCCCAACACGAATCATCTTCTAACCACTCCCTCTTTGACTTGCGCAACCTTGACTGGTTTTCCTGATCGAGCGCTCTCAATGGCCGCTTGAGCAATGCAGACTGCTTCAAACCCGTCTTCTGCTGTGATGCGTTCTTGATCGTCATGGCCAGAAAGCACGTTGTAAAAATGCCGAATTTGCACACTGTAGGGATCTTCTGACAGTGGGCTGGTTGGCACAGCAATTGTCGGCATATCTTCAGAGGTCTTGTGTAAATAGAACCCTAACGGTGTGCTGCTTGCCGCAGGGTGCTCAATTAACCCGTGTGACCCAGCAATCTCAAGGCTCGTGCGGAACATCGGGGCCGGATAAATCCAGCCTCCTTCAACGTGAGTGATCGCACCTGATGCGTGCGTCAAGATAGCTAGTGCGTAGTCGGCTGGTACATCAGCAAATCGGTTTGCGATGTTCTTGGCGTACACGGAGATAACTTCACCTGCCAGCCAGCGCGCATAGTCGAAGTCATGGATCATCAGGTCTAGCATCATTCCGCCACTTTTGCTGATGTCATGAAACCAGCTATCCACTGTGCCGCGGGCAGGTTTGAAGCTGCACCGCGTTAAGCGCACAACAGCGACTTTGCCTATCTGCCCCTGCTCCACAATGGACTTGGCCTGCGCATATTCTGGAAAGAAGCGCACCACATGTCCCACTAGCAACTTAACGCCCATCTGAGACGCGATGTCCACAATCTCACGGGCTGTTGCTGCGTTTAGGGCTAACGGCTTCTCACAGACGATGTGCTTTTTAGCTCTCGCTGCTACTAATGCCATCTCATGATGTAGATATGTGGGCGTGCAGATGTCCACCACGTCGACATCATTCAACAATTCGTCAAATGATTCATACGCTGACGTGTTGAACTGCGTTGCTAGTGCCTGTGCTTTGTCATGATCCAAAGACGTTATCCCGGCAATAGTCACGGGCAGCCTGCTCCATGCCTGCGCGTGGACGCTGCCCATAAACCCGCTACCTACAATCCCAATTCGCATAGGCGTGTTTGTCCAGTTTCACATGTTAGGCTGAAACGTTGGTTGCTGCTTCTGCTGGCAGGCTGACGCCGTGCTTTGCCGCTAGCACAGACAGCGTGTGTTGAATCTCCTGCTCGAGGCGCGCTTCATCCCAGCCCAATACAGAGGCCATCAGCTCGCCAATTTCCCTGACCAGCGCCGGCGAGTGGAACCCTAGCATAGCCAGCGCTGAACGCCGCAGCAGGATGTCGTCGATGTGGCATACTGCCTCATGCTGCGCGATGAAGATGATCTCACGCTGGGTGTAATGTGGCGCGTGCATCAGCGGTTGGTCGTTCCCCTCGCTCATGAACCGCGCGATTGTCTTAGCATAAGTTCCATAGCGGTCGAGCAGCGCCGACAAGTGGACGAGCTCCAACTCAGTTTCCTTGCGCAGGTGCTCTAGCCATTCTTGCCGTTGTTTTTCGTCTGTTGGGAAATCTTTCCCACCGCCGATCGGCAGACCAGCAGTATCGACCTTGCGCGTCATCTTCAAATCCTTAAGCACTCGGTCAGCGGCTTGTTCACTAAATGCGCGGAAAGTCGTCCATTTACCACCAATCAGCGAATGAATTGGAAAGTGAAACTCTGAGCTGGGTTCAATCGACTGAATGCTGTGATCACGACTGATCGCGCCAGTACGTTTATCTTTCGATGTTGGCAAGGGGCGCACGCCCGAGAAGCGGAAGACGATCTGGCTGCTATCGACGTGAATCGTCGGAAAGACTCGCTTGACTTGGCTTAGGATGTACTCTTCTTCTGCTGGTTCACAAACAGCCTGATCAGGGTCATCAATACGAATATCGGTTGTACCAAGCATTACCTTATCAAGATAAGGCAGAATCAATAGGATACGGCCATCGTCACTCTCGAAGAAGATTTCGCTGTTGGCAGCCGCCTCAAGCAATTCTGGGTTGTCGAGGATAAGATGGCTGCCTTTGGTGCCCCCGATGAACTTGGTTTCATGACCCATCGCACGATTGACAAAATCAATCCATGGGCCAGCAGCGTTGACCACAACTTTAGGCTTGACTGTGATTTCTTCGTTAGTCAACAGATCACGAATGGTAACCGAGTCAGCATCGGCTCCTTCTACGCTGGCGTAGTTCAACGCCCACGCCTTGTCAGACGCGGCGTGAGCATCGTTCAGCATGTCCAAGCACAAGCGCTCAGGGTACGGCATGAAACCGTCATAGTAGGTCGCGGCTGAAACGATTTTGGGGTTCATCTTGGGGTAGTTTTTCAATGCAGCAGTGCGACTTAAGAACCGATGAAAAGGCATTGATTGCTGCGGGCCTGTGAACTTGTCGTACATGATCAGGCCCAGTTTGATCACGATTGCACCGCGTTCTTGGGGCTTTTCAAGCAGGCCTAAGAATTTGAACGGCGCATTGAACAACCCTGAGAACCACTTGAACATTGGGATGGTTGTCGGAAGCGGCTTTGCGTAATGCGGCGCGTTCTTCAACAGCAAGTTACGTTCATGCAGCGCCTCGCGCACCAGCCTGAACTCGCCGTTCTCCAAGTAGCGAATGCCACCATGCAGCATGTGCGAGGAGGCTGCACTGGCCCCACTAGAAAAGTCAGATTTGTCCACGATCAGAACAGATAGGCCCTGTAAGACAAGGTCGCGGAAAGTTCCAATCCCATTGACCCCAGCGCCAATGATGAGAACATCAATATCTGGTTTTTTTTTCAGTGTGGATATAGTTTGTTCACGTTTAAACATCGTTTTTTCCTAGCTTAGCAACATTTACATAAATTATACCTTATCCTGGCATCATAAGGGCTACAATCCATTGATCACCACAACATCGGTTGAATGGGGGTCAGTTGTCGCTGACAGCTGTTGACCACGTGAACGCTGTTTCGCCGCTGTCCAGCGCGATCCGCGCAAAGCTGACAGGGTCATAGAAACCGACGCGCAGCACAGGCGCTTGTCGTGTCTCTTCAAAGACGTGTGTGGTGGTAATGTACTCGCCCGGCAGCCAACTCGTGGTGGGGCGCGTCCAATTGACAGGGACTTCATCGTGCTGGTCGATGATCAACCCCTCATCATCTAATCGATGGACAAAAAGCCGCAAGTCATCCTTCAGAATGGTTGACGTTGTCCACACGAGCGAGAGCTGCCCCCCGCGCTTTCGATAGCCCACAAGTTGGATACCATTCTGCCATGTAGCGTTCAACACTCGGTCAATTGGAGGCTGTGCAAACTCACGAGTAGGGGTTGAGACATTAATCTGGCCTAAGAAGGCTTTGTATACAATTTTTTCGTCAGAGTCTGCGATCTCTAACCACAAGTTATAATCACTTGCTGCGTTGAATAAAGGCACAAAAACTTGTACTGGGATATGATACATATGGCCTGCACGCCACAGAGCCGCAGGATATGCTGGTGCGAGTGATTGCCAATCTCCTTCAATGGAAGCGCCTGCTCCCTGCTGCCAGCGCAGCCGATACTGGCTAGCATCCCGCCTTGACATACCAGCTAGCAACTCGAGGTTAACGACAAACGCGCTGCCCTCCATCGCACGTTGTGGCAGATCAGGCGTCGTTAAGAGCACAACAGGGCCATCAGGCGGTTCACTCAACAACATAGATTCTTGTGGCTCTATCTGCACTGTTTCGAGTTTTACGTCAGGCCTATCAGCATTTCCCGTGTCGTTGATTGTGGGCAACAGAGTATCCTGAGCATACACCGAAATAAATACATCGTATTGGCCGGGCAGAGTGCCCGCAGGAAGTAGAAGAGAAATGGTATCTTGCAAATACAGGCCTACCTTCCAGCGAGAAGTATCCACGCCTGCAGGTTGGTAGTTTGTCCCCCGCGCAATCTCAATCCCTTCTCGATTGCGAACACTGTACAGTGTCCCATAGTTGTCCGTGATTGGCTGAAGGGGCGTCCAATAAGTGCGGATGAAAATCTCAACGCGGTGGCTTTGTTCGACTTGAACCTCAGCCGACAGCAGCATGAGTTCTCGATTGAATACGTTCCCTCTAATTGGCAGATCATCAAAATAACCTTCCAACCAGCGAGTGTGATGCCACAAGTTATTCGTCTGATCGGCTATCGTTACCTTAAACGCAACAATTCCGAAACCTGTCAGAGCAACTATTAGAAATAGCCGTCTCGACGATGTCAGCAATGGCGAATGCGTTGATTGTGTCGATTTAGGCCACATCAAGAGCGCTGTGATGAACAAACACAGCGTTAATCCTGATATGAAAATGCCTAACCGCTGAAAGTCACTCAGCTCATATTTCACAGAGACATTGGCTTGACCTGCTGGCAGATTGAAGGTTAGCAGTCCATCATCATCAGGAAATGGATTGACGTGAAGCCCATCCACATACACGGCCCAATTCGGCGTATACAGCCACGCCAATGTGATTGTTCTCTCCCGATCAACTGCTACTTGAAATGTGGCGGAAGTACCACCCCAAGACTCTTGTTGGATTTGGATGCCGTCGGTGTTTGTCCATCTAGGGATGACGGGGCTAACTTCCCACAGTGGCAGCAGCGCCTCAGGGTCGATGGTGGGGCTTGCCCAAACTGGCAAGTACTCGCTGTAAGACGAAAGAGCGACTTCCCCGTACACGCGCTCATGCCGTTGCGCCGACAGAACATCCAATGCATCCAATCCCTGTGTTGGTCTGTAGGTAAAAGGCAGTGAATATAAAATTAGTCCAATCACAAGGCCAATTACGACCACATTGCCCAATCGATGCTTGCGTATGTGTGGTTCGATCACATGAAAGCCCAAACATGTCAGCACTGCCAACGCGAGGCTTGCGATGCCCAGAACACGCCACGCAAACTGGGTGTAATGCAAGAGAGGAACGTGCTCCCAGACCCATGCAGAAGTAGGCGTATTCATAAACAGACTGACGAGTAGAGCTGCCGTCCAAAACAGGAGGTGAATCCGCTGATGCTTCGTCAGAAACGCTATGACAACGCCGATCCCAGCGGTGATCAAGGCTACCCAACTCACGGTGATAGGAACGCCAGCTTGCTGTTGGCGCGGGTCAACAGGCGCAGGCCACACGAGCACATCTCGTATATCGCGCAAGTGGCGTGTCACATCCAAATCCGCCAGAGACGCCGTAATCGCGGGCAGCTTAATCCAGTTCGTTTCGCCAAGCGCAGGCAGCCAAAAGAACGCTGTCAGACCGACACTCAAAATACCAACACAGGCCAGTAACACCATCATCCGAAACGGTCTAGCGCTCGTGAACGCGATCACGATGGCATAAGCCGCAATCAACAATGACCCATGCAGCGTGACGATGTTATGCAGCGGAATGAAGGCTGAATAGACGGTCACAGCAATAAAAAAGCTGGTCGCAGCGGGTTGTCTCACCAGCCGCGTAAGGGCGTACAAAACAGCAGGGAGCAGTGCTAAACCAGCCACTTCCGTGATCGTGCCGCGTGAGACAGCGTCGTAGAGCAAGTAGGGGGAGTATAGATACGCGACAGCCGCAATAATTCCTCCTGTCGTGTTGGTGAGAATCCGTCCGAGCAGGAACGCACCAACCATGGCAACCCACAGATAGAGCACCATAGCCGCCAACCAAGCATCGACAAACGACAAGCCGATTACGTGCAGTGTTCGAGGCAGATAGTAGGCCAAAGGGGAGAAATAGTTGAACAAAGGCGCACCATACCCATACGCCAACGCCGATGAAAATCGTGGATAAATAGGGTCGTCATATCGCAGAGAGTGATCAAGCACTATTGTTCTATACAAGTGCAGAGCAGCATCATCACTCAACAGCATTTGAGACTGAGTAAAAGGTTGAATTGCCACTAGGGACAAACTCAGCAAGGCAGTCGCCAGCAGGGCAAAATTAAACAATGAAGGCAGTTGGCGCATTCAAAACAGCCTGTTTTTGTGCAAGGTTAGCGATAAAGCACGTGAACGCATAGTATGGCTTGTGGATGACACATTGATGAGACTGCTGTGGCTCGTCAAAGATTCAACAAATGATTGTTCTCGCCGCCCTCAGGAACGACGACGCTGCCAATCTGTGAACTGACGCAGCCCGATAAAGTACGTCAGATATCGTGCCAACGTGAGTGTCAGCATCGACAGGCGCAGCAGGCGAAAGAGCGGATGCGGGTACACCCGTTTTGCGTTGCGACGTATTCCATTCACAACTGCCTGTGCGACTTGTTCGGGCGTTTGTGTTGGGGGAATGATGGGGACTTGCTCGCCAGCGCGCTGAAAAAACGCGCTGCGTGTGGCCACTGGGTATACCACCATCAGATGCGTGTTGGGCGGCATCTCGAAGCGATACCCTTCAGCAAAGCGATCGACTGCGGCTTTGGTCGCGGCGTATAAGCTGTACCCGGGCACAGCGATGTATGACATGGCGGAGGCGATTAGCACAGCGCTATAGCCACCAGCAGGGCAGCGCTGCTGCATCATTTGAAGCGTGTAGATGGGCGAGAACACATTGACACGAAAAATATGTTCAACACGCTGCCAGTCTTGATAGTCCATACGCTCATAATAGGCAAAGCCAGCATTAGCAATCACAATGTCGATGCTGCCCATTTGAGCCAGTGCCGCCGAGATCATCTCCTCCACTGTTGCAGGGAGCGACAAGTCCCCCACAACAGGTATGATAGCGGCTGTGTGGGGTGGGAGTGTGGCAATGGTGGTTTGTAAAGCGGCACTGTCAATATCGACGCATGTGATATGAGCTGCTTCAGTGCATAAGATACGCAGCAGCGCAGCACCAATGCCAGAAGCTGCACCTGTTAACAGAATGTTTTTACCAGCAATTTCCATCAAGCATCCAGCAAAATCATCACACGGAACCCGACTGTTGGTGTGATCAACTCAGGCGATTGTACCATCTCGCTTGTCACTAGCAGCTCGTCTGCGCGGCTTCGAAAGCTGCCACCGGCGAGGTAGCGATCTGCACGCGTGCGGAGGTCGTAGGGCTTTTCCAGCCCTGCGCCGTCAAGCAGCCATTCCCAGACGTTGCCGCTCAAATCGTAGTTTCCATAAGGCCCCGGGGAGTTATAGGCGTTCACGGGCGTTGTGTGGCCAATGCCGCTATCACGATAGTTGGCTTTGCTTGGCGTCAATTCATTACCAAAAGGATAGCGCCTGCCATCTGTTCCACCTGCCGCGCGGCGACGTTGGGCGCGCGTCGGCAGCAGCACTCGCTGTCCGAGGTGCTCGCTCAAGTAGAAACAGAACGCCATCGCATTGTACCAACAAGTAGAACAAGGGTGCAAATCTTCGGATTCGGGGGCCGGGACAAGCTTTTCGCTCTTTTCACGATAGTTGCGCGCGCTTGCAGCATATGTCCACCAGCGCACGCGAGATGCCCCGTCTGGATCGTTGATAAATAGGTTGAACTGTTGATTGGTGACAGGGTAACGCGCTAGTTCAAATGGGCGCATTGTTGAGTCAGTATGGATCGGCAAAAATTCTAACATCGGCATAAAAAAGTCAGGATTGCGCCGTGGGCGAAGCGACGAGCGACTACCAACGCTGACAGGGTGAGCACCGGATGACTGCTGTTGGCTGATCACTGCCCCCACTGTCTTTTTGCCAAACAGCACAGCGTGGATGTTCTTTGGGTCATAGTCTGGGAAGCGCTTGCGAAAAGACTCGTATTCTTCCAGAGCAACCTCACGCAGACGTGGGTTATGCGCAATGCTGCACAGCGTTCGATAATCCATGTCACGCGCGCGGTCGCTGAGCTGTTCGTCCAAGAGCTTTTCATTTTCTGAGATCATCCTATCGACGATGCGTCTTTGCATGGGCTGCATGGGCTTATCGCGCAGCCGCTGCAAGATCATCCGTGCGCGGTCAAATTCGCCCATCTGCATGAACTCGCTCGCTTGGCCGATATGTTGAGTAGGGTCGCCGTCTAAGAAGACTGGGGGCGCACTCACGATAGAAGCGGTTTGCATGGGGGTCTTGTGGGCAGATTCTTTCAGATCAGACTCAATTTTGAGCAGCGAATCATGAATCCACTGCACCACTTCATCGGTCATAGCGCCTGTCAGATCAGCCCAATGCAACTTGGAAAGTTCCTTAGGGATGTGCGGGATAGCTGCTTCGTCGAGCAAAATAGGCACAATGCGCTTGCCATGCCGCATGGCGATGTTCAGCTCGCGTTTGCAGTAAACCGACTTCAAGCTGTGAACAGAGATCAAAAAGATGAGCACATCACACCATGCCAAGCGCTCAAGGATGATCTCCCACCAATCGTCCCCTGCGTAAAAACGATCGTCAACAAAAATTTCATGGTTATCGATAACGCGGAGGATTTCTCGACAAAATGGCTTGTCAACTCGGGCATAACACATGAAGATTTTCATACAGGTCCCACTCTCTTCGATCGCGCAGCAAGCAATCTAAGCGCAGCAGGGGTGCCGATTTGTTCTAAGGCCTCTGCTGCAATCTCTCCTAGCGTCAACCCATTTCTTGAGACCAACTTCTCTACAGAATTCAAGAATTGGCCAATCACAGGCACAGCATCCGTCGCGCCAATCTTGCCGAGCGTTTCTAGGATGAGCGCCTTGCGATCAAGATCGATGTCAGATTGTAGAAGGGTGATTAAAGCAGGTGCAGCACTTGGATCGCCTAAACGCCCCAACGATCGAATGATCTGTTGGCTGACAAACGGATTTTCATCGTTCAAAGCGTCGATAAGCGCCAAAACGGCTGAGCGGTTGTTGAATCGAGTGATGTCTTCGGCCACTTTAGCCCGCACTTCAGCGCGCGTGTCTTTGAGCAGTTGAAGTACCTGAGGCAGAGCTTCGTCATCACCGATTTCAGCTAACGCATGGGCAGCCGTTGATCGAATCTGCCAATCTTTATCGTTGAGCAGCACGAGCAAAGAGCGCATGGCAGCAGGTTCTGCAATCAAGCCCAACGCGTCTGCGGTGATCCAGCGAATGTATGAATCATCGTGGTAAACGCCCACTTGAATCCGGTAGAGTACATCGAGCGGGCAGCGCTTGTGATGACGGCGCGCATAGGACGCCAGCTCGGCAGCGACACGTGGGCGATCAGGCCATTGTGCTGTGTTGAGCCGATGCAAAATATCATCTAGCTCATCTTGGTGTTCGTGGGGCAGGGGTGTAACTGGTGGTATTGGCTCTAATGGGGAGCTTTGGGTAGCGATTTCAAGCGCGAGACCTTCATCTTCTGTTGCCGCAGACTGTGGAGCAGACTCAACACGCGACTCGCTTTTATCTTTCTGGAGGCGTTCAACGACTCTCTTTTTCGACTTGGAATCTCCGCGTTGGAAAAATGACTGGATGACGCTCATCGCTTCCTCCGTACCAATACTTTCAAGCGCTTGTTGTGCTAGCTCTGCGATTGTTTGCTTACTCCATGAAGGCTTGTCTTCATCATCAGCACAGGCCGCAAGCGCCGGTATGGCCGCAACAGCACGCAGCTGACCAAGAGCTATAACGCTTACTGCTCGCAGTCCTGACGATTCGTGCTGAACATAAGGCAGCAAGTCGTCTACAACGCTTGCGTCTCCGATGTGCCCTAGAACGCCAATTGCAACCCGCTTATCTCCCATCATCTCAGATTGAAGTAGCCGCCGCAGTGCTGGCACAGCGGCCACGCCAATTCGAATCAACGCTTCAGTGGCCGCTTTGCGCACGCGCCAATCACTGTCCAAAAGCAAGCGAATAAAGTCGTTGACTGCCTCAGACTGGGGCAAGTCGCGCAGCGCCTGCGCTGCATTCAAGCGCACATCTGGATGTGAATCACTCAACGCAGCGACCAAGCCCATGCTAGAGGCTGAATCAGATAAGACCCCAAGCGCCCAGGCTGCTCCGATCCGCACTTGCGTGTTGGCGCTGTGGAGCATGCGCAGCAGCAACGGCACAACTTCTTCCCCTAAAGTGCGCAGCACGTCGGCCAACTCATCGTTTGGCACGCCATCCCACGATTGGAAGGGCTGCAAGTCCTCCGCGATCGGGTACGGCAGGCGAAGCAGAAACTCATGGGCGATCACGCGCTGATTCCATGATCCATTGCGCATGAGATCTAGCAAAAAGCTGATCGTTCTGTTCAACGTGAGGTGATTCAACACTGTCAACGTGGCACTGAAGGCGATCGTCTGATTTGACAGTGCATAGCGCATGAAGCTGTCCAAAACGCGCCGCTGAACCTCAGCACTCACCTCATGACCAGCCATTGCCTCGACTGCGAGGTAAGGGTCAACCTCAGCGACATTTGAGAGCAGCATAGAGGGATCATCAAGAATGCCCGCTAGCGCAACAATCGTAGCATCCCAGTAGTGAGACACACGGCGGCCATGCGTGTCAAACTCGGTATACGCCAGAATAGTGTGCAGCGGAACTTTTTGAAGGTGATACGCGGCAAAGACGTGCAGTAAACTGCGATGCCAGAACTTAACGCGCTTCATGTGCACTGTTAAAATACGCGCGCTTACCAACGCATGCAGCAACCCTTCACTGCCTAAAAACTGAACGGCTTGTTCAGGCGTCAAGCTGTAGGGATTACCTGAGAACATGATGCGATAAGCGAGATAACCCACGCGCGGCAGCAGTTTGTGGAAATTTACCCAGTCGGGGTTGTTGCGCACCTGTTCGCGCTCACAGAGCATCTCAACGACTTTGAGCAGCAGACGCTCGTTGTTAGCAGGCAGTTCAGCCTTCGGGCGCATACGGCTGTGAAACATGGCGGCGCGCAGCAGCAAAGCACTGCTCTGCCAGCGCATGGCTGGCGGATGAGCGTGGAACTGCTCCCAAAATGAGCGTGATTCACGCCCCATGTAAGCAGCAACATGAGCGCGTCGTTGCCCCTCTGTTACGGGGTGCATCTGAGCGATCGGCAGGTCTAGGCCGTAACGCGAGCTGTAAAAGGCTTCATCACAAGCGATGATGACGCGCTGCGGCGCTTGGTCAGAACGCAGCCAGCTACGCAGACGTTCCATCTTCAAGTCGCTGAAGATACCCAGCTCGCTCAACCCATCTACATAAACAGCGTAGCGGCCTTTGCGAATGTTGGCGGTGGGGTCACCGATAGGCCGAAGTTGGTGTACAACGAATGCCTCTAGTGGTTCGTCAGGGTTCCAGTGGCTTAAGTCAACAAAGACAGGCACTGGCACATGGCGCGCATCCTCAAGATAGGCGTGCAGATGTTCACTCATCAAGCGCATGAGAGTAGTCGTTTTACCAACACCGTTTGCGCCCATCAGCACGAAGCGCCGCGTTTGTGCCGCCCAGTAGGGCATATTGCCGATCTCAATTTCACGGTCAAACTGTGTGCCACGATCAACAAAGATTGCGCTGATACCCCAACCTTGTTCTAACATCGGTGGTGGCATCAACAAGGAGTGCTCATCTAGGTCAGTAGGGCGGATCGGCGCTTCAAGATGGCTCTTGTACGTTTCAATCAGCCGGTTCAAGCTGTGCACATAGCGACGCTCAGGATCAAGCCGTGCAGCCATGTGCACTAAGCCCGTTGCCTCTAGTGACTTGGTCAGAGCGTTCAATCCGGCTGCATAGATGTGATCCGCCTGCCAGCCTTCCATGGCAATCGACTGACGATAGTCCACTTCAGTCGGGTAGTCGCTGGCGGCCAGCGAATTCAACATGATTGGGATGATCGGGCGGTTCAGCTCTGACATGCGCTGAAGCGTGTTGCGCGCGGCAGGTGTCTGAATACATTCGGATGTCAACACGACGAGCATCACACTGCAAGAGGCTAAAGCCGCACTGCTGACGTTGTTCCAGTCTTGATGCGGCGCGACATCCAACCGATCCATGAAGATGTTGACGCCACGATTACGAAGATCAGTAGCGAGCTGGAGAGCAAAGGCTACGTCGGCGTTGTGGTAGAGGAGATATGCAAAGCCGGTCTTGCCCACAGCAAGTCTCACGCGATAAGGTCGAAGAGCATAATATCAAAATGAATTCTAACTAAAATTCAGCCTTTCGCAACTAATGTAACAGTATTGTAACTACTAGTTGAAGTGAATATGTAAAAATAGTACTTTAGTACTTTTTTTAACAAAAAGATAGATAAAGATCAGAGAAGCGCGGCAAGCGGTGACCGTTTGGCTTATAAAACTCTGCCGATGAGCTACCAGCCCCAAGTGCCAGCAGCTCCTTTGAACGGCCCGACGATCTTTGATGTAATCCATCCGCCGTAGAAGTCCCCTTCTTGAGCTTGTACCTGTTCATCGCCGACGAAACAGGCGTCAACACGGCTGGCGTAGAATGCAAGATGATTTTGGATAACTTCGTATCCGCTTGAGGGATGGGCATACATCCAGGCTGCGTCATCAGACCGCCGCCCGTTCACTTCAACACTCCAGTAGCTGGCAGCGCCCTTAAACTCACAAAAGCTACGGCGTGTAGTCTGTTTTAGATATTGCATGGCAATATCAGCCTGAGGGATATAGTACGTCGGCGGATGACTAGTTTCTAGCACACGGTAGGCGGATTGCGTTCGGGCAATTTCAACTCCATTGAACACAACGCGGATTAAGTCAGAGACCGGCTCTACACGGGGAGGGCGCGGATAATCCCAGACAGATTCTTGGCCCGGGCCAACTGGAAGGCGCTTTACCATTAAATCGATGCTCCATAAGCTTGATTGATGATTCTGCATCAGCACTGTGTAAAATTGGCAACTCAGCGCTGATGCAGTGGCGGTTACTTAGGTTTGGCTTGGTTGGCGACAGCAGCAGCTTTGGCGCGCGCTGCCTCCTGGTCGCCGAGATAGTAGCTAGTGATGGGCTTCAGCTCAGCATCCAGCTCATACACCAACGGGATGCCTGTTGGAATATTCAGTTCTACGATGTCTGCATCACTGATGTTGTCTAGATACTTAACAAGTGCACGGATGCTGTTGCCGTGGGCAGCAATGATGATGCGCTGACCTGATAGTATGCGCGGCGCAATCGATCCATGCCAGTACGGCAGAAACCGTGCTACTGTATCTTTGAGGCATTCAGTTAGCGGCAGCTCATCTGCTGTAAGCGAAGCGTAACGGCGGTCGTTTCCGGGAAACCGTTCGTCGGTCGGCTCTAGAGCGGGCGGTGGTACGTCGTAGCTGCGACGCCAAAGCAGTACCTGCTCGTCGCCATAGCGGGCGGCTGTCTCTGCTTTGTTCAACCCTTGTAGCGCGCCATAGTGACGCTCGTTAAGACGCCACGAGCGCTCGACTGGCAGCCATAGGCAGTCCATCTCGTCTAAGATAATCCACAGAGTGCGGATTGCGCGCTTCAGCACTGAGCTGTAGGCAAAGTCAAATTCATACCCCTCAGACTTGAGCAAGCGACCAGCAGCTTTAGCTTCCTCAACGCCTTGCTCTGTCAAGTCAACGTCTGTCCAACCAGTAAACCGATTGGACTTGTTCCATTCACTTTCACCGTGGCGGACAAGCACCAGCTTGTACATGTAAATTCCTCCATCACTAATCGGATTTACTTTTCACTGTATACGAAATAAGGCCAAATCAACAGGTTGCCCAGACCGCAAAAACGCCGCCCCCTACACTGACTCCGTCAACCCATCGATCAGCGCGTGCAGGGTAGGCGGCACAGCTGGAAGCTGCTGCACAACGCGCGCGGCGATGATCGCCCGCTGCGGCTCGTCGAAGTACTCCAACGGCGAGCGCCCGCGCACCCGCGCCAGCACACACGCCAGCGCGTGCCGCACAATCCGCTCTTCCAGCGCGTCGAACGCATCGGCTGTTTTGTCAAGATAAGTTTTGCAGAATAACTTGGCATATGACTGGTAGTCGGCGCGGCGTGTCTCGACTTTGATCGCTTTGGCGATCAGGTGCGCCAGCGCCAGCCCGGCGTCAAAGGCTGGGTCGCCCCAGTGCACGATCTCGAAGTCCAGCAGCACCAGCCGCCCATCCGGCAGCACGAGCACGTTCTTGGGCGTGAAGTCGGCGTGGACGAGCGTCAGGCGTGTGCGGCGCGCCTCGTCGATCAACGGGTGGATGAAGGCCGCCGCCTCAGGAACTTGCGTCGCGGTGTAGGCATAGAACGGCTCGAGGCGCTGCGTCTCGAAGTGTTCGAGGCTGTCGAACTGCGGGCGCAGCGTTAGGGAGTGCTCCCGCGCGCGCAGGTGCGCCTCGGCCATGAGCGCGGCGAAGCGCTGCACCAGCTCGGGCGTGCCGTGGCCGCCCAGCAGCAGGCGCTTGAGCGTCTCGTGCGGCTGCGGGATGGCGGTCATGGCGTGGATGAAGTGGTCGAAGTCCTCGAACAGGAAGCGCGGCGTGCTGCCGCTCGGCAGCAGCGCCTCATACGTGCGCAGCCCTAGCGCCTCTAGCGCGCTGCGCTCGGGCGCGACGAACCAATCGACCTTGACGCGGAACTTGCCCAACGCCTGCTTGACGACTAGCCCGCCGCGGCGGTGCTCCACTAGCACGGTTTTGTTGGCGACGCCGCCCGTCAGCACGCGGATCGTGGGCTGCTCATCCGCTTGCAGGACGCCGCGCGCCCGCAGGTAGTCGGTCAGTTGGTCGGGTTGTTCGATGTCGATCATGCGGCGTCACTCCGTTGGCATCTCTTGGGGGCGGGTTTGCATCCAGCGGAATTGCAGCGGGCGCAGCGTCAGCGGCGCGTGGGCGGGCAGGATTTCGCCGGTCACGAGGTCGGTTGCCGTGGCCACCTGCGCGAACGCCCCGACGACCATCCCATCAATCGTCTGCGGGTGCTCGCTGAAATTGGCCACCACCACGACTGACTCGCCGACGATGTAGGACAGCACGTGGCGGCTGCCGCTCCAGAAGAAGCGGGTGCGGCCAGCGCCGAAGGCGGGCGTCCGCTTGCGGATGGCGATCAAGTGCGTCAGGTGGGTGAACATCCAGCCCGCGTGCGTCGTCGGGTCGTGGCGGGCAGCGGCGCGCTCCCAGTCGAAGCGCGGGCGGTGCACCCAACGGCTGTCGATGCGCTTGGCCTCGTCTTCCATGTAGCTGTAGTCGTTGAGCATAGCGATCTCATCGCCCAGATAGATCAACGGGATGCCGCCGGCGCTCAAGATCACGCTGTGAAGAAGCAGCAGCCGCTTCAGCGCGTGGTCGATGTACAAGTCGTTGTTGAGCTCCAGCGCCTGCTCAAGGCCGATGAGCGAGGCGGCCATGCCGCTGATGCGCATGTCGTGGTTGATCGGGTTGTAGTTGAAGGGCACGCCGCGCGCAAAGCTGCCCTCAAACGCGCCGATGTAGAACTTGTTCAAGAACTGCCGATGCCAGTAGCCATCGATGCCGACGGCGCGCGCGTCCTCGTCGGCGAATGTCCAGCCGATGTCGTCGTGGCAGCGCACGTAGTTGATCCACGCGCAGCCCGGCGGCAGGTCGTAGCGCTTTTGCATGCTGTAGCTCAGCAGGGTCGTGTCGCGCGTGGCGGCGGCCTCCCACAGCAGCGCCATCATCGTTGGGTTGTAGCTGATGGGGCTTTCGTGCGTGCCGATGTAGCTGGCCACCACGTCCGGGTGCACGATGGCCTCGCTCTTGAAGAGCATGGCCGGGGCCACCACGCGCACGATGGCGTTGTAGGCTTGGATGATCCAGTGGGCTTGGGGCAGCCCTTCGCAGACTGTGCCCATCTCCTTCCAGATGAAGGCCACCGCGTCCAGCCGCATCACTTCCACGCCTTGATTGGCGAGGAACAACAGCTCGCCCAACATGGCGTTGAACACCAGCGGGTTACGGTAGTTCAAGTCCCATTGGAACTCGCGGAAAGTCGTCCACACCCAGCGCTGCACCTCGGGCAGGTAGGTGAAGTTGCCCGGCGCTTGCTCCGGGAACACCTCGCGCAGGGTGCGTTCGTACTGGTCGGGCAGGGTGCGATCAGGGAAGAAGAAGTAGAAGTCTTGATAGTCGGGGTCACCGGCGAGGGCGGCGCGCGCCCATGCGTGTTCGCTGCTGGTGTGGTTGAACACAAAGTCCAGCACGAGGCTGATGCCCTCGGCGCGCAGGGCACGCCCCAGCTCGGCCAGCTCCTCCATCGTGCCCAGCGCGGGGTTCACCTGTCGAAAGTCGCTGATGGCATAGCCGCCGTCGTTCTCGCCCGCGGGCGTCTTGAAGAGCGGCATCAGGTGCAGGTAGGTCAGCCCAAGCTCTTTGAAATAAGGAATCTTCTCCTCGACGCCGCGCAAGCAGCCCGCGAACAAGTCCACGTAGCACACGCCGCCTATCATCTGCTCGCTCTGGAACCACAGCGGCGTTTGCTCGCGGGCGTGATCAAGCGCGTGCAGGTCGTTGGGGCGCGCGTTGTAGTGCTCGATCATCGTCTCAAAGATGATCTCCAGCATGTAGAAGAAGTCGTAGTTTTGGCCGTACAGGCGATACAGCAGGTCGAAGATCGTCGGCCAGTGCTGGCTCAAGCGTTGAGCAAACACGCCCGGCTCAGCGTTGAGGCGCGATTGATAGCGCAACAGCAGGCGCTTGAGGGTGCGCTGCGCCTCAGTGGGCAGGGTGTCAGGGGTCAGCATGAGGGGGATCCTTTCAGAGTCACAGGGCTTGAAAGTGCTGGATCAGGCTGATGACGTCCAGCTCGGCCAGCCCGGTTGGCGCTTTGAGGTGGGCGCGATGGACGTTGTGCTCTGCGCCGATGCCGACTGTCCAGAAGCCGCCGCTCAGCGCCGCGTCGATGCCCGCTTCAGCGTCCTCGAACACGACGGCGTGCGCGGGGTTCACCCCCAAACGCCCCGCCACCCAGATAAACAAGTCCGGCGCGGGCTTGGGGTTGACCACGCTGTAGCCGTCGCCCACGGCGTCAAAGGCCGCCGTCAGCTCAAGGCGCTGCAGCACGTCCACGGCGTTCTTGCTGGCCGAGCCGAGGCCGAGCTTGACCCCCGCCAGCCGCGCCGCCCGCAAGAACTCTGGCACGTTGGGCAGGGCGTTGTCGGGCGTGATTTCCTTGAGATAGCGCTGGTAGTACTGGTTCTTGCGCTCCATATACGCCTGTGCTGTTTCTTCAGAGATGGGCGCGCCCTTCAGCAGGCGGTTGAGGCTTTCGCGCCGCGACACACCGCGCAGCTGCTCGTTGTCCTCACGGGTGAAGGGGTAGCCTTCCTCGTCGGCCAGCTGCTTCCACGCCAGATAGTGGTACTCGGCGGTGTCGGTGATGACGCCGTCCAAGTCAAAGATAAACGCCTCGATGCGGGGCATGTGTCCTCCTTATGTGTGTCGTGCCTTGATTGTAACAAGGCTTGGCGGTCGATGGGCGGCTTTCAGAGCGTCGCAGCGAAGGCCTCGACCTGCTCGCGGGTGGGCAGCGCTGGGATGCCACCCTTGGCGAGCGTCGTCAGCGCGCCCACCATGCAGGCGTAGCGCGTGATCTCGGTCAGGTGGGCTTCATAACCCGCGCCGAGCTCCAGCAGCTTGGTGAGCGTGGCGGCCACGAACGCATCGCCTGCGCCAGTCGTGTCGACGGTGTTCACGCGGAAGCCAGGCACGTGGCCGCTGGCGGCGCGCGTGTAGAACGTTGCGCCGTCGGGGCCGTGCGTCACCATGATGAGCTGCATCTGGGGCCGCCACAAGCCGCTGACGTCGCGCGTCCCTAGCAGGAACTCGACTTCCTCTGCGCTGATCTTGAGCACCTGCGCGTAATCAAGACCTATCAACATGCCCGCGCGGGCGGCGGCCTCGTCTGGCCACAGCGCCAGCCGCAGGTTCGGGTCATACGAGATGAGCAGGCCGGCCGCCTGCGCCGTCTGCACGGCGTGCAGCGTGGCCGAGCGGCTCGGCTCGCTGATGAGGCTGATCGAACCGAAGTGGAAGGCCTGATAGCGGCGAATCACCTCGGCGTTGATCTCGTCGGGGCGTATGAGCATGTCCGCGCTTGGGTGGCGATAGAACATGAAGCTGCGGTCACCCTCGGCGGTGAGCGACACAAACGCCAGCGCGGTGCGGGCGGTCGGGTCGAACAGGCAGCCGCTCGTGTCTACTTGATTGGCGTTGAGCAGGTCAACCAGATAGTGCCCGAAGGGGTCATCGCCGACTTTGCCCATGAAGGCGGCGGGCAGCCCCAAGCGCGCCACGGCCACCGCGACGTTGGCCGGCGCGCCCCCCGCCGCCTTGACGAACCCGCTGGCCTCCCCTACCGTCACCCCAGACTCCAACGCGACGAAGTCGATCAACAGCTCACCAAAACACAACACACTCATCACAAACTCCTTTGTGATCCTCAGGTTAGGCGATGCTTGGGCGGGTGTGTCGTCTGGCGGACGACTAAGCGCCCTGAAGGCAGCGCCGGCGGGGGGCTGTCTGCCCCGGCGATGAGCGCCAGCAGATACTCCACCGCCAGCCGTCCGCTCTGTTCTAGATGCTGGCAGATCGTGGTCAACCCCAGCGCCAGCGCCAGCTCTGTATCGTCGTAGCCGATGACCGACATCTCCGCGGGGACGTTGACGCCGGCGGTGCGCAGCGCCGCGATGACGCCCGCCGCTTGCAGGTCGCTCATGGCGAAGATAGCCGTCGGCGGCTGCGACAGCCGCAGCAGCTCTTGAGTGATGTTATAGCCCATCTGGTAGCTGTGATCGCCCAAGCGCACGTAGCGACTGTTCAAGTGGATTTGAGTTTCAGACAGGGCGCGCTTGTAGCCGATGTAGCGCTCATGGCTGGTCGAGAAGCCGTACTCGTCAACCATGTTGTCGCCGATGTAAGCGATGCGGCGATGGCCAAGCTCCGTCAGATAGCGCGTCGCTATGTAGCCGCCGTATTCGTTGTCTGTGCCAATACACGGCCACGAGCGCCCGCGCAGGTGGTTGAGGCCCACAAACGGGATCTGCGCTTGGCGCAGGCGCTGAATTTGCTCGTCGTTCAAGTCGAAGTCAATGATCAGCAGCCCCTCTACGGCATTGGCTTGGATGATGTTGTGAAGCTGTGAATCAAGATGCGCGGCAGACGAAGCGCTGAACAACGCCAACTCAAGGCCTTGATTGCTGGCGCTGAGGGCCGTCTGAACGCCGCGCAGCCGCTCGGAAATGCTGTGATAGTTGAGCAAGAAAGGGTGGGTGATTACCCCGATGTAGCGCAGTTCCGTTTTGCGCGGCAGCCGTCGGGCGGTGGCGTTCGGGCGAAACCCCAACTCGCGGATCGCCTTCAAGACCCGTTCGCGCGTCTCAGGGCTAACGCGCGGATGGTTGTTCATCACCCGCGACACGGTTCCCAACCCAACCCCCGCGTAACGTGCCACGTCTTTGATGGTGACCCTGCCCATGCTCACAACGCCTTACAAAGAAATATATTGGGATCTATTTTAATCAGGAAACGTTTCCATAACAAGAAATTAGCGCCCCTCGTGGCAGGTGGACCAGCCCTGCCGAGTGCTAATGCAGGTTGGAGCATTAACACAGAACGAAGCTGACAAAGGTCAGCACACGCCGAGTAGGAACGCGACGCGTCCGCCGGGGCCTCCGCCGCGGGCGGAGGTGGCCCCTAATTGCCCTTGCGCAGGCGCGGGTCGAGGAAGTCGCGCAGGCCGTCCCCGATGAAGTTGCACCCCAACACGACCGAGGCAATCCCCACGCCGGCAAACAGCCATGTCCACCACTGGTTGAGGTTATCGACCCCGCTGCTGACCATGCGCCCCCAGTCGGCGGCGCTCGGCTCTGGCCCCAGCCCGAGGAAGCTTAGCCCAGCGAAGGTTAAGATCGCGTTGCCCACGTCGAGCGTGCCGAGCACAATCGCAGGCGCGATGCAGTTCGGCAGCACCGTACGAAAGAGGATGTACGGCCCCGTCGCGCCGATGGCGCGCGCGCCTTCCACAAACTCCTTGCTCTTGATCTCTAGCACGAGGCCGCGCACCAGCCGCGCGTAATTCGGCCACCAGACGACCACCAGCGCGATGATCGCGTTGCGCACGTCTGGCCCCAACGCCGCGCTGATCGCCATGGCGAGGATGATCGTCGGGAAGGCCATGAACAGCTCGGTGACCCGCATGATCGTCTCGTCGATCCAGCCACCGATGAAGCCCGCTACCGCCCCGACGAGTGTGCCGATCACCGTGCCGAACAAGATCACCGCTAGCCCCGCCGGGATCGTCACGCGCGCGCCGTAGAGCACGCGGCTGAACACGTCGCGCCCCAGCTCGTCCGTGCCCATGACGTGCTCGGCGTGCGGCGGGCGCATGCGGTTCGACACGTTCTGGCGCAGCGGGTCGTAGGGCGCGATGAGCGGGGCCAACAAGCCCACCACCAGCCATACCACCACCAGCAGCACCCCCACCCCCACCAGCGGGTTGCGCCGTAAATGGCC
Organism: Anaerolineae bacterium; assembly: GCA_034432435.1. Taxonomy (GTDB): domain Bacteria; phylum Chloroflexota; class Anaerolineae; order Aggregatilineales; family Phototrophicaceae; genus JANWYT01. Next base: position 25,649 of record DAOUBS010000078.1, read on the forward strand.
CCACGCCGCCGACCGCGAGCTACGTGAGGCGGATGCGGGGATCGAGGAAATAGTAGAGGATGTCGACGACAAAGTTCACTCCTACAAAGATCAGCGCGATGAGGATGCTCACGCCCATGATCGCCGGGAAGTCCTGCGAGGTGGACGCTTGATACATATAGCGACCGATGCCCGGCCACGCGAAGATGCTCTCCGTCAGCACTGCCCCGCTCAGCAGGCTGCCATAGGACAGGCCGATGACTGTCACGATGGGGATCATCGCGTTGCGCATGGCGTGGCGGCGGATCACGAATCGCTCGCGTAGGCCTTTGCTGCGCGCGGTGCGGATGTAGTCCTGCCCCAGCACCTCCAAGAGAGATGAGCGAGTGATGCGGGCGATGATGCCGCTCACGTAGCTGCCCAGCACCAAGCTCGGCAGGATCAAGTGAGACACGGCGCTCTGAAACGTGCGCAGGTCGCCGCGCAGCAGGCTGTCGATCGTGTACCAGCCGGTGACCGCGGGCGGCTGGCGCGTTTGCAGCACAACATCTAAACGCCCGAGGCCGGCCGTCCACCCAAGCTGCACGTAGAAGATGCTCAGCGCGATCAACGCCAGCAGGAACACCGGAAAGCTCACCCCGACGAGCGAAAAGACGCGCGCGGCGTAGTCTAGCGTTGTGTTGCGGTACAGCGCCGAAACGATGCCCAGCCCCACGCCCAGCGAGATGCCAACGACGATCGAGAACGTGGCTAGCTCCATCGTCGCGGGCAGGAAGCGGCGGATGTCGTCTATTACCGGGCGGCGCGTCTTGATGCTCGTGCCGAGGTCGCCCTGCGCGAGGTTCGAGACGTAGGTGAGGTAGCGCTCCACGGGCGGGCGATCCAACCCCCAGCGCCGCCGAAACGTCTCGACGATTTCAGGGTTGTTCAGGGCGCTCTGCGGCAGGTTGGCCGTCACCGGGTCAGCTGGAACGGCGTTGGCGATGAAGAACGCGAAAAACGTAATCCCAAACACGACCGGAATCACGAACAAGATGCGGCGCAGGATATAGCGTTGAAACGACATACCACGATCCAGAGAAAATAGGGGGCGAGGCATGCCTCGCCCTGATGGTAGGCCTTATTCCGAGCGGCGCAACAGCGAGACGTCGAGCAGCCACTGCGGATGCCAGATGTAGCCTTGCAGGTTGGCGCGGAAGGCCGTCTGAATGGCGGGCTGGATGAACGGCGCGTAAGGGCCGCTCTCTTGGTTGAAGCGCTGAAGCTGCGCGAACATCGCGGCGCGCGCCTCAGGGTCCGTCTCGACTTTGGCCGCGGCGATCAACTCCATGATTTCGGCGGGGCCTTCATCCCAGTTGGTGCGCTCGCTGGCGACTTTGCCGCCCGGCAGGAAGGCGAAGAAGTCGGAGGCGTCGAGGATGTCCGGACCCCAGAACCAGTAAGCGAAGCCCTGCTGCCCGGCGCGGTACTCGGCCAAGCCGATCTGAAGCTGCTGGGTGTTGAGCGTGACGCGGATGCCCACCTCCGCTAAGTCGGACTGGATCTTCTGGGCGTTGATGTTCATGTTCACGCCTTGGAAGCTGAAGTCGGGGTAGCTGAGGGTGATCTCAAAGCCGTCGGGGTAGCCGGCCTCTGCGAGCAAGGCGCGCGCCGCGTCGAGGTCACGGTCGAGCGCGTCTTCCTCGCCCAACGCGCCCAGCAAGCCCACGGCGAGGTTGGACGCGGGCTGCACGCCGCCCCACAGCTCTTTGAACCCGTCATAGTCCAGGGCGAGTCGGATCGCCTTCTGCACGCGCGGGTCGCTCACGATGCCGCCAATCTCGGGGTCTTGGTTCATCAAGAGGAAGTGCACGATGTTGGCCGGGAAGCGCGCAATGGTGATGTTCGGGTTGCCCTCCAACTCGGCGATCTGGTCAGCCGTCAGATCAAGCGCAAGGTCGATGTCGCCCGCTTCGAGCGCAGCCTTTTGCGAGGCGGGCGTGGGGATGTTGACGACGATCACGCGGTCAAAGTAGACCTCGCGGTCGCGCCAGTAGTTGGGGTTGCGCACGAGCACGGTGCTCACGGTTGGCTCCCAGCTTTCGAGGATGTAGGGGCCGCTGCCCGCGGAGTTGGTGTCCAGCCATGCGCCGGCGGCGTCGGTCGTGGCGGCGTCTTCGGCGTCCGTGCCCCCGTTAGCGATCACGACGGCGGCTTCAGTGATCGAAAAGGCGTAGTTGCACAGCAGGTTGAGGAAGGCCGGGTTGACGCGCGTCAGCTTAAACGTCACCGTGCCATCGTCGTTGGCGACGACGCTTTCAATCACGTCGGCCAGGAAGGAGGGGTTGCCCTTGACGTTCTTCAGGCGGTTGATGCTGAACACGACGTCCGCCGCCGTGACTGGGTTGCCGCTGGCAAAGCGCGCGTTCGGGTCGAGCGTGAAGGTGTAGCTCAGGTCGTCGTCGCTCACCTCCCAGCTTGTGGCGAGCAGCGGCAGGATTTCGCTGGCGTTTTCATCCGGGAAGGTGACCAACGTCTGATAGGTCACGCGGTTGACGAAGCCGGTCGTCTGGGTGAAGCCGCGCGCGGGGTCGTAGCTGTCGGTGCTCTCGGCGTGGCCGATGACCAACACGCGCTCCTCCTGCGCGGCGCTGGCGAACACGCCCAGCATGAGCGCGGCCAGCATTGGCATGAGCGTCATGAAACGAAATGTTTTGTGCATCGCAACCTCCTCAAAATAGGATCGTCCTCGATTGGCCATAGCGTTGATATTGCTATTGCGGTGTCGATTGTAGACAATATGTCGTAATCTGCCAATAGATTGGTATCGCCGAGCGCTGAAGCACTCGGCTGGCGCGCGCGCCCTGAAGGCGGCTTAGGCTGACAGCCAGGGGGTTGGTTTTTCAAGGGGGCTTCAGCCCCGCGCCCTAGCTCGTGGTTTTAGGGCGTATCTGCGCCATACCCTGCATATTCTACAGACATGGTATAGGCAGCATTTTCACGAAAGGAACCCGTCATGATCGTTTATGTTGACCGCCTAACGCAGTTTCAGGCGCTCATGAAAGGCCAAGCTGATCTTGCATTCTTCCCGGCCAGCGCTGATTTGGAATATCTGACCGGCGTGCCGCGCGACATCCCCAACTTCGGCCTGACGATGCACCCGGGCGCGTGGCTGGAGGGGGCGTGGATCACGCCGCATCATGCCCCCGTGCTGCCCCTGCCCCGCATGAGCGCCGAGTTCAGCGGCTTGGGGCGCGTGCAGGGCATCGACGTCCGCGTTTTGGGCGATTGGGACGACCCCGCCGCGCTCGTGCGGGACATCCTCAAAGGCTTCGACCTGCCCGCCCGCCCCACCGTGGCCATCAGCGACCTGACCACCGGCGAGACCGTCGTGAAGCTCCAGCGCATCCTGCCAAATGCGGTGTTCATCAGCGCGACCGACATCCTGCGCGAGCTGCGCGTCATCAAGAGCGAGGACGAGATCGCCCTCATGCGCGAGGCCGGGCGCATCACCGAGGCGGCTTTTGCCGACGTGGTCGCTCAGCTCAAGCACGGCATGACTGAGCTGGAGATCCTCTCCGAGGTGGACTATCAACTGCGGCGGCACGGGGCGCTCGGGCCGTCCTTTACCACGTCGTTCTACAACAGCGGCCCCAACCACCCGCTCAAGTTCGGCGACCGCCTGAGCACTTGGCCGCGCGTGCTCACCCCGCCCGTCTCGCTGCTGTTCGACTTCGGCGCTGCCTACCGCGGCCTGTGCTACGACTTCGGGCGAACGGTCTTCTTCGGCGATCCGACGCCTGAGGCGCAGCGTGTCTACGATCTGGTGATGCAGTCGCAGGCGGCAGGCGTGGCGGCGCTCAAGGCGGGCGTGCACACCTGTGAAGAGGTGGACGCGGCAGCGCGCCGCGTGATCGACGAGGCGGGCTACGGCGCGGCCTTCCGCCATCGGCTGGGGCACGGCATCGGCATGGACGTCCACGAGCCACCCTTCCTGACCAAAGGTGACACGACCCCGCTGCGCGAGGGGATGCTGTTCACGATTGAGCCGAGCATCACCCTGTTCGACACGTTCAGCGCGCGCGTGGAAGACGTCGTCGTAGCGCGCCCCGGTGGCGGCGAGAAGCTCACCAACGGCTGGCAGTCGCTGATTGTGATTTGAGCGGGGCGCGGCCTGTCGTGCCTCACTTGATGTTGTTTTCAAGTTCTTTCGACAAACTTTCAACAAACAGCTAGCTCAGAACGTATGTAAAGACTATCATCGTAAGATGGATCGTTCTTAAAAAGCCAATAGAGGGTGTATGCAGCGGCACAAGTGGAAAAGGCACGCGCTGCGCTGGGCAACGGCTGGCGTTGCGATGGCGCTGCTGCTGGCTGTGCTGCTGACGATGGATTGGCGCGCGTTCGAGCAGTACGCGGGGCGGCTTTCGCTGGGGGCGCTGCTGGCGGCGTTTGCCGCCTACGGCGCGCAGAACATCTTTCGGGCGCTGCGCTATCGGGCGCTGTTGGGGCGGCCTGATCTGCCGCTGTCCGCCTTGACCGCGATTGCGCTCTATCACAACGGGATGGTGCGGCTGCTGCCCTTCAAGCTGGGCGAGCTGACCTACGTCGTGTTGATGCAACGGCGGATGGGGGTCAGCTTGCAAGCGGGGGTGACGAGCCTGCTGTGGTCGCGGCTGTTGGAGCTGGTGATGATCTTGGCGGTGGTGGCGCTGGCGCTGCTGCTGACGGGCGATCTGCCGTTGGAGGCGTGCCTGCTGGTGTTGGGGCTGGCCGCGCTGGGCGTCGGCGCGGGGGCGGCCGTGCTCTACAGCCCCTCGGCGCTGCGGCGTCTGCTGCGCGGCGCGGCACAGCAGCTGCCGCTGCTGCGGTCTTTCATCCCTGCGTTAGAGCGCCTGCTGGACGAGGTGGAGGCCCTGCGCGCACCGCGCCGCCTGATCGGCGGGGTGCTGTGGTCGTGCGGGACGTATGGCAGCACCTTCTTCACGAGCCTTGTGCTGCTCAACGCCCTCGGGGTGGCGCTGCCCCCGCATGAGTTCGTGATCGTCATCAGCTTAGGGATGTTTGCGACGGCTTTCCCGTTCAACATCAGTGGGTTTGGGTTGGTCGAGTGGAGCTTGGCTTTCGGGCTGGCGCGCTATGCGGGCCTGCCGCTGAGCGAGGCGACGGCGCTGGGGCTGCTGCTCAACGGCTTTCAGCAGCTGGCGGCGTTCGTTTGGGGCGGCATGGGGTTTGTCGGGCTGCACGTGACGCCTCAGCAGAAGGAGGCCGTCTCGTGATCCTAGACGTTCACAATCGCGCACAGTTCCCGCCGCTGATTATGCTGCGCGCCGCCTTCGTTGTGGTAGCAGCGTCGTCGCTAGGCTTGTACTGGGTGTACCTACAAGCAGCCCTGAACTATTGGGGCACGCAGGACGGCATCCTCGGCTTGCAAGGGAGCCCGCTGGCGGTGCAGGTTCCTGTCCTGTTGACGGTTGAGGGGGTGGCAGCGCTGACGTTCTGGGGTGCGTCGTTGTATCTGCTGGCGCGCCGCCCCAACAGCAGGATGGTGCTGCTCACGGCCACGGTTGGGTTCATGATGCCAGTGCGAGTGGCGTTCATGCAGGTCATCCCGCTGGAGGCGCTGCCGTCGTGGTATCCGCCCAGCGTGCAGGTGGCTTTTCTCGCTTTGTTCGCCACGCTGTCCTACCTTGTCTGTGCCCTGTTCCCGGATGGCACGTTCTGCCCGGCTTGGGTCAAGTGGTGGGTGCTGCTGCGCCTGCTTGTCGTCGTCAAC
>DAOUBS010000079.1:0-58526 GCA_034432435.1 Anaerolineae bacterium
TCAGCATGAACGCCGTGTTGAGCGCGGCCACCGCCCCGCTGGCCATGCTGCTGGCCAGCAGCAGGTTCACGATGAAGTTAACCTGCACTACCGCCAGCCCCAGCGTGCGCGGCAGCATCAGCCACAGCACATCGCGCACGCCGTGCACGCGCCAGCTCAGCAGGGGGCGCAGCGGCGCGCGCAGCCGCCACAATCCGGGCAGCTGCACCGTAAGGTGCAGGACAGCGCTCAGCACCGCCCCATACGCCAGCCCGTAGATGCTGCGGTCACCGACCTGCGCGACGCCCTCGGTGCTGGTGATGAGCGGGGAGAGCACCAACGCCCCAACGATGATGCCGACGTTGTTCATGCTGATGGCGATGCTCGGCAGCAAAAACATCCCGTTCGCTTGCAGAATGCCCATCACCAAGCCGCTCACGCTGAAAATGACCGGCGTCACCATCATCAAGCGCATCAGGTCAGCCGTCAGGGTCTGCGTCTCGGCACTGCGGCCGGGCATGATGATCTGGCGGGCGATCGGCTCGGCGAACAGGATCGCGACGAGTCCCAGTACCCCCGCCGCCGCGGCGGAAAGGGTCATCGTGGCGCTGGCCAGCCGCCACGCGTCGCTCAGGCTCTTCTCGCGCAGGCGGGCGAACACCGGGATGAACGACGACCCCAGCGCCCCCCCCGCGACGAGGGTGAAGATCGTCTCTGGCAAGCGCTGCGCTGCGAGGAAGGCGTCCGCGGCTTCAGTTGTGCCAAACGCCGACGACACGACCGCCAGCCGCACCAGCCCCAGCAGCCCGCTGGTCACGAAGCCCAACAGGACGACCAACGCCGCGCGGATTACCTGCGCGTTGTTCAGAACGCGGGTTGCGCTCATAAGTTCCCCCCCGCGGGTGAATGAGTGTGCGGATTATTTTACCTGCTGGCGGCAAATAAACAGCGTCTCAACGTGCCGACCTCAGCTGCCACGCCAACATGCGCCATTGATCTGAGCGAGGGTATCTCGTATAATGCTCAGCGCTATATGTTCGACTCAGATAAGTTCGCCCTGCGTTGGGGGCGTGTGTTTAAGGACAGAGTCATGAAAGTCATCCTCCTCCAAAACGTGTACAAACACGGGGTCGCAGGCGAGATTATCGAGGTTGCAGACGGCTTCGCTCGCAACTACTTGATCCCGACCAAGCGCGCCGTTCAAGCGACGAAGAGCGCCATCAAGAGCCACGAACGCCTGATGCGTCAGGTCGAGCAGCGCCGCGCCGAGTTCGAGCAGCTCGTCAACGAGGTGGCGGCGGCCATCGACGGAACCGAGCTGTTCTTTGAGCGCCGCGCCGCCGCCACGGGCAAGCTGTTCGGCTCGGTGACGACACAGGACATCACCGATGAGCTGATGCGCGTCACTGGCCGCGACATCAACCGCCGCCGTCTGACCGTGCAGGGCGTGCGCGAGGTCGGCCATCACGTGATCCCGGTGCGCCTCGGCACGGACAAGATGCCCGTGCTGCACGTCTACGTCGTCCGCGAAGGGGAACTGCAAGAGTTCCTTGCCAAGCGCGCTGCCGAAAAAGCCGCCGCCGAGCGCGCCGAGTCTGCGCCCGCCGAAGAGTCCTCCGCGGTCGCCGAGTAAGCAGCCTGCCCCATCTGCCCCGAACACCCCTGCGCAAGGGGTGTTCTTGCTTGAGGCCCCCGCCGGTGGGGGATGAGGTCTCACCGTTCTGATCTAGCGTTCCCGCGCCGTGCCATCCCTGCGCAGGCTGTGCTACAATGCCGCCTTATGATTCACGCTCACGACCGTCACACCCCGCATGAACGCCACTGAACTAGGCCGCTACCTGCGCGAAACGCGCGAAGCCAAAGAGCTGACACTGGAAAACGCACACCAGACGCTGCGCATCCGCCGCTCTGTGTTAGAGGCGTTCGAGAACGGCAGCTTCAACGTGCTGGAAACGCCCGTGCAGGTGCGCGGCGCGCTGCGCAGCTACGCGCGCTACCTCGGCCTAGAGGAAGAGCGCGTGCTGGCGCTCTACGAGAACGCGATGAACCCGCCCACCCGCGGCAAGAAGCGCGCCACACAGGAAGCCGTCAAAACGCCGCCAGATCCCACCCCGCCGCCGCTGCGACGGCGCGGCCCCAGCCTTGTGAGCGTCCTCGCCAGCCTCGCGGTGCTGCTCACGAGCGTTGCCGCGCTGGGGGTGATCGCCGTCGTTGTCGTGGAGTTCATCCAAACGCCGGACGACAGCGCCGCGGTAGCCGCCGGCCCCACCCCCAACCTGCTGCTGGGAACCGTCCCGCCCACCTTCACCTTCACCCCGACGTGGACGCCGCGCCCGCTCCAGCCTACAACGACGCCGCTGTTCACCGGGCCGCTGGCGGGGGATCGCCTGCGCGTGGACGTCAACCCGACGAGCCGAACGTGGGTGCGGGTGTTGAGCGACGGGCAGGAGGTCTACGCGGGCATCCTACGCCCCAACGAAGCCCAAACCTACGAGGCCACCAGCCGCCTGGACCTCATCGCCAGCAACGCCGCCGCTTTAGACATCCGCTTCAACGGGCAGCAGCAGGGGCGCTTTGGCCTGCACGGTCAGCAGGTCGGGTTGGTGTTCACCACACAGGGCGTCGACGTGCAGCGCGATGACACGCTGTTCCAGCCCACGCCCGAGGCCAGCCCGACGCCGCCCCCCACCCCGACCGACATCGCCGCCACGGCCATCTTCCTGCTCACACCCAGCCCTACGCCCGGCCCCTCGCCCACCCCCAGCGAGACGCCCGTGCCGTCAGACACGCCCACACTCACGCCCTTTCCCACTCAGACCTTCACGTCCACCGTCAGCCCGACGCCGTCCCTCACGTTCACCCCCACGCTGACCGCCACGCTCACTCCGCTGCCGACCAACACGCCAACGGCCACCCTGACACCGACCATCACCAACACGCCCACGCCGACGGCCATCCTGCCGCCGCGCGTCACGCTCACGCCCAACGCAGCCACCAAGACCGCACCCCAACAGAGATGACGTCCTTGAAACATCCCCCGCACCCCCGCACCCAGCACGCCCTCTCATGGCTGATGAACGGCCTGATCGTGCTCGTCAGCTTCAGCGTGTTCGCTGCGGTGGCGCTGGTGCTCGCCCCTGAGCCGACACAGCGCCTGTTCTGGACGTTGTTCCCGCCGAACACGGTCATATACCGTGAGGGCATGGGGGACGTGCTAGCGTATCAACACTCCATCACCCGCCCACCGCTTGACCCCTACCGTGTGTTGGCGATCTACCCGCTGGCGTGGGGCACGGACGGGCTGCGCGTGCCGGCCTACATCGCGCCGCACTACCCGATTGTGGCAGTAGGGGACAGCTTTGCCGAGGGCGCGAGCGTGGCGCAGCCCTTCCCTGACGGCGTGGCAGCCGCGTTGGGCCGCCCCGTGCGCAACTTGGGGGTGCGCGCCACTGGCCCCAGCGAGCAAGCGCTGCTGGTGGAAGCGCTCATCACCGACGCGCCCGAGGTGTTGATCATGCAGTTCTTCGGGGGCAACGACTTCTCTGACACCGACTCGTTCACGTGGCGCGGCGAGTTCGTCCTGCCCGCAGTCTGGCGGCCACAAGAGGCGGAAACGCCCCTCTCCACCCGCCTATGGCGCTACCCGTATGACGATCAGCTCGTCACCGTGGAAAAGTACCCCGTCTACGCCGAGACAGCAGCCGGGCTTGTGCCCGTCAACCTCTTAGAGGGCTACTTGTGGGCGTACAACGTCAGCGCGGAGGACGTCGCGGCGTCGTATGCCCTTGCAGAGACGCGCCGCGCATGGAAAACGATGGTCGACGCAGCCCAAGCCGCCTGCGTGATCGTCGTGTACCTGCCGTCCAAAGAGGAACTCTACCTGCCGCTGATCCAACCGTCTGACCGTGACCGCATCTTCGACAGCCCCTACCGCAACGTCGTGAACGCTGCCGGCGACATCTTCCGCTTGCAGCCAGACCCCGAGTTGACCTACGATGCGCTGGTCGAACGTCTGCCGCTGATCGGTGACGCGGTGATCGCCGCCGCCCAAGCTGATGGCTACCGCGCGCTTGACCTGCGCCCGATCCTGCGCGCCGCCGCCCAACGCGGTGATCTGCTCTTCTACGAGTACGACACGCACCTCAAGCAGCGCGGCCATGACCTGATCGCCAAAGCGCTAGCCGAGGCCGTGCGCGGGTGTTGAGCGGCGGTCAACCTCCCCCTGTCATGATGCGCGGCCTTCGCCTATACTGAAGGTCACTTTGACCGCATATGACACGCCCGACGTGTCTTTTTTAGCGCCTTGAACCCTCATATGCAAACTGTTCATCCCTCTCGTCAAGACAAGTACTTTCTCGTCTCGCTGGGCTGCTCTAAGAACACGGTGGACAGCGAGAGCATCGCGCAGGTGCTCCAGCAGCATCAGATGATCGGCGTGGACGTGCCAGAGAAGGCTGAAGTGCTGATCGTCAACACCTGCGGCTTCATCGACCGCGCCAAAGAAGAAAGCGTCGACACGCTGCGCGACCTTGTGGCCAAGCGCCGTCCAGGCCAGCTGGTCATCGCCGCGGGCTGCCTCTCACAGCGCTACGGGGCGAACCTCGTCCGCGAAGTGCCGGGGCTGGACGGCGTCATCGGCACGCGCCGCTGGATGGACATCTTCGACCTCATCACGCGGCTGCGCCAGCGCCCACACCCCGAGCCGCTCTACCACCTGCCGACCGACGCGCCGACCGTCGGGCTGGACGAGCGCGGCGTGCTGCGCGCCAGCGTGCAGGGGGCCAGCGCCTACCTCAAAATCGCCGACGGCTGCCGTCGGCCGTGCGCCTTCTGCGCCATCCCCAAGATCAAAGGGACGGCCGTCAGCCGCCCACTTGAGAGCATCGTGGCGGAGGCCGTGCGCTTGCAAGCGATGGGCGTGAAAGAGATCATGCTCATCGCGCAGGACTCCACCGACTACGGCTACGACCTAGGGATGAAAGACGGGCTGGCGCACCTGCTCGACGCGATCGTGAGCGCCGCCCCACGCATCCCGTGGATTCGTATCATGTACGCCTACCCCGGCTACGTCACCGAGCGCCTGATGGAGGCCATCGCTCGCCACCCGCAGGTATTGCCCTACCTCGATATGCCGCTCCAGCACGGCCACCGCGAGACGCTCAAGCGGATGAAGCGCCCTGCCAAAGTTGAGTGGGTCTATGAGACGGTTGGCAAGCTGCGCGCGATGATCCCCAATCTGGCGGTGCGCACCACGTTCATCGTCGGCTACCCGGGTGAGACGGATGAAGAGTTCGAGGGGCTGCTGCAATTCGTGCGCGATCTGCAATTTGACCGCGTCGGCGCGTTCAAGTACAGCTACGAGATCGGCACGCCCAGCGCGACCCTCCCCAACCAAGTGGACGACGACGTGAAGCAAGCGCGCTACGACCAGCTCATGACGCTTCAGCAGGGCATCAGCCTCGCCAAGAATCAAGCGTTCGTCGGCCAAACGTTGGACGTGCTGATCGAAGGGCACGGCGCGCACGACGCCCCCCGCGCGCGCCGCGCCGCCAGCACGATCAGCTTAGGCCGCAGCTACCGCGACGCCCCAGAGATCGACGGCTACGTGCTGATTGAGGGGGAACTGCCCATCGGGGAGATCGTGCCTGTGCGGATCACCGGCGCGACGACCTACGACCTGATGGCGACGGTGGACACCGGCAGCCGCGTCGTGGTCGAGCCGGGCAGGGTCTACGCGGCGGGGGAGATCCCGTTGGAGTGATCTAGTTTTTCATAGACGTTCCTCTAGTAAACGATGATTTGTTCGAACGGCGGTTCCATCTGATCGGGCGTGCGGACGATCTGCACCCACGTCTGACCGGGTTTGAGCGGCACAGGCTGGCCGTCAGGCGTCCACAGGGTGAGCAGCTCATAGCGGCTGCCACGCCGCCATTCGACGGCATAGGCGCGCCCATCGCGCAGCAGCACGGCCTCGCCGCGCGGCCAGAGGGTGATCTGCGCGCTCCAGTGGACGTTGTCACCACCGCCGCTCTCGACGATGTCGGTCAGGTAGTGCCCTGCGTAGACGATCAAGACGTTTTCAGCGGCCACTTGGGTTTCGGTCAGCGCGTCGAAGTGGCGTTCGCCGTTGGTGCTGCGGTAGTAGCGACCAGTGGGCGGGTGGTAGTGCCACTCGGCGGTGGTGGTCAGGTAGCGCACCTGCGCGTAGATGCCGCTGGTGTGTTCAATCTCAGGCGGCTGATGGTGGAAGCGCATGCCCTCCAGCGGGGGGCGCTGCGTGTGGCCGTCGCGGGCGGCGCGCTGCCACAGCGCCTCAAGGTCAACGAACATGTTGTGCGGGATCGGCAGCGCCTCGTCGCGGAAGTAGGCAGGCGATCCGATGTAAGCGGCTTTGTAGGCGCGGTTGACGAAGTCCGAGGGCGGCAGATCGCCCACTGGGCCGATGTTGAACACGTCGCGGGCGCAGGCTTCAGGGTCAGCGGCGGTGCGGCACAGGATGTTGATCACGTGCTGCGTGCCGTAGATGCGCTTGTCTACGCCCAAGCTCGCGCCGGAGAAGGCCAACAGCGCCCCATACATCGGCGACAGCTCGTAGTCGATCAAGCGCGCGCTGCGAATCGACCCGACGCGCCGCGGCGCGTGCGTCAGGAAGATGGCGCTAAAGCGGGTGATCCCTACCTCGGTGTAGTGTTCGTAGACGATATCCGCAAGGCTAATGCCCGACTGCGGGCGCACCATAGCAGGGGAGTTCGAAACTTTGACGATGATCGGCGGGCGGGACTGCGCAGCCTCTGGCAGTGGCAGGCCGGTCAGCGGGTTGGTAGCGGGGTCGAACGTCGGGCCGATCGTCCCCGGCGCCTCGCTGGGGGTGGGCGTCGGCTCCATCAGGCTGTTGGGCAAGCTGTTGGACTGAACGGTCGTCAGCGTGACCGAACAAATCGTCCCCAACCAGATCATCAGCGTCCATGTCAGCAAGCGCATCAGCAGCATTCCTCAACGATGGCACATTACAGGAATTGATTATGAAAGAGGGGCGCGCGCTTGACCAGACGGGAATGCTTTGGGGGCGGACGTGTGTAGGAGCACGGCGTGCTGTGCCCATCGTGGCGATGAAAAACAGGAACAGGGCAGGCCCCGTCCCTACGGCTGTAACGACGCCTGCAAGAACGCGACCAACTGAAATTCCAACGTCGGCGCGAGGCTGAGCAGGCCAGCGCCGCGCCCGGTCACCGCGGGGACGTACTGAATGCTGGTGGCCGCCTGCGCCGACAGCGCCAGCGCAATCGGGAAGCTCTGCACGTCGTCCTCGGCGGCGGCGATCAGCAGGGGGCGGGGCGCAAAGCGCGGCATGCTCGCCTCGGCGCGGGCGCGGTTGGTGGGGCTGAGGATGGCCAGCGCCTTGCACAGCCCGCTCAGGCCGCAGCCCTCCAGCGCCCAATCTGCCGCCTCCAGCTCTGCGATGATCGCCAGCCGCGCCGGGTCAACGCCGGGCAGCAGCGCTACCGTCTCAAGCAGGGTGGCCACCTCGGCGGCGTTGAAGTCGAAGCGCGTCATCGACACCGCGGCGACAGTAAAGCCCAAGTTGGCCAAGCGCGCGGGCAGCTCGCCCCAATTGGCGGCGCGCGGCCCTAACAGCAGCACGCCAGGCACGCGCCGATCGCTGAGCGCTTCTTGCACCACGCCGTTGAGCGTAACGCCGTTCGTCAGTTGGAAGGTCGCATTGCGCGCGCCGCTCAGGTCAGCGGGGGCGGCCAGCAGCGGTGGCTGATACTGCCCGCTGGGGAGCGCAGCGCTGGCGGGGTTGTTCGCCCCCTCAGGGGTCACGTCGGCGTACAGCTCACCAGAGGTGAGAAAGCGAATCGTCGGGCTGGGTTCCAACGTGGGGCCGCTGAGGGCAAAAGTCGGGATGGGTGTGGGATCGTTTGCCCCTGCGCAGGCCGTCAGCAGCAGCGCTACCGCGACGCACAGGCTACTCAGGGCGCGCATAGATCACCATCCGCTCACAGCCGTCCTCGAACGGCTCTTCCTCACAGCCGCCGTAGACCGCCTCGACACGGAAGCCGCACAGCTTCAGCAGCAGGGTCATCTCAGGGTAGAAGAAATAACGCAGGACGTGGGGCGCGATGAGCCGCCGCACCACACCGTCCGCGTCGACCTCGTCGTAAATCCATTTGACGTGCAGCAGCTGCGTCGTGCGATCGAGCACGCTGTGCGATTGGAGCATGATGAGGTGGCCGCTTTCAGGGTCGATGAAGGTGCGATCCAACAGCAGGGCGTCGCTGTCCTGCGTGGCGAAGGTCTCGCCGGCGTTGGGCAGGTCGATCACGAGCAGGCCGCCCTCAGCGGTCAGCGCGCGCAGGCGCTTGAGCAGGGCGATCTGCGCCTCTTGTGCGTGGAAGTGCATGAGCGCGTTGTAGGTCAGCAGCGCCAGCGGGTAGCGCTGTGACGCGCGGTAAGTGAGGATGTCGGCCTGCTCGTAGGTGACGAACTCGCGCAGGTGGGGCAGGCCGTTGAGCTTGTGCTCTAAACGGGCGAGCATAGCTGCGTCGTTGTCGACGCCGTGGGCGCGGTGGCCTTCCTGCGCCAGATGCAGCAGCACGCGCCCTGTGCCGCATCCTACGTCGAAAATCGGCGCGCCGACTTCCTCGGCCAGGCGGCTGTATAGCGCCAAGTCGTCCACGCGATCGGCGGTTTCAGCGTCGTAAAAGCGGGCCACAGTCGTATAAAACGCAGACATAGAACGACAGCCTTCAGTGTTTGTTATGATGCCTTCATCCTACTCGACAAAGGGCGCACATCGAAGGGTGAGGGCGGCGTCAGCCTTTGCGCGCTTGACGAGCGAAGAAAGCCTCCACAGCTTGCAAGTGGTCGGGGTGCGCCCACAGCGGAGGGAACAGGTCGCGCTCGGCTTGAAGGGCGGCCTCATACGGCAGGGTACGATGGGCGTGCAGCAGAGCTTTGATCGCGCGGACGACCTGCAGCGGGCGCGCAGCGATGGCTTCCGCGCGGCGCAGCGCGGCCTCTAGCGCCTTGCCGCGGGGGGCGATCTCGTTGGCCAGCCCCAGCACCCGCAGCGCCGCGGCGTCCAGTGGCTGGCCGTCTAGCAGCAGCTCCAACGCCCTTGACGCGCCGACGAGCCGCGCCAGCCGCTGCCCTGCGCCCCAGCCGGGGGTCAGCGCCATGTTGATCTGCACGAAGCCCATGCGCGCGCTTTCATCCACGATGCGCAGGTCGCACGCGAGGGCGATCTCGCTGCCGCCGCCCAGCGCGTAGCCGTTGATCGCCGCGATGACCGGCACCGGCAGTCGCTCGAGCGCTAGCAGCGCGTCGCCCATCAAGTCGATCATGGCGCGCGCGTCGGCTTCTGTCGGTTGAGCGCGCAGCTCCACGAGGTCGCCGCCGCTGCAAAAGGCGGCCTCTCCCGCGCCGGTGACGATCAGCGCGCGCAGGGTGGGGTCAGCTTCAAGCTGGCGAATGGACGCGGCCAATTGCAGCATGGCGGCGCGGTTGAGCGCGTTCATCGCTTCTGGACGGTTAAACGTGAGTGTGTAAACGCCGTTGGGCTGAGTGTGCAAGGAAATTGGATCGTTCATGACGACTGCTCTATGGTTGGAAAGACAAGGCCGATTCATGACAGCGGACAAAACTTTGCTACAATGCTCAGCAAGGTTAACAGTTTGAAGAGGTTTTACAAGATGACACAGAGACCGTATAAGATGCTGCTTGGTCTCGTTTTACTGCTGCTAGTCAGCCTGCCGCTGAGCGCCCAAGAGGGCTTGATCGTCACGGTGCAGCAGCGTCTCACCCTGCGCACGGGGCCGGGCACGGAGTGGGATCGAATCACGGTGCTGCCCGTCGGAACGGCGGTGGCGCTTGACGGGCGCAACGAGGACGGCCAGTGGGTGCGCGGCATCACCGAGCGCGGCCAAGTGGGCTGGATGGTGTTCGGGGCGTTGGGGCTGCGGCTGAACCAAGTGCTGCCGCTGCCGGTGATCGCGCGTGACGCGCCGATCACGGTATCGGCCCCACCCAGCGGCGCGCCGCCTGCGCCCGCAGCCCCCAGCGGCGGGAACCTGCCCGCGCCGGTCGTGGCCGGGTCGCCGGTGCGCGGCTTCAGCTACGGTGGGCATGTCGCCTCGCTGAACGAGGGCACAGTCAACGCGATGCGCCGCGCAGGCATGACGTGGGTCAAGAAGCAGATTCGCTACTTCCGCGGCAACAACCCCAACGATTTCGCGGGCTTGATCGCTGATGCGCACAGCAAGGGCTTCCGCATCATGCTCGGCGTGGTAGGGCTGCCGTCGGAAGTGCTGGGCGAGGGCTACTTTGACGAGTACGCGGGGTTCGTCGCCGGCCTGGCCGCCCTCGGCGCGGACGCGATTGAGGTGTGGAATGAGCCGAACATCGACCGCGAGTGGCCCACTGGCCAAGTCAACGGGGCGACCTACACCCAACTGCTGGCGCGTGCCTACAACACCATCAAAGGCGCCAACCGCAACACGCTCGTCATCAGTGGCGCGCCCGCCCCAACCGGCTTCTTCGGTGGGTGTCAGGCAGGCGGCTGCGATGACGCTGTCTTCCTCCAGCAGATGGCCGCCGCGGGCGCAGCCAACTACATGGACTGCGTGGGCGTGCACTACAACGAGGGGATCGTCCCCCCGACTGTCACCCGCGGCGACCCGCGCAGCGAGTACTTCACGCGCTACTACCCGAGCATGGTGAACGTCTACTCTGGCGCGTTCCGTGGCAGCCGTCCGCTGTGCTTCACCGAGCTGGGCTACCTAACGCCAGAGGGCCTCGGCCCGCTGCCGGGCGGCTTCGCGTGGGCGAGCAACGTCACGGTGGCGCAGCAGGCCGCGTGGCTGCGCCAAGTGGTGGACATGGCGCGCCGCAGCGGCAACGTGCGCGTGCTCATCATCTGGAATGTCGACTTCACCAACTACGGTGATGACCCGATGGCGGGCTACGCGATCATCCGCCCCGATGGAAGCTGCCCCGCCTGCGACGCGCTGGGGCGCTGAACGCTGTGGGCATGGTTGAGAAGGGGCGTTCATGACGAGTTATGATCCGGCGCGGGACGAGGCAGAAGCGGACGGCCTGCCGCGCGGCTGCGGCGCGACCATTCTGATCACCACCGCGCTAATCACGGGGCTGATGGTGCTGGTGGGCTTGTTCCTGCCGCCCTTCAGCCTCTATGATCGGCTGTTCGGCGTGCAGTACACCGCGCTGAGCCAACCGGGCAGCCGCGCTGCGACCGCCGAGGATGGGCTGCGCGTGTCGCTGGTCAGCGGGCCAGCCGTAGATCTGACGTTGGGGCGCGTCCCGTTGGTGACGTTCGCCTACGGCGGCGACGCCTCCGACTGGGTGCGGCAGGCGCAGGCCGCCCTGCCGCGCAATCTCGCCCTTTTGAGCGACGTCTACCGCGTGCAGTATCGCCAGCCAAACGACGCCCTGCTGAGCTTCAGTTTGGTCGAGCCGAGCGCCGCCCAACCGGAAGTGCTGGACGTCTACGGCTATGACCGCGCCAACGCCCGTTGGGAGTTCATCCCCGCGCGCTACAATGGCCGCCGCTTTGAGGCCGTCACCGCGCGCAAGTACGACGCGGTGGCGCTCTTCCAAGTGGCTCCGACCCCGCCGCTGGTGGTGGTCCAGTACGACCTCACCCAACTCTTGACCCCCGAGGCTGCTGCCATCGCCGACATTGTCGCGCCAGCGGGCTTGCAGCCGATGCTCAACGGCGCGCTGACCGGCAGCCTCGCGCCCGGCTTCGACCTCGCCGCGGATTATCAGGTGATGCCCATCCTGCGCGACTTTGCCGACCCGCGCGCGCTCGACACCGAGACGGTCAACCTGCTCTTGAGCACCCCCGCGCTGCGCCGCGAACACGCGCGCCAGATCGCCTCGCTGGCGGCGGGCGGCTTCGATGGCGTGTGGATCGACTACCGTGGCCTGAGCGCCGACCAGCGCGACAACTTCAGCGCCTTCATGCGCGAGCTGCGCAGCCAGCTCAACACGACGCGCATGAAGCTCGGCGTAGTCGTCCCTGCGCCCGTGAACCACCTCGGCGAGTGGGACACTGGCCCGTATGACTGGCAGCAGATCGGCCGCTACGCCGACTTTGTGCAGGTCAACCTGCCACTTGATCCGCAGGCCTACTTGCAAGGCGAACGCGAGTACGCCCGCGCGCTGTTCACGTGGGCGGTGCGCGAGGTGGATCGCACCCGCTTGATGATGGGCATGACCGCCCGCTCTATCCGCGAGCTGAACGCGGCCTATACCTCGGTGGGCTATGACGAAGGCCTCGCCGCGTTGGGCAGCGTGGTGGTCAGCGCGCCGCATACTGAGGGCGGTGTGGTCGTCCCCGGTTCCACCATCCGCGCCCGCCTTGACGGCCGCCCAGCGCTGGCGGGCGTGGACATGCGCCTCAACGCCCCCTATGTGGACTACCTTCACGCAGACGGCAGCCGCGCCGCGCGCGTCTGGCTCATGACCGGCAACGCGCTGCGCTGGCGACTAGACGCCGGCGCCGGTTTTGCACTAGCGGGCGCAGCCTTCTATGACCTGCTCGCGCCTGATCTGGCCGAGGGAGTCAGTGCCGCGATCCGCGACTACCGTGCGCAAGTTCCGCCTGCTGTCTCACCGACGGATTTAGTCCTGCGCTGGCGGATTGAGGGCACGAATGGCTTGCTGCAAGAGGTCATCACCCCGCTCGGGCAAGAGCTGGAAACCGTCCTCAACGCACCTGACGGCAACTACGCCGTCAACGTGGCAATCACGGGCATCGGCGAGGACGTCGAGGAAAGCCCGCGCAGCGGCGCAGTCGTCGCCCTCTTCGAGCCGACCGCTACCCCGACCCCCCTGCCCACCCCGACGCCCACCCCCCTGCCGACGGTTACGCCCACCCCCGCGCCCATCGTGGCCACGGCTGCCCCGGCGGGAAGCGCCGGCGGCGGCAGCAACTGGGGGGCTGTTCGCCCCGGCGCTGGCAGCATCCGCGTGGGGCAGTTTGAGTACGGCGGGCACGTCTCGAACGCCAGCAGCGCCGCCACCATTAGCGCGATGCAGCGGGCAGGCATGACGTGGCTCAAGGTGCAGGTGCGCTACTCGCCGGGGGCCGACGCCAGCGCGGCCGCCAACTACATCAACCTCGCGCGGCAGAACGGCTTCAAGTCGCTCATCGGCACGGTGGGCAACCCCGGCGACCTCGCCGCGGGCGGGGACGGCTTCATCAGCGGCTATGTCAACTGGCTAGCGACGATTGCCAGCTACGGCCCCGACGCGATTGAAGTGTGGAACGAGCCAAACCTCGATCGTGAGTGGCCAACCGGCCAGATTAGCGGCGCAGCCTACACCAACATGCTGCGCCTCGCCTATGACGCCATCAAGAGCCGCAACCCTTCCGTGGCGGTCATTAGCGCTGCCCCCGGCCCCACCGGCGCAGAGGCCGCCTACCCGGGCCGCGTGATGAACGACGACCGCTGGCTGGCCGAGATGGTGGCGGCGGGCGGCCTCAACTACACTGACTGCGTCGGCGTCCACTACAATGAGGGCATCGTCCCGCCCAGCGTGACCAGCGGCGACCCGCGCGACAACTACTACACGCGCTACCTGCGCACGCTGCTCGACCGCTATTGGAACATCATCGGCGGTCAGAAGCCGCTGTGCTTCACCGAGTTAGGCTACCTCACGCCAGAGGGCTACCCGCCGCTTGATCCGTACTTCGCGTGGGCGAGCGGCGTCACGGTGGGGCAGCAGGCTGCATGGCTGGCCGAGGCGGCGGCGCTGCTCTCGCAGAGCGGGCGCGTGCGGATGATGATTGTCTGGAACGTGGATTTCACGTACTATGGGGCGGATCCGATGGCAGGCTTCGCCATCATCCGTCCGGGCGGGGGCTGCCCAGCCTGTGATGCGCTGGCCGCCGCCCGATAAGTCGTAAGGTCAAGGAGACCCGAACATGACAACAAATACCCTTCGTGTGAAACAGGCGCAGCGCCAACTGCGGAGCTTTGTGCTGGTGTGGACATTCATCACGCTGGTGATGGGGATGGCAACCTTCATGGCGATCTACTTCACGTATACCTCGCCCAACGCCCCGCGCGATGATGAAAACCTCAACGTGGCGCTCTCGCAGCCGCTGGTGATCCCTAGCCAGACGCCGCTGCCCATCACCCCCAGCCCCACCGTGGAACCGCAGGTCGTGGCGCAGTTTGTTACGCCTACGCCCAGCGTCCCCGCGCCAGAGGCCGCCTCGCCTACCCCGCTGCCGACGCTCGCCCCAGCCTTTGACAACCGTTTTGAAGTCGGGATTCAGGTGCAGTTCTCGCTCGACTTCAACCCCAATAACCAAGATGGGTTCTATCGCAGCGTGCGTAACGACCTCGGCATGGAGTGGGTCAAGACGCAAGTCCGCTGGCGCGACTTTGAGCCAAACCGCAACGAGTACAATTGGGCCATCCTTGACCTCGTGATGCCCTCGGCGCAGCGCTTCGGCATCAAGCAGGCCTTGAGCATCGTCACCGCGCCGGACTGGGCGCGCGAGCCGGGCGCTGACCTCAGCAAGCAAGGGCCGCCCGCCAACGTGCAAGACTACGTCGACTTCGTGCTGAAGGTCATCGAGCGCTACCCCGGGCAGGTGGCCGCGATCGAGGTGTGGAATGAGATGAATATCGACCGCGAGTGGTCCTCCCCCAACGGGTTGAGCGCGCGCAACTACGTCGCGCTGCTGCAAGCGACCTACAACGCCGTCAAAGCAGTTGACCCCGGCATTTTGATCATCACCGGCGCGCTCTCACCCACCGGCTGGGACGACGGCGTGAGCGCTATCAATGACTTCCGCTACACGGATATGCTCATTCAGGCGGGCGTGCTCAACTACGCCGACTGCTACGGCGCGCACGCCAACGGCTACAACCTGCCGCCGCTCGTGCGCTGGGATGAGGGCTTCAACGACCCCACCGCGCAGTTCCGCGGGCCGTTCGACAACCCGCACCACAGTTGGAGCTTCCGCAGCACGCTTGAGGGCTACGCCAACCGCATCCGCGCGGCGGGCAGCCAGATGAAACTGTGCGTGACGGAGTTCGGTTGGGCGGTGGCCGAGGACTTAGAGGGCTACCCTGCGGGCTTTGAGTTCGCCAAAGACAACACTCTCGCCGAGCAAGCCGAGTGGTTCCCGCAGGCGCTCAGCTTTATGGAGGAATCGGGCTTCACCCGTTTGGCGATTGTGTGGAACCTCAACTACGGGCCGCAGGCAGGCTACAACCCCGACAACGACAACGTGCCGTACTCGCTCATCGGGCCGGGCTTCACCTTCCGTCCTGCGTATGACGCCATCGGTGAATGGGTGTTCGACTACAATCGGCGCACAGGACGGCAGTAACCACCGATGACACGACGCACCCTAGCGGGCGGCGGTGCGCTGCTGACCCTGCTGCTGATGGCAGGGGCGGCGTGGGCGCTGCGGCCTGTGGATCCGTTTCGGGGCGCGGACATCCGCAACCCCGCCTTTCCATCCCTCACGTACAGCATTCAAGTGTTCGGCTGGTGGGATACTGGCTACTTCGGCTACCAAATGGACACGGTGACCATGCTGGGCTTCAACACGATCAAGCAGACCTTCGCATGGCGCGATCTAGAGCCGCAGCCCGGCCAATGGGATTTCACCCAAGCCGACCGCATCCTGCACGAAGCCGAGCGGCGGAACATCCGCGTGGTGGCGCGGCTGGGCCAAGTGCCCGCATGGGCCGCGCCCGGCAGCGCCTTCAGCGACGACAAGCACGACACCCCGCCCGACGATCTGGCGGCGTGGGCGGCCTACTGCGGCACGCTGGCGGCGCGCTACCGCGGGCGGATCGTGGGCTATCAGGTGTGGAATGAGCCGAACCTCAGCCGTGAGTGGGGCAATCAACCGCCGGACGCCGCGGGTTATGTGAAGCTGCTGGCCGCTTGCAGCTCGGCCATCCGCGCTGCTGACCCCGCCGCGCGCGTCATCTCGGCGGGGTTAGCCCCAACCGGCACGCACGACGCAACCGCCGTCCCAGATGACGTGTTCCTCGACGCGATGTACCGCGCGGGCTTTCAGCAGCACGTAGACGCAGTGGGGGTGCACGCGCCGGGTTTCTCTGCGCCGGAGTATGGCCCCGACGACGCCGAACGCGACGGGCGCGGGCGCTGGGCCAGCTTCCGCCGCGTGGAGGATCTACGCAAGATCATGCTGCTCTACAACGACAGCGCCCGCCAGATGGCAATCCTCGAGATGGGCTACACGACCGACCCGATCCACCCTGAGTACAGTTGGTTCGCCGTGACCGAGCAGCAGCGCGAGGCCTACATGCTGCGCGCGTATGATTACATCGTCCAGCATTGGCGTCCGTGGGTGGGCTTGGTGAGCGCCATCTACCTGCAAAAGCCCGGCTGGGATCAATCCAACGAGGAATATTGGTGGTCGCTCAGTACGTTTGACCGCTTCCACAGCCCCGCGTTGATGGCCATGATGCGCATGCCCAAGTTCTGTGATGAGTTCGTCGTTCCAGAAGGCAAACCCGACGCGACGGAGGAAGAATACATTGGACTCGTCAAGTCTTGCCCTTAGCTTGTTCGTCCACATTTTGGCGACAGTCGTCTACATCGGCGGGCTGCTGGTGACGGCGCTGCTGGTATTCCCAGAGGTGCGCCGCGCCATCGACGGGCAGCCTGCGTTCTATCGGGTGCTGTCGCGCCTGCGCCAGCGCTTCTACCCCATCAGCAACTTGTGCTTGGCCGCGCTGTGGGTGACGGGGCTGCTCCAGATGACGGCTGACCCCCACTACGACGGCTTCTTGACGTTCGACAACGACTGGAGCCGGATCATGCTGCTCAAGCACCTGCTCATCGTGGGGATGATGGTGGCGGGGGTCGCGCTGCAATACGGCGTTGCGCCGTCGTTGGAGCGCGTCAGCCTCTTGATGGCACACAGCAAAGGCGCCCCCGCCGAGTGGCAGCGCCTGCGCCGCGCTGAAGTGCGGCTGACGTGGCTGCTGACCGCGCTGGGGGTGGCCGTTCTGGCCTGTAGCGCGGCGGCAACTGCGCTATAATGGCCGCTTGTGTCAACCCGCAGTGTGTTAGGAAATGTAATTGTCATCACGGGTGAGTTACGGAATCGCGCTGCTGCTGCTCTTGTTGGCGGCGGCGCTGCGCATGGCGCAGGTGGCAGATCTGCCGGCTGGCCTGACCGCGCGCGAACAGCAGACCATCCGCCTGATGGAGACCGCGCGCCGCGGCACGATCACCATCTTGTTTGAAGAAGCGCCCGGGCGCGGCGTCGAGATGCTCGGGCCAACAGCGCTGGCCGTTACCACGGCTTTCACAGGGGCGGGGCCGTTCGCGCTGCGCTGGACGTTCGTCCTAGCGTCGTTGATGACGCTGACGCTGGTGTACACGCTGGCGGTGCGCTTGTTCGGCGTGCTGGCGGGGCTGGGGGCGATGGCGCTGCTGACGTTGAGCTTCTGGCCGACGCTGCTGGCGCGCAGCATCTTGGTCGATGGGCTGGTTCCGCTGATGGTGGTGGTGGTGATGCTGGCACTGGCGCGAGCTGTGCCAGTCTACCGCGTCGCCCGCGAGGAGACCGCGACGACGACCGCCTTTGGCACGCTAGGGGCAGCGCTGGGCGTGGCGTTCTACCTGCACCCGGTCGGGCTGCTGGCGGCGCTGGGCGCGATGATCTTCATCGTCTACGCGGTGCTTAGCCGCCCGTTCGACCGTCAACGCCTGAGCTATATCGGCTTCAGCGTGTTGATCGTCATCATCCTGACCATGCCTTACTTGATCTTCAGCATCAACCGCCCGGGGCTGCACTCTGGCAGCTATTTGATCGGCGGGTTCGACGACATCGGCGGCAGCCTGCTCAACAGCCTTGCCGCGCTAATGGTCAACGGTGATCAGAACCCCGCGCACAACCTGCCAAGCCGCCCGCTCTTTGACCCGCTCACGGCGCTGCTCATCGCGGGGGGAGTGGGGGCGCTTGTGTGGTTCCGCCGCTATGCGCGCTACGTGCTGGTGGGGGTGTTTCTCTTGGCGATGTCGCCGGTGGCGCTGCTGGCAGACGCCGCGCCCAACTACTCAGACATGGCCGCGTGGATGGTTCCGCTGGCGCTGTGCTTTGGCGCGGCGGTGCACCTGCTGCTGACGCGCGCCCCGCAGCGGCTGCGCCCGGTGCTGGCGGTCGGGCTGGTGGCGCTGGGCGGGGTCAACCTCTTCTGGACGGGGCGCGACCTGCTGACGGTGTGGCCCGCCCAAGCGTCGGTGCGTCAGGCCTACGAGACCGACCTGCACCAGTTGGCGCGCTTCCTTGATCGTGAGATGGGCACAATCCCGACTGTGATCTGCTACCCGCAGGTGAGCGGCCCTGGCGGGGGGCGCACCCTCAACGCCACGCAGCGCCTGATCCTCATGACCAACCGCCGCCCGCTGGCCAACGTGCGCTTTGTCGATTGCAACACGGGCTTGATCTTCCCACGCGGCGGCGAGCGGTTCCGCGTGCTGCTAGTCGAACCGGACGCACTCGACACCGCCCCGCCTTACCTGCGCGAGTGGCTGGTGATGGGAACGCCGCTCGTTGATGCCAATCTTCCGCCCGCGCGCGTGCTGGAGATGGACATTGCCCCGACCCTCGCCGATCGGCTCGGGGTGTTTACCACGACGGTAGCTGCGCGCTACGGCGAGATGGTTCAGCTTGAGCCGCCTGTCAACCCGCCGATCCGCTTCGGCGGCAACATCACGTGGCTCGGCAACGAACCCGACCGCGACCGCCGCTACCGCCCCGGCGAGGTGATCACCGTCATCAACTATTGGCGCGTCGAGAGCGGCGCAGTTCCCTCAGACTTGCAGTTCTTCACCCACGTCTTGAGCGACCTGGTGACCGTTGCTGACAACCGCGACATGATCAGCGTAGACGTGAGCTACCTGCGCGAGCGCGATGTGTTCGTGCAGCTCGTGCCGATTCAACTGCGGACGACGCTGCTGCCCGGCCCGTACTGGGTGTCCGTCGGCCCGTACCAGCAGCAGACTGGCGCACGGCTGCCGGTGTTCGACGCAGAGCAGCAGCGTCGAGGCGATCGGCTGATCTTGTACAGCATAGAGATTGGCGAGTAAGCCGTGTTCGAGATCGTCTTTTTAGGCACGTCAGCCTCAGCCCCATCGGTGCATCGAGGGTTGTCCGCAGCGGCAGTGCTCGCAGGTGAGGAGCGCTTCCTCGTGGACTGCGGTGAGGGCACGCAGCGTCAGATCCTGCGCGCGGGCATCGGCTTTCGGCGCTTGAACCGCATCCTGCTCACGCACCCCCACCTTGATCACATCCTCGGCGTGGCGGGCATCGTCTCAACGTATACCCGCTGGGAGACGATGGCCGACATCCACATCTGGGGCAGCCCACAGACGATTGAGCGCGTGCGCAACCTGCTCTACAGCGTGGTGCTGCCGGCGCGCGCGGCGAGCATCCCGCTGAACCTGCACGAGGTCGAGCACCCGAGCGTGATCTACGAGGCCAAGCACTTTACGATCAGCGCGTTCGCGGTGACGCATCGCGGGCGCGGCTGCTTGGGCTACGTGTTCCAAGAGCGCGATCATCGCCCCTTCCTGCCCGAGCGCGCCGCCGCGTTGGGCGTCCCCCTCGGCCCCGAGCGCAGCCGGCTCGTGCGCGGCGAGCGGATCACGCTGGCCAATGGCCGCGAGGTGCACCCGAACGACGTGCTCGGCGAGACGATCAAGGGCACAAAACTCGTCTTCACCGGCGACACCGCCCGCACGGACAACCTGCGTGAGGTCGTCGCTGAAGCCGATGCACTGGTGATCGAGGCGACCTTCCTGCACCAAGATGCAGAGCTGGCCGCGTCTTACGGCCACATCACCGCCGCGCAGGCCGCTACGCTGGCCGTTGAGACTGGCGTGAAAGGGCTGCTGCTGAACCACATCAGCCGCCGCTACGGCGAGAAGCAGATGATCGCCGAGGCGCAGGCTATCTTCCCCAACGCCCACGTCGTGCGCGACTTGGATCGCTTTCGGGTGGGGCGCAGCGTGCCGCTGGAGAAGATCGAGAGCAACCCTCACGCTGAACCGCAGGACGACTTGATCGACGAGGAAGGCATCTATTGACGCACGCACTGATCTGGCTGAGCAGCGCTCGCTACAGCCAGCCGCTGGACGACACGCAGCGCGCCAAGTGGCGGCTGTTGGCTGCCGGGCTAGAACACGAGATCCTCGTGACGGGGTTCGCCGCGGCTGGCACGCCCGCGCACTTCGTCGAGGAGGTGGACTTCTACCTGCTGCCGACGCCGCGCCGCGCCGCGCTGCGCTACGCCCTCTACTACACGCAGATGCCGCGCCTGCTAAACCGCCTCATCGCCGCGCGCGCGTGCGTTACGCTCATCGCCCAAAGCCCATTTGAAGCTGTCGTCGGCGTGTGGATGAAACAGCGCTTTGGCGACAAGGTACGGCTGGTGATCGAAAACCACAACAACTTTGAGATTGACCTCTTCTTGCAGCGGCGCGTGCCGCTGCGCCCGCTGGTGCAGCGCTTGATGATAGCCGCCGCGCGCTACGCCTTCCGCCATGCTGACGCGACGCGTGCCGTCTCTGCGGCGACAGAGGAACGCTGCCGAGTGTACGCGCCGCATGCGCCGCACGTGCGCTTCATGGCGTGGTCAGACATGAGCGCCTTCGCCGATGTGCCGCGCGCGCGCCCAGCCGCCCAGTGCGTCGATGTGACGTATGCTGGGGTGCTGCGCCCGGGCAAAGGCGTTCACCTGTTGATCGAGGCGTTCGCTCAGGCGGCCCCGCTGGAGGCCACTCTGTACATCGTCGGCGAGCCACAGAACGCGGAATACGCGGCGCAGCTCGTGGCGCAGGCGCAGGCGTTGGGCGTGGCGGAGCGCGTGCGCTTCGTCGGCAAAGTGCCTCAGCGCGAGTTAGCCGCTTACTTTGCGCGAGCGCGGGTGGCGGCGCTGCCGTCCTTCTCGGAGGGGCTGCCGCGCGTCGTGCTGGAGGCGATGCTGACCGGCACGCCCGTCATCGGCACGCGCGTCGGTGGCATCCCGGATCTGATCCGCGACGGCGAGACGGGTTGGCTCATCCCGCCGGGCGACGTGCCCGCGCTGGCAGGGGCGCTGCGCTGCGCCTATGAGCATCCGCGCGTTGAGGCGCTGGCCGAGGCTGCCCGCGGCTTCGCTCAAGACTTCTTCTCGCCTAAGGGCTACGTGGAAGGCTACCGTGCGCTGGTGGCGGCGGCTAACGTTGGCGGCGCTGGTTGACGAGCATCACGACCGAGCGCGGCTCTACGTGGTAGAACGGCTGGCGATGGCGCGGGGCGTCTGACGGGGGGCAGAAGTCGTTGGGGCTGGCCAGCGCGGTGTCGATCAGGCGATACCACGGCATGGCGGGCAGCTCGAACGCGAGCGGCTCCCAGAAGGCGTTCATCATCAGGTAAGCGCTGCCCATGTTGCTCTGCAGCAGCACTGCCAGCGAGTGCGAATGGGCCGACCAGTCGGGTTGATCGAGCGCCACGCCGTGCCATGTGAGCCGCATACTGCCGTTGTTGACAAGGTAATCGTCCATCACATAGGCGTAGCGTGAGCGCTTGAGGCGAATCAAGTTCTTGGTGAAGCGTAGCAGCTCATGCTCGCGCTCAACCGCCGACCAATCGAACCAGCTTAGCTCGCTGTCGTGGCAGTAGGCGTTGTTGTTGCCGTGCTGGGTGCGGCGCACCTCATCTCCCATCACGAGCATCGGCGTGCCCTGCGCCAGCAGCAGCAGCGTCAAGAAGTTTTTGATCTGGCGTACGCGTAGGGCTTCGATCTCGGGGTCATCGGTGGGGCCTTCGACGCCGCAGTTCCAACTGTAGTTAGTGTCGGTTCCGTCGCGGTTGTCCTCCCCGTTGGCGAGGTTGTGCTTGTGGTTGTAGCTCACAAGATCGTTGAGGGTGAAGCCGTCGTGGGCGGTCACGAAGTTGATGCTGCGGTTCGGATCGCGGCTGGGGTGGTAGAGGTCCGGGCTGGCGACGATGCGGCTGGCCAGCGCGGGCACGGTGTTCTCGTCACCTTTGACGAAGCGCCGCACGTCATCGCGGAATTTGCCGTTCCACTCCGCCCAACGATCCCCGACGAACGACCCCACTTGATACAGCCCGCCCGCGTCCCACGCTTCGGCGATAAGCTTCGCGCCGGCGAGGATCGGCTCGCTGTCGATCTCCCAGATGAGGGGCGGGCTGGCGAGCGGGCGGCCGGCTTCGTCGCGGGTCAGGGCGCTGGCGAGGTCAAAGCGGAAGCCGTCCACGTGCATCTCGCTCACCCAGTAGCGCAGGCTGTCAAGGATCATGCGGCGGACGATGCTGTTGCCGACGTTGAGCGTGTTGCCTGTGCCGCTGTAGTTGGCGTATAGAGCGCGGTTGTTCGGCTCCAGCATGTAGTAGGCACGGTTTTCCAACCCACGGAGGCACTGGGTGGGGCCTTCGTGGTTGCCTTCGGCGGTGTGGTTGAACACCACGTCCAGCACGACTTCAATCCCAGCACGGTGCAGCGCTTTCACCATGTCGCGGAACTCGGTGATGGCGTCCAGCGGGTTGCCGGTGGTGCTGTAGCCGATGTGCGGCGCGAAGAAGTTCACTGGCGCGTAGCCCCAGTAGTTGACGCGACCAGGCGGCGCGTCGTACGGGTCAAACTGGGCGACGGGCAGCAGCTCCACGGTGGTAATGCCTAACTGCTGTAAGTAGGGAATCTTCTCGATCAAACCTGAATACGTCCCGCGCAGTCCATCCGGCAGGCCGCTGTTGGGGTGCTTGGTGAAGCCGCCCACGTGCATCTCGTAGATCACGCTGTGGGCGTAGGGCAGGTTGAGCGGCTTGTCCTCTTCCCAGTCGTAGGTGCTCGTGTCGACGACGACACACTTCATCGACTCGCGGACGTTGGCCACGCCGTAGCGCCGCCCCATGCTGCGGTCATAGTGCCGCCCCACGGTCACCGCCCGCGCGTAGGGGTCAAGCAGCACCTTGCTGCCGTCGAAGCGCAGGCCGTTTTCTGGCTCATAGCGCCCATAAACACGGTAAGCGTAGATCTGGCCGTGTCCCACGCCGCGCACGAAGACATGCCAGTAGTAGAAGGTGCGGTTGATCACCGGGTCAAGCTCGATCACGCGGCTGGGGCGGTAGTCGTCCACGTCGTCGAAGAACAGCAGCTCAACGCGCGCGCAGTTCTTGCTGAACACGCAGAAGTTGACCCCGTCTGGGTAAACAGTCGGGCCGAGAGGGTAGTGCTTGCCGAGGAACACATCAGCGGGCATAGCGCTCTATGGTGAAATTGGACACTACCCATCATTGTAACCTGTCGTAAGCAGAGACGCGACCCGCGGCCTACTGAGGTTCGACGCGCCCAACGTCCGCTGCCGTGCTATACTACGTTCGTGCTATACTATGTTCATGACCAGCCGACTGCTCGAACTAGGCATTCAATCGATCCAGAACCAACAGCTTCAAGAGGGCGCGCGCTTGATTCGGATCGCGCTGCGCCACAACCTGCCGGATGAGCTGCGCGCGGTAGCACACGTCTGGCTAGCCGAAACGGCCACTCAGCCCGCGGTCAAGCTCGATTATCTGCGGCAGGCGCTGGCCTACGCCCCGAACAACGAGGACGTGCGACGGCGGATGAGCGCCCTGATGACGGCGCAGCTCCCGCCCACGGCGCAGCAGACTGCCCCCAACCCCAGCAGCATGGCCGTGCCCTTCACAACGATCACGCAGCAAGCCTTGCCGCTGCCGGACGTCTTCGCAGGTCAGCCGCCGCTCGACGTGGGGAGTGTGCAGCACGTCGTGGCTGTGTCGGGTGGGCCGAACGGCGTCGGGGCGGGCTGCCTCGTCCACCCGCAGGGGATCATCGCCACCACGCGCCACGTCGTCGGGATGAACATGCTGATTGACGTCTTCTTGCCGGGGGGGCAGGGGCTGCAAGGGGTCGTCCTGCGTTCCTATCCCCTGTACGATCTGGCGTTTGTGCGCGTGAACGCCTACGCGCGGCAGGTCGTCCCCGCGGCTAACCCCGACAGCCTCACTGAGAACGCGCCGCTCACGGTGCTCGACCACCGCGGGCAGGCGCTGCGGGCGGCGCTGCTGCCGCGCCGTGAGGTGATCGCGCCCCATTGGTTCCCGACCACCCTAGAACGCCTGCCCGACGCGGGCGGCAGCCCGATCTACGACGCGCGGGGGCACTGGTGCGGCTTGCTGACAGACAACACCTTCCGCGGGGGGCAGCAGCGCTTCGGCCTGCACGCCGCCGCCATCCTGACGCTGCTCGGCCAATATGCGACGGAACTTCAGCTGTTGGCCCCCTACGTACCAGCATATTGCCCCGCGTGCGGCAGCAGCAGCCGCGCTTTGATCTACGGCGGCTTCTACTGCGAGACGTGCGGCTCCGTCCTGCCACAGTACGCCCAAAAGCCGCGCTATCCACAAGCGAACACCAACACCCTGCTGCTGTACGATGAGACCCACCCGCCCTGCCAGCGCTGCGGCGCACAAGTCGGCACGTATCGCGGCAAATGTCTACGCTGTGAGGTGATTTCCACATGAGCATCTTCAACCGAGGCCGCCAACCTCAATCCTCTGGCCGAGAGCAAGCCGCCCAACTCGTCGAGCAGGTGCTGCGCGCCGCCAGCGTTGACCCCGCTGCCAGCCGCATCTCGGTTCAAGATGGCATGGGCTGGAAGTTCGTCTACGGGTCGGCGCAGGTCGAGGTCTACATCACCAACAAGCAAGAGACCGACTATCTGCAAGTGTTGTGCCCGATCATGTACCTGCCGCACCACGGGCTGCTGGCGTTCTACCGCCGCCTGCTGGAACTCAACATGATCGTGCCGAACATCCGCTTTGGCGTCTACGGTGATCTGGTCTACCTCTACTCGGAACGGACGCTGACCGGGCTTGACCTGCAAGAGACCTACGAGATCATCAGCACACTGACGCGCAATGCCGACGAGTACGACAACCGCCTTGTTGACGAGTTCGGTGGGCGGCTGTTCCTGCAAGTGTGAGTCTCAAGTAAACAGGGGACATACCGAACCGCGCGGTTCACTGCCCCTATTATTCGCCCTCGTCGGGCTTCGATTCGTCGTCGCTCGTCTGGGTCGGCTCAAGCGAGGGCTGAACCTGTGTCGGCGGCGGCTCGCGCCGCAGCGCGCTGGCATCGAACTTGAGTTTGGGCTTGGACGCTTCAGTCGGGGAGGCGTTTGGTTGCAGCCCCTTCGTGTCGATCTTGACTCGCGGTGCGGCGGGCTTGGCCTCTGTCGGGGCGGCGCTCTCTTTCAACCCTTTCGTGTCGATCTTGACCCGTGGCGCGGCGGGCTTGGCCTCTGTCGGGGCGGCGCTTCCTTTCAACCCCTTCGTGTCGATCTTGACTCGCGGCGCGGCGGGCGGCGGAGCGGGGTCAAGCTGCGTCGGCGCGGACGGCTCGGCGGGTGTTGACGGGATCGGCTCATCGCCCAGTGGCACAGTCGCCAGCATGTCAGCGGGCAGCGTGGCAGGCGGAGCAGGGGGCGGCGTCATCCCTAGTTCGATAGTCTGCGGCGGCAGTGGGAGCGTCTCAGGCGGCTGAACGCTGGTGGGCAGATCTAGCAGTGTCGGCATGGCCGCGGGGGCAGCCGCTGCCCTGTCTTTGAGGGTGATGCTCGGCGTAGGCGCTGGCGCAGGCCGCAGGCTAGCCAGTGAGGCGCGCAGGCGGCCAGCCTCCATGTTGGCCATGTGCGGCTGAAGGGCGAAGGCCACCAGCGCTAGATGCGCCAGCGCCAGCCCCAGCGCGAAGCTCGGCAGCACGCCGAAGATCGCCAACCCATACCACGCCGCGATAACCCCGATCAGGCCAATCCCGCCCCAGAGCTGCCGGCGCAGCGCCCCAAGCGCGAACAGTCCCAGCGCTGCGCTCCAGGCGCCCCACGCTAACAGTGCCGACGGATCCAACAGCGGGGCCGGGCGGCTGCGGCTGAGCGGCTCTAGGATGTGCATCAGGTCGAAGATGGCCGCCCCAGCCACCAGCAGCGCGCCCATCACGAGCAGCGCCTGCGCCCCCCAGCGCGCCCAGCGCCACGCCGCCAGCGCCGCGGCGAAGGTCAAAAAACCCCACAAGCTCCACAGCAGGCCGTACCACACGTTGACGTGGATCGAAAACAGCGCGAACACGCTGATGAACCCGCTCATAAACAGCGTGTAGAGCAGCACGCCCGCCAGCCACGCCTCGCGCCCGCGGCGCTTGCCCTGCGGCTGACCGATGAACGCGGCCAGCGCCGCATAAGTCGGCTGCACATACGCCCCCAGCGCGATCACAAACACCATCGGCAGGCCCACCGTGAGCAGCTGCGGCGGGTAGAGATAGCTCAGCAGCGCGTCGCGGTCACCGTCGACGCCTAGTTCTTTCTGCGGCGCGACGAACGCCGCCGGCTCGAAGTAGTCCATCCCCAGCGCGTCAATCGTCCCAAAGACCGCCTGCGTGCTGATGAGCGCCAGCAGCGCGAACGCGGCCAGCCCCACGCCGCCGAAGGCCAGCGCCTGTGCCCGCTGCATGAGCGCTGCTGCCAGCAGCCCCACCCCCAGCGAGCCGAAAAACCACAGCGTGATGTGGTCATACGTGATGAAATCCTGACGGAAGACAACTGCGTACATCACCCAGATCAGCGCGCACCACAGCGCCCCTGCGCCGCCCGCCAGCGCGATCTTGGCGCGATCTGGTAGGGGGATGAGCGGCTCGCCGTCGCGTTTGCGCGGGATGAACCAACCCACCAGCAGCCCGATCAGCAGCCCGCCCCCCGCCACAGGGAAGTAATTGAACGCGGGCAGCCAGATCGACCCATCGGCGAAGTAGCAGGCGAAGTCCTGCAGGCAGTCGTTGGGGTAAGAGAGCGCAATCGGGAAGTAGATGAGCGCTGCCGGCAGCCACAGCGCCCGCCAGCGCGGCCAGCGCGTCACGCTGACCAGCACGAAGCCCAACGCCAAGCCCGCCCCGCCCAAGCGCATCAGATCCCACGCCGGGATGCGCCCACTGTAGAACCAGCGGAAGGCCGCCCACGTTAGCACCCCGATGCCTACCCCGAGGGCGCTGGCCATCAGCAGCCGCAGCCACCACGCCCAGAAGCCGCGCAGCCGCTGTGAGAACTCGTCCGTCACGAGCACGAGCAGCCCGATGAACACCCCCATCGTCAAGCCGGACGCGATGGCATTGCCCCAGCGCTGCGGCGTGAAGAGCGCGATCGAAAAGTAGGTAGAGTAGATGTGCTGGCCGAAGGCGATCCAGCCGCCCAGCAGCGCCAGCGTGAACCGCAGGATCAAATCGAGCGGGCGGGCAGTCAAGCGGCGGGCGGTGTTCACCAGCCACGCATAAGCGCGCCCCTGCACGCTGACGACCTCCGGCAGCTCTGGCACTTCGTCGCGCACCAGCGCCAGCGCTTGCAGCGCCCCGGCCCGTTTGCGCCGCTGCTCGTTGGCAAAATAGCGCACCCCCACCAGCGAGCGCATCCGCCCGATGCTACGCGCGGCCGCTTCCGCCACGCGTGGCGCATCCTCGTCGAAGGCCTGCTGCGCGATCATCAGGTCAATCTCTGGCGTGTAGACGGGGTCGCGCCAGACGGTTGGCGGGCGCACTTCCAGCCCTAAGCGCGTCATCGTCGTGACGAACCGCCCCATGAACTCTGAGCGGATTTGGTAGACGCTGGCGTCCTTTAGCAATTTGGAGCGCGTCGTCAGAACTTGCAGCATAGCGAGCCGTGCTTCTTCATCTGGCTCGATCTCCAACGCCTGCGCGACGAGGCGCGGGATGACCGGCTGTTGGGGGTCGTCGGGCAGCGTCTCAAGGCGGTAGAGCGCGCGAATCCGCGCCGGGGTGGAGCCGCTGCGCAGCGTGTGCAAGCACACCCAACGGCGGTCGTCGTCGCTGTTGAAGGCCCACCACACGTCAAGGTCAGTGTCGTACTCCAGCGCGCCGCGCAGCAGCATTTGATACCCCATGCGGTCTACCGATAGGTCATAACGGCGCGCGTCTTGGTAGTAGCTGCTCATGATCAGGAAGTGCGTCAAGCTCACCAAGAAGCGGCCTTGCCCACCCGCCCAGTTGTGCCGCGCCCGCGTGTAGATGTCGACGGCCTCTAGCAGGTCACGGTCGCCCAGCGCAGACAGCCGCCCCAACTCGGCGTTGACCGCGTCGAGCAGGGCGTACTCGGCAGTGTCGAGGGCGCGCTCGATGTTCACCACAGCACTCGGCTGGAGGACGGCGCGCATGGCGTCCACCACCGCGCTAAGGGTGGGCGGGCGCTGAGCAGCGTCTTTGGCGGTGGCCTGCCGCAGCACCTCCGTAAGCGCCGCCGGCAAATTAGGCACGCTCTCGCTGAGTGCGGGCAGCACATCGCCGAACTGAATCTGCCGCAGCGCCAGCGAGATCACACCATCATACGGCAGCTTGCCCGTCAGCATGTGGTACATCATCACGCCGAAGCTGTAGATGTCGGCGCGGCGGTCGATGATCTCTGACGTGAGCTGCTCTGGGGCCATGTAGAGCAGCGTGCCGCTGCCGGGGTTGCGCGCGCGGCCTTCTGGGTCCAGCACGGTCGCAAGGCCAAAGTCGGCTAGATAGGGCGAGCCAACACTGTCCATCAGAATGTTGGGGGGTTTGAGGTCAAGGTGGATGACTTTGTTCTGATGGGCGTAATCCAGCGCGGAGGCCACTGCCTCGCCGATGCGCAGCACCTCATCCGACGGCAGCGGCCCCGTGATGCGCCGCTCCAACGAGCCGCCTGTGACGAAGCGCATTACGATGTAGAGTTTACCCGCGTGCTCGCCGAAGTCGTAGATCGGCAGGATGTGAGGATGCTCCATGCTGGCGATGGTCTGCGCCTCGCTGCGGAACATCTTCACGGGGTCGATCTCGCGCGTCAGGCCGACGGCAATCGTCTTGATGGCTACCATGCGCCGCAGCCGCGCGTCGCGCGCCGACCAGACATCCGCCATGCCGCCGCGCCCGATGTGCTCAACGATCGTGTACTGCTCACCGATGACTGTGCCGACTTCCATGCTCCACCCTCTGTTCGTCTATTGGCCAGTATATGCCGAAGTCGACGCAGGGCAACCTACGAAAGTCCGCGAGGGAGTCACTCTTTCGCGCCCCAACCGCCGCCGCCGGGGGTTTCGATCACGAGGCGCTGGCCTGCCCGCGCGCGGAACGTCGCTTTGGCCGCAAGCGCTGAGACCGTGCGCCGACGAACCCAACGGTTGACCCCAACCTGGCCGGGCTGGCCGCCGCGCAGCCCATACGGCGCAAGTTGTCGCCGCTCGCTGTTGACCGTCACGACGGCCTCTGTCAGGAACTCCACCTCGCGCACGATGCCCTCACCGCCGCGGTGACGCCCGTCGCCACCGCTGCCCGCGCGCAGGTGATAGCGCCACACGCGCAGCGGATAGGCCATCTCCAGCGCTTCAACTGGCGTGTTCTGCGTGTTCGTCATGTGAGATTGGCGACCGCTTAAGCCGTTGCCCAACGGCGACGCGCCGTGCCCACCCGCGATGGTCTCATAGTAGACGAAGTTCGCCCCGCCCACCGTGACGTTGTTCATCGTCCCCTGCGAGGCCGCCGGGATGCGATCAGGCAGGGCTTGCGCTAGCGCCCCCAGCACGACATCCACCACGCGCTGGCTCGTTTCCGTGTTGCCGACGGCCACCGCCGCCGGGAAGTGCGGGTCGAGGACGCTGCCGGCCTGCGTGACGACCTCAATCGGCTGAAAGCAGCCGCTGTTCATTGGGATCGGTTCCTCGGCCAGCAGCCGCACGCAGTACCAGACGGCGCTCTGCACGATGGCGGGCACGGCGTTCACGCTGCCACGCACCTGCGACGCTGACCCAGTGAAGTCGACCTGCATCGCCTCGCCGCGCACGCGCACCACCGCACGGATCGGGATGAGCGCCTCGCGTTGGCCGTCGCCCTCGAGCGCGTCCTCAAAAGCGTAATCGCCGTCGGGCAGAGCGGCAATCGTCGCGCGGGTCAGGCGAGCGCTGTAGTCGATCAGCGCGGCAGCGTGGGCTTGGGCGCGCGCTGTGCCGTGGGCGATCAGGATGTCCGTCAGCCGCTCCTCGCCGGCGCGATGCGCCGCAAGCTGCGCCTCAAGGTCCCCGCGCCGCTCCTCAGGGTGGCGGCTGTTAGCCAAGATGAGCGCGAACACTCCCTCATTCAACCACCCTGACAAGCGCAGCAGCACCGGCGGCACGATCAACCCCTCTTGATACAGCTCGGTGCTGAGCGGCAGCGAGCCGGGCGACATGCCGCCAACGTCGGCGTGATGGGCGCGGCTGGCCAAGTAGAACGCGATGCCGTCTGCGTCGAACACTGGCGAGACCATCGTGATGTCGGGCAGGTGCGTTCCGCCGCGGTACGGGTCGTTCAAGACGACCACATCGCCGCGGTTCATCTGCGGGAAGGCCGCCAACACGTAGGCGACGCTGGCGGGCATACTGCCGAGGTGTACCGGAATGTGGGCAGCCTGCGCCACCATCTGCCCCGCGCGGTCGAACACAGCGCAGCTAAAGTCAAGCCGCTCGCGGATGTTGGGGCTGAAGCTGGCGCGCTGGAGCGTCGCCCCCATCGCTTCTGCCACGCCCGCGAACAAGTTTTGAAACACAGCCAACGAGATTGCATCAACGCTCATGGCACAAGCTCCAATCAATAGTGAAACGGCGCACGCCCCAACAGCAAGTTTTGATAGCCATCGACAACCCCTTCCCACCCGACGGGCAGGTAGGTCGTGGCATCCTCTTGCGTGATAACTGCCGGGCCGACCAAGCGCGCACCCGGCCGCAGCGCCGCGCGGGCATAGCGGCGCACGCCGTCGAGCATCGGGGCTTCTGGCGTGTGGGGGTCCACTGGCTGCGGCTCAAACATGGGAACGGGCAGCGCGCCGACTGCCCGCAGCCGCATCGTCACGATCTCCACTGGTCGCTCTGGCAGCGCGTAGCCGTAGGCTTGTTCGTGCAAACGGTGGAAGCTGCGCACGATAGCCCCCGCCAGCGGCACGTTGAGTTCGTAGGCTTGGCCGTGGTAGCGCATGTCCAGCGAGACCTCAAAGCGTATCTCGGCCTCAGTCACGCCCTCCCGCAGGAGCGCCAAGCGCCCCTGCTTCATCAGCGCGGCCTGCTGCCCGCGCAGCCGCGCGATGGCGTCCGTCGTCGCCAGTTCCATCACCGGTTGGCTGATGTCCACCCGCAGATCGGCGATCAGCAGCCCCAGGGCGCACATCACCCCCGGGTACGGCGGGACGAGCACCAGCGGGATGCCCAGCGCCGCCGCCACCTCACAGGCGTGCAGCGGCCCCGCCCCGCCGAACGCCACCAGCGTAAACTCGCGCGGGTCGTGGCCGCGCTCAATCGACACGCGGCGCAGCGCGCGGCTGATGTGGGCGTTGGCGACGTCGACCACCCCCTGCGCCATTGCGGCGGCGTCCCGCCCGATCTGCGCGCCCAACGCCGCCAGCGCCCGTTCAGCGGCGGCTACGTCCAGCGCCATCCGCCCGCCGAGGAAGGCTTGCGGGTCAATCCGCCCCAGCACGATGTTGGCGTCCGTCACGGTAGGGGTTGCGCCGCCGCGCCCGTAGGCGACTGGCCCGGGGTGCGCGCCGGCGCTTTGCGGCCCCACGCGCAGCGCGCCGCCCGCATCCACCCGCGCAAGGCTGCCGCCGCCGGCCCCAATCGTCTCGATGTCGAGCATCCGCAGGCGCAGCGGCAGTCCGTCGATCTGCTGATGCGTCGCCAGCGGCACATCGCCCACGCACAGCGCTACGTCGGTGCTCGTGCCACCAATATCGAGTGTCATGATGCGCTCAAAGCCTGCCAGCCGCGCCAGATGCAGCGCACCGATCACGCCCGCGGCGGGGCCGCTTAAGGCCGTGTGGGCGGCGCAACGCTGAACGGCCTCCGCGCTTAGCAGGCCGCCGTCGCTCTTCATCACGTGCAGCGTCGCCCGCGGCGGCAGCTTCTGACGCAGCGCGCCGATATAGCGGCTCATCTTAGGGCGGACGTAGGCCTCCATCGCGGTGGTGCTGGCGCGCTCATACTCGCGGAACTCTGGCAGCACCTCGTGCGAGAGGACAATCTGCGACGACATGTAGGCCCCCGTCGCCACCAGCGCCTCGCGGATGCGCTTCTCGTGGGTCGGATTACGAAAACCGTACAGCAAGCACACGGCGATAGACTCATAAGCCCCCGCCACGACCTGCGCCGCCAGGCGCCCTAGCGCATGCCCGGTCAGCGGCAGCAGCACGTTC
The DNA here is from genome assembly GCA_034432435.1 of Anaerolineae bacterium. Lineage (GTDB taxonomy): Bacteria > Chloroflexota > Anaerolineae > Aggregatilineales > Phototrophicaceae > JANWYT01. The sequence goes on from DAOUBS010000079.1 coordinate 32,278, forward strand.
CCCTCGTGGTCGAGGCGCTCAGAGACCTCAAAGCTGTCGGCGCGGGCGACGAGCGGCGGCGTGATCTGTGGGTAGAGCGCGTAGAGGTCAGGCCGATTCTGCCGCCCGATCCACAGCAGATCACGAAAGCCCTCAGTGGTGATGAAGGCCGTGCGCGCGCCTTTGCGCTCTAAGATGGCGTTGGTCGCCACGGTTGAGCCGTGGGCGACGTGCGTCACCTGCTCCAACCCACCTGCGAGGTACGCCAGCCCATCCAGCATGGCCTCGGCGGGGTTGTTGGGCGTGCTGGGCAGCTTGTGCAGCCGCAGACGTCCCACGTCGAGGGTGATCAAATCGGTAAATGTGCCGCCAATGTCAACGCCAATGCGCATGATGTCCTTGCCTTTGGTCGTTAACGATTATACCGCAAACCGCTCTGACAGTCTTTTTATGGAATCCGATGGATTTCTTATACCGCGCATAAACTGCTCATACACACGAGAAGCTATAGTGAAGGTGCAAACGACAGATTGCACACGAGTTTAGGAGGAGTTGAACTATGTTGATGCGTCGTCCCCGGACCAATTCGTTAATCGAACGCTTCTTTGATGAGGCCATGAGCTTCCCGAATCAAAACGTCACGCTGGCGCTGGATGTGGTCGAGCGCGAGATGGATTACGTCGTCACGTCGCCCATTCCGGGGGTTGACCCTGAGCACATCGACGTCAAGCTGGACGACGACGTGCTGACCATCACCGTGGAGATCCACGAGCCAGCCCGCCAAGAGAACGAGCGCCTGCTGATCCGTGAGCGCCGTTACGGCAAGTTCAGCCGCAGCCTGCGCTTTGGCCTGCCCGTGCAAGGCGACAAGATCGAAGCCGACTACGTTAACGGCCTGCTGACGATCATCGTGCCCAAGGCTGAGGCCAGCCAGCCCAAGAAGATCAACGTCCGCACGAGCAAATAAGCGCCAGGTCCCTCTAGACGGGCAAGGCCCGCCGTGCCCCCAAGCCACCTGTTCACGGTGGCTTGTTTCGTTATACTGGCTGGCACACACTTGTAAGGAGAGCGCATCACATGCAAACGGCACTGTTGATCTCGGCAGCGGTCGCGGGGATGTCCGGCGTCGGGTTGGGGGCGTTCGGGGCGCACGCCTTCAACGCCATTCTGGTGGCCAACGAACGGCTCAGCACCTATCAGACGGGCGTCCAGTACCATTTGATCCACGCGGTGGCGCTGTTGATCGTCGCGCTGCTGGCCGGGCAGCAGAACTCGGTCTACCTCAACGCAGCAGGCGTCGCGTTCACTGTTGGGATCGTGTTGTTCTCGGGCAGTTTGTACCTGCTAGCGCTGCAAAACGTGCGGATTATGGGGGCGGTCGCGCCGTTCGGTGGGATCGCGTTCGTCATCGGCTGGGGGATGATCCTGCTGCACGCCTTCTCTGCGCGCGCGTAGCAAGGACTAGACGAGGTCGAACTGCTCACGAGTGCAGACGCGCAGCACGTGCGACAAGTCGTGACCGATGAAGTGTTCTGAATCGCCCACGCGTACGCGCAGCGGGCCGTTAAACGGCGCATGGTCGATCAAGTGCAGCGTCGTGCCCGGGCGCAGCCCCAACGAGTCCAGATAGCGCAGCATGTGACCGTCGTGGGTGTTCGCGCGGCTCACGACATATTCGCGCCCCACCGGCACTTCGTGCAGCGGCTCATCGACGACACGCGGCATTGTGCCGTCTGGGCGGGGGATCGGCTCGCCGTGGGGGCAGCGCCGCGGGAAGCCGGCCATCTCGTTCATCTTCTCGGCTAACTTATCGCTCACGCTCGCGCCGAAGTCGTCGGCATAGTCGTGGACTTCATGCCAGCCGAACTTCATCACGTCGACCAAGAAGCGCTCGACGATGCGATGCTTGCGGATCGTGCGCAGCGCCTCCCGCTCGCCCTCAGGGGTGAGGATCACGCCGCGGTAAGGCTCATGCTCCAGGTAGCCATGCTCGCGCAGGCGCTGCACCATGCGCGTGACGGCGGGGGCGCTGACGCGCATTACCTCCGCCAGCGCCGACGTGCTGACGTAGGCATCGCCCTGCTGATAGTAAGCGATGCGATACGCCTCGGCCAGATACTCTCGCATCGTGTCGGTGGACATGGCAACCTCTACCCAATAAAACAAAGAACTATGATAAATATAACGAACCTTTTAGGGTTTTTGCAAGGGTTAAAGATTAATTTAGCAGAGGTTGCAGTTGTGATGGCTCAAGGCAGGGCGCGCAAGAACGCCACCAGCGCCGCCAAGTCGACGTCGTTGAGGCCGCTGCCACCTTGTACGTTGACGATGTGCGCCCGCAGGAAGGCGCTCAGGTCGTCGTCGCTGCGTGTGACGTAAGCGCCGAGCACGGCGCGCGGCGCGTGGCAGGTGGAGCAGCTCAGCGCGTGGTTCCACGCGATGCGCGCATCCGCTGCGGTGTAGAACCAGCGCTCACCCACGCTGACGACGGGCGGCGGCGTGTGCTCGGTTGTCGGCAGGCTCTCCGGCGCACCAAATAAGCGCCCATCCAGCAGCGTGAGGCTGCGGTCTACGCGGTTGACGGTGAAGACAAATTGAGCATCCGCGCTGAAGCCGACGTCCAACGGATGCGCGCCGACGGGGGTCGTCACGACGCGCTGCCCGGCCCGCACGTCCAGCACGGACAGGCGGCTGCTGGCGGCATACGTGACGAGCAGCCGCGTGCGATCGGCGTTGAGCAGCGCTGCCGTCGGCAGATGCCACACACCATCGGCCATGTCCAAATGGATCCAGCTCCGCACGCCGGGCCGCGCTAGGTCGATCACGGCTAGCACAGCGTCGAACTGCGCGTCAAACGGCAGTCGGTCGAGGTCGCCTGCGGTGCGCAGGGTCAGCGGCACGTAGAGCAAGCCGCCGCGCGCGTCCAACGCGGGCACGCCGACGCGGTGCACGTGGTCAGCAGTTGGCAGCGGGGCGGTCACTCGCACGCCGCCCGCGCCGATCACCTCGAACTCGCCCGCCAGTGTGACGCGGTAGCGGTAGCCGCCCCACGCCGCCAGCAGCACACCGTCGTTCAGGTCGCGCGCGGCGAGGAGCGTCTCGCCTGTCAGCAAGTCCACCTCGACCAAGCGATCTGGCAGGCCGATCACCACCCGCGACGGGCTGAGGGCGGCCATGCCGTGCGCCGAAGCGCCCACAGGCAGCGGCACGTCGATCTCGATCTCGCGCGTGATGGTCAGCGTGGCCACGTCGATCACGGCGAGGCGCGGCGCGCCCTCCGACAGAACGGCGATCCGCGCGCGCTCGGGCAGCAGCAGCAGGCGCTGCGGCGCAAAGCTGAGCGCCACTTCACGGCTGAGGGTGCGCGTCCGCAAGTTGACAACTCCGATGCTGTTGGCCGATGGGTTGACGACAGCCACCTCACCCGAGGGCAACACAGCATAGGCGCGCCCCACGCTGGCGACGGCGTTCGCGCTGGGCAGGGCCAACCATGGCGTGGGGGTTTGGGCTCGCAGCGGCAGTAGCAGCCCCAACATGACCACCATCAAGCCGCAAATTCTCGTGCCTTTAGTCGACACGAATCACCCTCCCCGCTTGCACGGTCAGTTCGCGGGCGGCTAGCAGCGCTTGGCCATCGGCATCTTGGCCGCTCAGCAACAGGGTCACCCGCAGCGGCCCGACCTCTGCCCATGGGCTGCGCCGCAGCCACTCCGCGCGGTTGAGCGTCACGCTCCACGTTGCGCCCGTCACGGCGGCCTCGCGCGCGTCCACTGTGCCCTGTGGGTGATGGACGATCACTGTGCCGCGCACATTCCGCCAGCCTGCGGGAACGTCCACGCGCACGGTCGCCTGCCCGCCGCTGATCGGCACAAGCGTCGCGCTGCTGAGCGTCAGGCGTGTGTCTGACGGCAGGACGATCCAACGCGCGCTGAGGAGCGTCGCGCGGTCAAGCTCATCTTGCAGCGCAGCCTGCCACACCCCGGCTTGATCGAAGATGCGCCCGTCCACAGCCACGCGGTACAGGCCGAAATCGCCGATGGGCTGGGCGGGCAGGCGCAGGCTCACACCGTTGGGCGCTTGCAGCCGAACGCTGTACGCGCCCCCTGCGCGCGGCGGGAAGGCCTGCACCCACCACTCGAACGACTGGCGCAGCGGCAGGATCGCGCCGTCGCCGCCGGTCAGCGTCAGCCAGCGCAGGGGCACGTCTGCGCCGCGTTCGACGCGCGCCCCCTGCCCGCCAATGATCACCCCCGCAGCGTAGCCTGCTGTCTGCGCAGGGTCGTTCAGGCGCACGCCGCCCATCCACAGCAGCGCCGCTCCGTTCGGGAAGTTGGTCAGCGGCACGCGCGGGGTGTAGACGCCGTCGGCGCTGCCCTGCCCGGTGACGGCGATCGTCCCGGCGGGGGCGCTCAACGTCAGGAAGCCGTAGCCGTTCGGGTAGAGCACAGGCAGGCTGTCGCGCCGCAGCAGCTCTTCAAGGTCGCCCTCGGGGTTGCTGAAGCCGCGCAGCCGCGCCAGCAGCCGCGCCGCGGTGTCGCCGCGCAGGTCTTGGAAGGTCAGCACGGGCCGCAGCGCCGCGCGCTCTGCCGGGGCGAACGTCACAAGATCGCCCGTGTGGTACGGCGCGTTGACCAGCGTCTCGCTCAGTACGGCGTCGTAGGGGTACACGGCGCTGTCGAAATGCGCTTGCGGGTGGCGCGTGTAGCCGTCGAGGCCGCGCCGCCCATGCGCCACAATTGGGCTGGCGGGGTCAACCACCACGCCGACCGAGACGCGCTCTGTGAACCACAGGCGTTCATCGGCGTCGAGCGCCTGCGCCCGATAGCGCACCCGATAGCTCCCCGCGCGGTCGAACGTCAGCGGCTCAAACGCTTGAAAGCGCCCCGCGCGCACACTGCCGAGGAAGATGCGCTGTGTTGGTGGGCTGCCGTCGGCCGGCGCAAAATCTACGACGATCTCCGCCTGTCCTGTCACATTGGGCAGCACGTCAAACCCCAACGTAAGCGGCGTGTTGATCGGCAGCGGGTAGCCGTCCGGGAGGCGCGGGACGAGCGTCAGCGGCTCAGCGATGGCGATCTCATACGTGCCGCCGCCGCGATACTGGTTGCCGAATCGGTCGTTAAGCGTGCCGCGCAGGATCACGCGGTAGATCCCATAGCGGACGAACTCGACGCTGTAGGCTGGATCGGCGGCCTGAAGTTGAAAGAAGCCCCCGCGCGGCGCGCCGCCGACGAACGTCGTGATGGGCAGCGGCGTCGTGTTGATCACCGGGTTGGTGGCTGTGCCGAGCAAGCGGCGCGTGCCGAGCAACTCGATGCGCCCCGTCAAACCGCCCGACGGAAACAGCGGCGGGAAGTTGAGCGCTGCGAGCGCGGGCGCGAGGTTCATCGGCCCGGGCGGCTGTACAACCGCTCGCCCTTGTGTGAGCGCTGCGAACGACTCCCGCGGGAGCGCCTGCCCGTTCAGCACCCACTCCACCTGCGGCGGGGACGCATCGCCCACTCGCAGCACCAGCGGCAGCCGCTGATCGACGTCGCCCGCCGCGCCAGTCCCGCGCGTGCTGAAGATGCGGTTCTCATACCAGTCGAACGGGTCACTGTCGCCTACCGCGGCGCTGCCGAGCAGCATCAGCGCGTAGTAGCCGCTCTCGAGGTCAGCGGGCAGCGCCGCGCGGAACAACAGCCGAAACGACAGCGTGCGTTCGTCAATTACGGTGATCTCGCTCGTTTCGACGGTTTGCAGCAGGCGCACGGGCAGATTCACGTTGCTGAGCGGCACGCCCGCCTCAGTGAACGGTGACCACAGCTCGCGCGGATCATAGGGGAGCTGAAGGCCGCTAGGGGTATGCAGCGGCTTGATCGCCAGCGCGGCGCGCATCCGATACGGCAGGGTGACGTCGCCATCCGGCAGGCGCATCCCTACTGCCATCCCGACCTCGATCACGTCGTTCGGGTAGAAAACGAGGCGGTTGATGAGGCCGTTCGCCCGCCACTCTGCACCGCCAAAGGCCAACGGCCCGCCCGCGGTGAACTCAATCGGCGTTTGGGCGTGCGCGGGCTGCGCCAGCAGCAGGCCGCATACCACGACGGCGAGCGCCAGCAGCCAGCGCTGACGAGCAAAGCAGGGTGAAGGATGAGGCTGTACAGGTCGTCCTCCTACGTCACGCCCACCCGTGGCGGATGTGGCTCCACCTTCTAATCCCTTCAATGAGTGCTCCCCTGTTTAATCTGTGCTGTTAGCTACGGCTCTGTGATAGTATAATCCACAATGTCCTTATGATGACTTTATGGCAGTTCATTGACCACCGATAGCTTACAGCGTGCCGTCCAATTGATCGAGGGTCGCACGGGGCTTGCCGTTAGCAGCCTCTTGAGGGCGGACGTCTCTCACATCATGGAACGGCTGTCGTATGGCAACCTTGACGCATGGCTAGCCGAGCTAGAGCGCAGCCCTGAAGAGTCGCCGGCGTGGCAGCGCCTACTGGCCGCCCTCACCATCGGCGAAACGTACTTCATGCGCGACCCGCAGCATTTCCGCCTCTTGCGCGAGCGCCTGCTGCCGCCGCTGGTGTTGAAGCGCCGCCAAGCGGGCGAGTTCGAGCTGAACGTGCTGAGCGTGGGCTGTTCCACCGGCGAGGAACCCTACAGCATCGCCATCGCGCTCAACGAGTTCTTGCCAGATATCGACCGCTGGCGGATCAACCTCATCGGCATGGACATCAACGGGGCCGCGCTTCAGCAGGCACAGCGGGCCGTCTATCGCAAGTGGTCGTTCCGCCATATGAACGAAACGTTCCTGCGGCGCTACTTTGTCCCACATGAGGACAGCTATCAACTGCGCCCTGAGATCGCCGCGCGCGTGACGTTCATCCGTGGCAACCTCATCAACCCGCCTGCGCTGCCGCTGTTCGACATCATCTTCTGCCGTAACACCCTGCTGTACTTCACCGCGCGGCACGTGCAGCTAGCCGAGGAAACTCTGTACCGCCTGCTGCGTCCGGGCGGTTGGCTGCTGCTGGGCAGCGCGGAGGCGCTGCGCAGCCAGCGCGAGCGCTGGCAGATCGACACGCTACTGAACACTCCGATCTACCAAAAGACGCACAAACGCGCCAAGCAGCCGCTCACCAAACTGCTCACGGAAGTGCGCCTGCCCGCGAGCACGCTGCCTGTACCGCCCGAGGGGGACATGACGCAAGTGGAGGCTGCCCTCGCCGCCGGAGACTTTGACCACGCCGAGCGGCTGCTGGGGCAATTGCTGCTTGAGACGCCTTACGCGCCCCACGCGCACACGCTGCTGGCCTTCATCTTTGCCAACCGCAAAGCCTACCCTGAGGCGCGCACCCACCTCAACGCCGCGCTGCGCTACGACCCCACCCACAGCGACGCCTACTACCTGCGCGCCCTAATGCTGAGCGAAGAGCGTGAGACGTTTCTCGCTCAGAAAGAACTGCAAGCCGCGCTCTACTACAACCGCGATCATCTGCTGTCGCTGCTGATGATGGGGATGATCCACACAAGCAGCGGCGACCTGTCCAAAGCGCACCGCATCTGGCAGCGCGTGCGCGTGTTGGCGCAGAAGCTGCCACCAGACCAGCCGATCAGCGTGTTGAGCGAACTAACCGCTGGTCAACTGCTCAACATGCTGACCGATCGCTTAGAGAACTGAGGCCGATCACTTGCATCTTTACGGGTAGAAAGTGAGGCGATCCAACAGCGCGTCAAGCGACGCCAGCAGTTCCGCCACGCCGCTGTTGTTGAGCAGCGTGTAATCGGCGATGGCGATGGGGCCGCCCTTTTCGATGTGTTCGATCTCTTGATAGTCGCGCTCTAGGGCTTGCTCAGCGGTGAGGGGGCGCTCAGAGCGCTGGGCCAGCCGCGCGTAGCGCAAGGCGCGCTCGGCCACCACCGCCACGACGATCAACTGTTCGCTGAGTTCGCGCTGGAGCGTCTTGTACTCGCTGAAGCTGTAGAGGCCATCGATCACAATACAGGGACGATCGGCCAGCATGGCACGCAGCCGCGGCAGCGCAAGCCGCGCCATCGCGTCCATACCGTAGCGAGCGCGGAACTCCTCGCGCACGACGCGCTCGTTGTGGGGGGTGATGGGCTGCCCACGGCGCAACACCTCGTCCACGACGAGGCTGCCAAAGCGAAATTGTGGGAAGCCGCGCTTCTCCAAGTGCTGCGCGCACACCGTCTTGCCCGAGCCCGCCATCCCTACCAGCGCCAACACCCGTCCCTGCATGCTTGCCCCATTCTGTAACCAGTACCCGCCGCAGTATGCCAGAAAGCGCCTCGACTGGCAATTCTGGAGAGTGCGGGGGGCAGTGGCACAAACGACGAATCAGGCTATAGTCGTTATCATGAACGAGCGTGCGACATCCCCTTTTATCGGTCGTGAGGCGCTGCTGGCCGAGCTGCGGCAGTTCCTCAACGCGCCGGCCACTTATGCCCTGTCTATCCAGAGCATGGAGGGGATGGGGCGTTCCTCGCTGCTGCGGCGCATCACCACGCTCGACCCGCGGTTTGTGTGCGTCCTGCTGCCGCTCACGCCCTACCACGTCGCCAGCCTCGACACGTGGCTAGAAGCGCTGGCCGACGCCACACGGCAAGCGCTCCAGCGCGAAGACCTCGCCACTGCGCGCCTGCCAGCGCCGAACGCTGATGACCTGCCGCGCTGGTTGGGTGATGTATTCCTGCCTGCCGTCGGCCAACACGTGCGGCAGCAGGCGCGGGTGATCTGGCTGCTGGACGACATCCAACTGATGGGGCAAGCCATCGCGGAGGGCAAGATCCCGCCCACACACCCCGCCTACCTGCTGGAGCTGGTGCTGGCCTTCCCCTTTCTGAGCGCCATCACCAGCGCCGACGAGGACAGCCCCCACCTCAACGCGCTGTCCCCGCTGATCCAGCCGAACCACGTTCTGCGGCTCAACCCGTTGAGTCGACTGGAGGTGGAGCAGCTTCTGCAAGCGCGGCTCGACTATGTGCCGCCAGCACTGGCCGAGCGCGCCTACCTCGAAACCGGCGGGATGCCGCGCCAAGTCAACGACTTGGCTGATGCCATCCAGCGCGGGGACACCCCCGACGACGCATCAGAGTACGTCTACGCCCGCAGCCAAGCCGAGCTGCGCCGCCGCTGGAACCGCCTCAGCCGGGATGAGCGCGTCGTGCTGACAGCCATCATCAACCTGCAGCACGAGGCACCCACCCGCGAGATCACCGCGCAGACGGTGGAGGTCTGGCTGGCGCAAAGCGACCACCCAATGGACACGACGGCCATCGCCGCCCAGTTGCGCGGCCTTGAGTTCCGCCACATCCTGCGCCCACAGCACCAGCCGCTGCACCTGCAATCCGCCTTGATGACGCGCTGGCTGCTCGAAAATGCGCGGCAGGAGCTGCCCGCCCTGCACACTGGCAGCCGCGCCGCCCTGCTCATCGCGCTGGTCGGCTTGGTCATGGTAGTGCTGCTGATGGCGTTTGTGGTGGCCAGCTTGCCGCCGGCGGGCGTCGTGACAGATGCCCCCCTGCCCACACTGCCCTTGGATGGCACAAACTGAAACAAGTTTCGCGGCAAATGCGTTATACTTACATACATAGGTGCTAATGATCATTCTATAGTCGCGTAGGAGCTGGTTCGTTGTCGCTGTCGCCTGAGCTGCCAGAGAAGGAAATTCGAGAAAAATGCCGTCAATTTCTCTCGCAGGCGGCAGAGGAAGCACGCCGCCTGCGTCATAACTACATCGGCGTTGAACATATCTTTATCGCGATGACCCGCGACGAACAGGGCGATACCTGCCGCTTGCTGCGCACAGCGGGCCTCAACCCGCGCCACGTCCGCCGTGAGATTCGGCGCGAGGTTAGCATGTCAGAAGATCAGCCCGATGAGGTACTGCCGCTCACGCCGCGCTGTGACATGGTGCTGTCGATTGCGATCTTCCTCGCTGATCAAAACACCAGCGACGTTCGTGAGCGGCACGTGCTGATGGCGATTTTGCAAGAGGGCGAAAGCCTACCCGTGCGCAAGCTGATAGAGCTGGGCATGGACGTCAACCAGTGGCTGCAGCACATACTGAACGTCGACCTACACGAGGAGGAGCTGCCAGCGCTGTCGGACTCGGACGAGCTTGATTTTATGTTGATGGACATCCCCTCCCATGAAGAGTATCTGTTCGACAGCGATGAAATTCATAGGCTGAAATTTGAGCAGCGGCTTGCTGAACACCGCGAACATTACAAGCATTCCGATTCAGAGACGCCCCTGTTAGATCGCTATGGGCGGGACCTGACAGCGCAAGCCCGCAGCGGCCAGCTTTCCCCCGCCATCGCCCGCGACACGGAAATCCGCACGTTAGCGCGCACGCTGGCCCGCAGCAAGAAGAACAACCCGCTGCTGCTGGGGGATGCCGGCGTCGGCAAGACCGCCATCGTCGAAGGCTTGGCTTATTCTATCGCCAACGGGACCGCCCCGCGCCCGCTGCTTGACCGGCGCATCGTGCAGATCGAGATCAGCATGCTCGTCGCGGGGACGAGCCTACGCGGCCAGTTCGAAGAGCGCATCATCGGCATCGTCGAGGAGGTCAAGCGCAGCGGGCGGATCATCCTGTTCATCGACGAGATTCACACCATCGTCGGGGCTGGGGACACCATCGACAGCAACCTTGACGCTGCCAACATCCTCAAGCCAGCGCTGGCCCGCGGCGAGATCAATTGCATCGGCGCGACCACCCACGAAGAGTATCGGCGCGCCATCGCCCAAGACCCGGCCCTTGCGCGCCGCTTCCGCACGATCGACGTGAACGAGCCGTCCCCTGCCGCTGCCATCTTGATCTTGAGCGATCAACGCAATCGCCTTGAGTCGCATCACCGCGTTAAGATCACGCAGCAGACCATCGAACAGGCCGTCGAACTCTCCGTGCGCTACTTGCCAGATCGCCGCCTGCCAGACAAAGCGCTCGACCTGCTGGACGAAGCCTGCGCCCGCGTCGTCATTCGCTCTATCTCGCCTGATGACGACGCCGAGCAGACGCTTGAGGTCACCCCGCGCGACGTGGTCGAGGTGCTAGCGGAGTGGACAGGCATCCCGATTAACGAGCTGTCAATTGACGAGAAGCGCCGCTTGATCGGGTTGGAGGCCGCGCTAGAGCGGCGCGTCATCGGCCAGAGCGAAGCGGTGCACACCGTCGCCGAGTCGGTGCGGGTGGCACGGGCGGGCCTCAACGATCCTGATCGACCATTGGGGGTGTTCTTATTTGTCGGGCCGTCGGGCGTGGGTAAGACGCAGCTCGCGCAGGCGCTGGCGGAGTTTCTCTTCGGCAAAGAGGACGCCATGCTGCGCCTCGACATGAGCGAGTTCCACGACAGCCATACCGTCGCCCGCTTGATCGGCTCGCCCCCCGGCTACAAAGAGAGCAACCGCGGCGGTCAACTGACGGACGGGCTGCGCCGCAACCCCTACTGCGTGGTGCTGCTGGACGAAGTCGAGAAAGCCGCGCCGGAGGTGTTCGACCTGTTCTTGCAGATCTTCGACGAAGGCCGCCTGAGCGACGCCCACGGGCGCCCGGTCGACGCGCGTCACGCCGTGTTCATCATGACTAGCAACATCGGCACACGCGAGAACGCCAAGTCATTAGGTTTCGGCCAGCACACCGACAGCGCCCCCGCGCCGGACTTCACGCCCTACCTCAAGCAGCACTTCCGTCCGGAGTTCCTCAACCGTCTCGACGAGATCGTGACCTTCCGACCGCTGACGCGCCCCATGCTGGCACAAATCCTCGACTTGCAACTCAGCGAGCTGCGCCAGCGCCTCGCTGCGCAGAAGCTCACGCTGACGCTCGACGAGAGCGCGCTAGATCTGCTGCTGCGCGTGGGTTATGACCCGGTGAACGGGGCGCGCCCGCTGCGCCGCGCCGTTGAGCGCCTGCTGGCCCGCCCGCTCAGCAATTTGATCTTGCAAGACGCCTTCTCGCCCGGCAGCAGCATCGTCGCCAGCGCAGACGGCGACGCCCTGACGTTCAGCCAGCTCGCCACACACCCATGAGACCACCACAGAGCCGCCGCATCCTCCCCACGTTGACCGAGGCCGAGCGCCGCGCCTTGCTGCGCAGGCGCCACAGCGCCGACACGCTCGACCCATTTGCCAGCGACCCCGACCCCGACATCCGCCTGATTGGTCAGTTAGCGCTGCGCCAGCCCGATCAAGTGGACTATGCCTTCGTGTTAGGCGATCTGTGCGCGCAGCGCTCATGGCTGAACAACCAGCGCCTGCTGATCCTCTACGTAGGCAAAACGCTGATTGCGTATCGGCGGGCAGAGCAAAAGGCCTCTACCGAGTTTGACCGCGTGCAAGCGCAGCAGGCCGCTGATGCCTACGCGCGTTGGGTGCTCGAAGCCGCCCAAGCCTACCCCACCCAGCGCAACCTCGCTGTGGGGCTGTGGGTGGCCGCAGCGGACAGTGACGACATGCTGCCCACGCTCCACCTGCCGTTTGAGCTGACCAAGCCACTGCTTGCGCTCTACGCTGCGCGCTGCTGCGAAGCCTCCACCACGAGCGGGGGCGAAACGCAGTTCGACGATGCAACCGCCTTCAGCGACGACGCGCCAGCCTATGACACGAGCTTTGACGAACTGCCGAACCCTTCACAAACTAACCTCCCCGCCCATCAAGCCACCCTCAGCACCGCCGGGCCAACGCTCGCCTCGGCCAACGAGGAGGCCTCGTTCGACCGCACGCAAAATCTGATGTCGTTGGCTTCGATGGAGCCGAGCGCTGACGACGGCATCAGCAAGACGCCCTCCGGCGAGCATCGCCCCGCGCGCCATGCGGCCTCAGAGACAGATTTCCAAGTCGGCGACCGCATCGAAGGGCGCTACGAGGTCTACGAGATCAAGCTGGGCGGGATGGGGGTCGTCTACTTGTGCTATGACCACGAGCAGCGCATGCCGATTGCCATCAAGAGCTTTCAGAAGCGCTTCATGGACAACGAGCGCGCCGTGGCACGCTTTGAGCAAGAGGCGCTGACGTGGGTGCGCTTGGAGAAGCACCTGCACATCGTCCGCGCGCTGCTGGTGCAGAAGATCCTCGGGCGTCCTCACATCATGTTGGAGCACATCAGCGGGATGGAAGGCTTGGGGGTTGACCTGCGCAGTTGGATTGAGCACCGCCGCCTGACACTGGACAAGACGCTGCTGTTCGCCATCCATGTCGCGCTCGGCATGCAGCACGCCACGCAGAAGATCCCCGGGCTGGTGCATCGGGACCTGAAGCCCGGCAACATCCTTGTGACGCACGACGGCATCGCCAAAGTGACGGACTTCGGCCTCGTGCGCTCGTTGGAGCCAGCCTCCGAGTATGGCATCTTCGATGATGCCAGCGGCGACCACGACGACCGATTGACACGCGCGCATGCCTTCGTCGGCACGCCGCCCTACATGTCTCCCGAGCAGTTCACCACGCGCACGATTGACCTGCGCGCCGATATTTACTCGTTCGGCTGCCTACTCTACGAGATGCTAACTGGCCAGCCGCCCTTCAAGGGGCGCACCATGGCGGAATGGCAGCATCAGCACACCACGGTCACGCCTAATTACACCACGATGGAACTAGCACAAGTTCCAATGGGAGTGATTATGCTGGTCGCAGCATGTTTACAGAAAACCCCTGAGCATCGGCCGGCCAACTGGTCGACGTTGGTTAAGAAATTGTCACACTTGTATGAAGCGCACATCGGCCCGCTGCCCGTGCTAGCGACCGACGGCGAGGCGCTCGAAGCGCGTGAGTTGATCGACAAAGGCTACAGCCTGACCGAGCTAGGGCGCTACAGCGAGGCGTTAGAGGCCTACGATCAAGCGCTCGCCATCAACAGCCACAACGCGCGCTATTGGGGGCGGCGCGGGCGGGCGCTGCGCCTGTTAGAGCGCTACGACGACGCGCTGGCGTCCTACCAACACGCCATCGACTTGCAGCCAGAGGACGGCTGGCTGTGGAACGGCTTAGGCATCATCTACGACCGAATGCGCCAGAACGCGCGCGCGCTGGAGGCTTTCGAGCGCAGCGTGCGGCTTGACCCCAACGACACGTGGGCGTGGTACAACCTCGGCGATCTACAATTTCGCATGGGGCAGCCAGATCAAGCCGTTGCAAGCCTGAAAACTGCGCTGGAGATCGACCCGCGCAACCATCAGGCGTGGGGGAAGCTGGGTAAGATCTACCGCGTAACTCAGAATTGGCCGGCCGCTGTTCGAGCCTATGAGCAGGCCATCAAGATCGAACCCACCTACGCATGGGCCTACAACGGCCTCGGCCTGACGTTCAAAGTGATGCGCAAGTTAGAGGAAGCAGTGACGGCGTTCAAGCGCGCGGCGCATTATGAGCCGCAAGTCGTCTGGCATTGGTATAACCTCGCTGAGACGCTGGTCGAGATGCAGCGCTACGTAGACGCGCTGCACCCGGCGCAAGAGGCGACACGCATCGCGCCCGATCAAGCTGCGCCGTGGGGCAAGCTCGGCCAAGTGCTGCGCTACCTGCGCCGCCACGAAGAGGCGCTGAGCGCCTACGAGCGCGCCATCAAGCTAGACCCCCAATTCGACTGGGCGATCAACGGGCGTGGGCTGGTGCTGGAAAACATGGAACGCTATGAGGAGGCGCTGCGCTGCTATGAGCAGGCCAGCGCCATCAACCCAGAGCGCGAGTGGCACTGGTACAATCGCGGCCACATGCTCTATCAACTCGGTCGGCATCAAGAGGCGCTGGTCATGCTGAACGAAGCGCTGCGCCGCCGCGGTGACTTCGCGCGGGCGTGGTCGCTAGTGGGCAGCATTCGCCGTCAGCTCGGCCAGTTCGAGGCGGCGTTAGCGGCGCTGCAAACTGCCCTTGAGCAAGACGCGCAACAAGCGTGGACATGGAGCGAGCTAGCCAGCACCTACGAAGCGCTGAAGGAGTACGCGCGGGCGGAAGAGGCTTATGGCCGCGCGTTTGCGATTGACCGCCATCAGGTGTCGCATCTCTACAAGCAAGCCGAGATGCTCGTGCAGCTCAACCGCAACGAGGAGGCGCTCAAGCTGTTAGAGTACGCCCTGCGCTTGAACGAACGCAGCGCCAACTTGTGGGCTAAGTTGGGCCAAGTGCAGCGCAAGCTGGGCCAATTGGACGCCTCGCTGGGCAGCTTCGACCGCGCCCTCGCGCTGGAGCCAACGTATACGTGGGCGTGGTATGGCAAAGGGCTGACGCTGAGCGCGATGAAACGCCACGAAGAGGCGCTGGACTGCTTCCAGCAGGCCGTGCAGATCGACCCGCGCGACGTCTGGTCGTGGTACAGCTACGCGGATGAGCTGCTGTTGCTCAACCGCAGCAGCGAGAGTGTCGCCGCGTTGCAAGAGGCGCTGAAGATCGACCCTGACCACGTGGAAAGCTGGGTGAAGCTGGGGCAGGCCTACCGCAATTTGAGCCAATATGAAGAGGCGGTTGAGGCTTATCAACGCGCAATCGAACTCCAGCCGACCAACAGTTGGGGCTGGAACGGCCTGGGGCTGGTGCTGCGCGCGCTGGGCCGCCGCGATGAAGCGCGCTACTGCTATGAGCAAGCTATCGAACACGACCCGCAAGTGACGTGGTATTACATCAACCTGATGACGCTGCTGCTCGACAACGGCCAAGCAGCGGAAGCGCTGACGGTGATCGAACGTGCGCTGATGATCGACGCAGCCAACCCCAACGTGTGGGCGCGCCACGGCCACGCGCTGCGCCGCCTCAACCGTTGTGAGGAAGCCCTCGTCAGCTATGATCGCGCGCTGGCGCTGGACGAGACATACGCTTGGGCCTGGAACGGCAAGGGGCTGTGCTTGATGAAGCTCAAGCGCTGTGATGAGGCGCTGGCCGCTTATCAGCGGGCCGTCTATTACGATCCCAAGTCCGTTTGGTTTTGGTACAATTATGGGGACAGCCTCGCAAGCTGCGGCCAGCTTGAGGATGCCGTAGACGCGCTGAAGCAAGCGCTGTCGGTTGACCCCACCCATGTTCTCTCACAGGAGCGGCTGAGCGCCGTCCAGCGTGAGTTGCGAGATGACTCGAAATGACCAAACGCCACAAATCCCGTCCTGACATTGTGATCACCTTCATGAGCGGGCCGCTCGATGGCAAGTCGTTGAAGTTCTCTCAACCTGACATCGGCGAAGAGAGGACGCTGGTCATCGGGCGGCGCGAAGGCTGTGACATCTACCTGCCGTTCGATCACCAAGTGTCGCGCGTCCACGCCCGCTTGATCTGCTCGGCGCGGCCTGTGACCGCCGTCGACAACACCACCCAGCCCAGCATCTTGATGTTCTGGCTGGAAGACGTGGACAGCCGTAACGGGACGTTCATCGAGAAAGAGGACGGGCCGTTAATTGGCCGCGTGAGCCTGCGGCCGGGGACGCTCTTTCGCATCGGTCGAACGTGGCTGCGGCTCGACCCGCCGCTGTCGTTTTGAGAGGCAGTCCCATGTACGCCAGCGCAGAACTCACCACCCGCGACGGTTTGACGCTGCACTACCACACGTGGACGCCCAACAAGCCGCCGCGCGCGCTCGTGTTCATCGTCCACGGCATCGGCGAGCACGGCTTGCGCTATGACCACGTGGGGCGGGCGATGGCGCAGGCCGGCTATCTGGTAATTGCGCCCGATCATCGCGGGCATGGCCGCAGCGGCGGCCCGCGCACCTTCTTCGCCAGCTTTGATCAGCCTGTGGCTGACCTGCGCCAGTTGTACGAGCAGTTCGTTCGGCAGCATCGCGGCCTGCCGGTGTTCTTGTATGGCCACAGCATGGGCAGCGGCATCGCGCTCAAGTACGCGCTGGCCTATCAGAGCGAGCTGCGCGGCCTGATCTTGACGGGCACGGTCATCACGTTGGGCGAGGGGCAGCCCGCGGTGTCACTAGCGGCAGTGCGCTTAGTGGGGCCGCGCCTGCCGATGCTGCGCCTTGTGCCCTCGCTGCCGACGGACACGCTCAGCACTGACCCCGCGACCGTCCGCGCGTATGAGGCCGACCCGTTGGTTGACCATCAGCGGCTGCGTGTGGGCATGGTGCACCAGTTGATCGAACTAGGGCGGGACCTCCGCAGCAAAGCGCATCGGCTGGCCATCCCGCTGCTGGTGATGCACGGCGAGGACGATCAGCTCACCCCCATCAGCGGCGCGCACTTCATCCACCGCGAGGCCAGCACCAGCGACAAAACGCTGCGCACCTATCCGGGGCTGCGCCATGAATTGGTCAACGAGCGTGGACGCGAGGCCATCATCCAAGAGATGATTGACTGGCTAAACAAACATTAAATAATGTTAGTTGCAGTTCAGGCGCATTACTGGTATTGTTGAGACATAAACAGATGCACAAATTAGCGCTTTTGTTCTTTTCTGAGGATTTTTTTGAATGGCAATTAAGCTACGTATCGACAACGTCTCGCTCAGTTTTGGGGGCATCAAAGCGCTCAAGAACGTCTCCTTCGACATCGAAGAGGGGACGATCCACGCGGTGATCGGCCCCAACGGCGCAGGCAAAACCAGCCTCACGAACAGCATCAACGGGTTTTACACCCCGCAGGAGGGCGACATCCTCTTTGAAGGCAAGTCGCTCAAAGGCATCCCGCCTTACAAACGCGCCAAGCTGGGCATCAGCCGCACTTTTCAGAACATCGCGCTCTACACCAACGCCACCGTTCTCGACAACCTGATGGCCGCTCGCCACATCCACATGAAGGCCAACCTGCTGACCGGCGCGCTGTTTTACGGCCCAGCCCAGCGTGAGGAAGTCGAACACCGCCGCCGCGTAGAGGAGATCATCGAGTTCCTTGAGATGGAGTCGATCCGCAAGGCGCGCGTTGGCACGCTCAGCTACGGGCTGCGCAAGCGCGTTGAACTGGGCCGCGCCCTCGCGCTAGAACCGACCCTGCTGCTGCTCGATGAGCCGATGGCCGGCATGAACGTTGAAGAAAAAGAGGACATGGCGCGCTTCATCCTCGACATCCACGAGCGACAAGGCACGACCATCATGATCATTGAACATGACATCGGCCTCGTGATGGACATCTCACATCGGATCGTCGTGCTCGACTTCGGCGAGAAGATCGGCGAAGGGACGCCGGAGGAAATCCGTCACGATGAGCGCGTCATCAAGGCCTATCTAGGGCAGGAGCTATCCGCATGACCATTGCACACCCTAGCGAGCAGATCGCCTATCGCCCGACCAAGCCCGGCAAGGTCTACACCAGCCAGCTGAACATCCACTTCGACCCGCCCAAAGAGCATGAGAACACCCTCAGCAAACACTTCTTGATGCGCGTGCGCGAGTTGGGCAACCAAGTGGCCATGCGCAAAAAAGAGTACGGCATCTGGACGGAATACACGTGGAATGAGGTCTATCAACACGTGAGCGACTTTGCGATGGGGCTGGTGAGCCTCGGCTTGCAGCCGGATGAGACCGTCGCCGTCATCGGCGAGAACGACCCACAAATCTACTGGACGCAGATCGGCGTCCACGCCTGCCACGCGCAGACAGTGTGCGTGTTCAGCGACGCGCTGGCCAACCCTGACCTGCTCTACGTCGTCAGCTCGACCAGCGCAACGTTCATCGTGGCGCAGGATCAAGAACAGGTGGACAAAGCGCTCGAAATCCGCGAGAAGATCCCCACCGTGCGCCGCGTCATCTACTGGGACGATCAAGGCCTGTGGAACTACCAAGACCCGTGGCTGGCCAGCTTCGAAGAGATTGAAGCGCTAGGGCGCGAGTACAAGAAGACGCACCCCAACCGCTTCGATGAGCTGGCACAGTCCACTGACCCACAGGACACCATCATCCTCTCGATGACCAGCGGCACGACCAGCCTGCCCAAGTTCGCCATGATCACCCACTGGCAGTTAGTCTATGGCAACTACATGAACCGCGGCTATGTGCAGGTGACGAACAAGGACAACTGGCTGTCCTTTAGCCCGATGGCGTGGCTGACGGAGCAGGCCTTCGGCTTCACGCCGCACCTCGTCAGCGGGATGACGGTCAACTTCCCTGAGAGCAGCGCCACCGTCCCCAACGACATGCGCGAGATTGCGCCCGTCGGCCTGCTCTTCCCGACGCGCGTCTGGGAGAACTTAGCCGCCAACGTGCGCTTCCGCATCAACGACTCGACGTGGATCAACCGCAAGCTGTATGAGTGGTTCATGCCGGTGGCGTACAAGATCATCGACCTTGAAGACGCCGGCCAGCCGATCCCGCTCCACCTGCGGGCGCTGCGCTTGCTGGGTGAGGCGGCGGTGTTCCAGCCGCTGCGCGACAAGCTCGGCCTGACGCGCGCGCGAAACGTGCTGACGGCTGGCGCGATGCTCTCACCGGACGTCATCCGCTTCTTCCGCGCGCTGGGCGTGCAGCTTCGCCAGCTTTACGCCAGCACCGAGACGATGGGCACGATCCACCTGCAAGACGACGTCAAGCTAGAGACGGTCGGGGTGCTCGTCCCGGGGGTGGAGATCAAGATCGCTGACGACCAAGAGATCCTCATCCGCACGCAGGCGCGCTTTGCCGGTTACTACCGCGCGCCCGAGAAGACCGCTGAAGCCATCGACGAAGAGGGTTGGTATCACACTGGTGACGCCGGTTACATGCGCGAGGACGGCCACTTGATCTACCTCGAGCGCGTGAAGGATCTGATCGAGCTGTCCAACGGGCAGAGCTTCAGCCCGCAGTACATCGAGACGCGCCTAAAGTTCAGCCCCTACATCCAAGATGTGATGACCATCGGCGGCTTCGACATGGACTATGTGAGCGCCATCATCATCATTAACTTCGACAACGTTGCCCGCTGGGCCGAGAAGCGCGGCCTGAGCTTTACGACGATGGTTGACCTCTCGCAGAAGCCCGAAGTGGCTGAACTCATCAAGCAGGACGTGGTACGCGTCAACCAATCGCTGCCCGAGTGGAGCCGCGTCCGCAAGTTTGTGATCTTGCACAAAGCGTTCGACGCCGACGAAGGCGAGCTGACGCGCACGCGCAAGCTCGTTCGGCGCACGCTCATTCAGAAATACGGTGAGATCCTCGACGCGATCTACGGGGACAAGCCCGGCGTGCGCGTCCGTGCCGAGGTCAAGTACCGCGATGGTCGCACGGGCGTTGTCGAGACGGATCTGAACGTCGTCACAGTGTCGTGAAACATTACCCGCCAGTTGTGAAGGCGCTGGCGGGCTTTCGGCAAATAGTAACTGTCGTCTTTTTCAAAGGATTTTGATTGTGGGATCGCTTACGACGTTTTACCAGCAAAATCGCCGCCTCGTCCTCACTATCTTCTGGTTAGCCGTAGCGGTGCTGTTCTTCGCCGCCATTCAAGAGCGCCTCGCGGAGCTGCGCCCGTCGCGCTACGTGCAGACGACCATCACCGGCTTGCTCGTGGGCGGGATTTACGCCTTGATCGCGCTGGGCATCGTGGTCGTCAACAAGGCGTCGGGCGTGTTTAACTTTGCGCACGGTTTCATGATGATCCTCGGCGGGATGATCTTCTTCTCGTTCTTCAGCGTGACGGACGTGTCGCCCGTGGCGGCAGCGCTGCTGGCCGCAGCAACGGTCGTGATGGTGCTGTCGCTGGGTGGCTGGCAAACCCTGCGCGAGCCGCGCTCGCTGGCGCTGGGGGCGGCCGCAGTTGTCGCGCTCACCGTGCTGATGACCCTGCCCAACACGGAGATCGGCAACCAAGTGCCGATGTTCATCCGCGCCATCGTCGGCACCCTGACCGGCGCCGTGCTGATCGGCCTGTTGATCGAACGGTTCACCATCCGCCCCTTGATCGGCCAGCCGCTGTTCGCCAGCGTGCTGATGACGCTGGCGGTGGCGGAGGTGCTGCGCGGGGTGACGAACTTGCTCTACGGCACGGTGGCCATCCCGCTGCCGATCTTCAGCGGGCTGGATCGCGTCGGCATTCCCTCGCCGATCCGCATCGAAGCGCCCGACTTGGGCGGCAACATCATCGTGCAAACCCCGCTGCTGATCGCGTTCGTGCTGGCGTTGGTGGCCTTCACGATCTTCGTGCTCTTCTTCCGCTATACGAATGTGGGCTTGGCGATGCGCGCCAGCGCGGAGAATCAGACGCTCGCGCAGAGCATCGGCCTGCGAGTGCGGATCATCCTAGCGGTGGCGTGGGGCATCGCGGCCATCCTCGCGGGGACGGCGGGCGTGCTGCAAGGCGGCGCAACCAGCCTCGACGTGGCCAACATGCCGCTGCTGGCCCTGCGCGCCTTCCCGGCGGTGCTGCTGGGCGGCCTTGAGTCGATCTCGGGCGCCCTGGTCGGCGGCCTTGTGATCGGGCTGGTACAGGAATGGGCGAACCTGCTCTTCCGCGGGACGAACGCCGGCACAGAGCTAGCGCCCTACGTCGTGTTGATGATCGTGCTGATTATCCGCCCTGAAGGCCTCTTCGGCGAGAAGCGCATTGAAAGGATCTAAGCGATGAGCGCCAACATCCGCCCTGCGGGCACATTCGACACCAACTACCAACAAGACATCGCCATCAACCGCACGCTGATGAGCCGCCTGCTGGTGAACGGCATGTTCGTCGCGCTGCTCATCCTACCGCTGCTCTCGCGCGAGGGGCCGTTTGGCCTCAACATCGTGCCGATTGCCTTCATCGGGACGATCATCAACATCGCTATCTTCGCCATCGCTGTGCAGGGCTTGAATATCCTGATGGGCTACACTGGTCAGATCTCGCTCGGCCATGCGGCGTTCATGGCGGTGGGCGCGTACACAGCGACTATCGGCAGCCGCGAGCTGGGAATCCCATTTTGGTTGGGAATCCCGCTGGCGGGCCTCTTCACCGGGGTGATCGGGCTGCTCTTCGGGCTGCCTTCGCTGCGGGTGAAGGGCTTCTACTTGGCGATGGCCACGCTGGCAGCGCAATTCATCATCCCGTGGATCATCCGCCACCCGCTGGCCCCGCTCACCAACGGGGATAAACCGATCGACGTGCCGACGCCGATGCTGGGGCCGCTCAACTTCACCTCGGACGCAGCTTACTTCTACGTGGCCGTGCCGCTGGCGGTGCTGCTGTTCTTCGCCGCGCGCAACATCCTACGGACGCGCGTCGGGCGAGCCTTCATTAGCATCCGCGATAATGACCTCGCGGCGGAGCTGCTCGGCATCAACATCTTCCGCTACAAGCTGATGGCCTTTTTCATCAGCAGCGTCTACGCTGGCATCGCGGGCGCGCTGGCGGCCTACGACACGCAGTCCGTCAACATCCATTCCTATGAGCTGCTCTACTCGATCCAGATGCTGGCGATGCTGGTGCTGGGCGGGGCGGGGTTCCCGTTGGGGCCGTTGTTCGGCACGGCCTTCATCATCCTGCTGACGCAGAACGTCATTCCCCCGGCTGCCAACGTGTTGAAAGACGCCCTGCCGCCGCTGCTGCCGTTCATCAGCGTGGTGAACATTGAGTCTTCGCTGCGCCCGTTCTTGTTCGGGTTCGCGTTGATCATCTTCCTCATCATCGAGCCGCGCGGCCTAGCCTACCGCTGGGAGATCTTCAAAATCGCGTGGAAGTTACGCCCCTTCTCGAATTGAAGGATCAAGACACAAGGGAGTAAAGGAGTGACTATTGCCGCTAACGTCAATCAATCGCTTATCCACTTCTATCTATCGCACGTTTGTTTAAAGAAAGGTTTTTGACATATGCGCAAGTTACTTTTGGTTGTTGTCTTGCTCAGCAGTGTGCTCACGCTGCCAATGGCCGCGCAGGAAAGCCTGCCCGATTGGATAGAGCATACTCCCTGTGAAGTTGACCTGACAGGCAAGGAAATTCCGATCATCCACTTTGGCGACATCAGCGGCCCGTATGCCTTCATCACGCAGCCGCTGCTCGCGGGCCTTGCGGACGCCATCGCCTACTACAACGCGCGTGGCGGCATCTGCGGCGCGACCATCACCACCGAGAACCGCGACACCGGCGGCGACCTCGCGCAGACGCAGGCGGCCTACAACGCCTTCCGTGGCCGCACCCCCAAACCGCAAGTGATGGTGCTTTACGCCAGTGGTGACGCCGAGCTGCTGCGCGCCCAAGTAGAAGCGGACGAAATTCCGATCATCATCAGCGCCGGCAGCGTCGAAGGCCTCTATGCCGAGGACGGCACACCCGGCTGGATCTATGCCACCAACCCGCTGTACGCTGACCAGCTAGGCGCGTTCTGCGACTTTGCGGCCACCAGCGGCATGTTCGGCGACAACCCGACCATCGGCTACATTAGCTGGCCGGGCGCGTTCGGTCAGGCGGCCTTCAAAGCCGAGACGATCGAGTACTGCGCATCGGTGGGCGCAACGCTGCTGGAAACCCCTGAGATCTTCCTGCCGACCGACACCGACATCACGACGCAGGTGCAGAACTTGGTAGACGCGGGCGCGACCATCCTCTACACCAACTCGCTGGCCAGCGGCCCGGCGCTCGTCGCCAAGACGGTGACCGACCTCGGCTTGAACGACGAGGTCAGGGTGGCCGGCGTCAACTGGGCGCTGGATACGAGCGTTGGTCTACTCAGCCGCACCAGCATCGGCCCCGACGGCCTGCCCTCGGCCAACGGCTTGATCGGCAACCTGCCCTTCCGTTGGTGGACAGAGCGCGGCCACCCTGGCGTTGATATGATCAACGAGCTGGCCGCCGCCAACGAGCGCCAACTGCCGACGCAAAATATTGCCTACATCCTCGGCGTGACGCTGGTTGATTTCTATGTCGAACTCTACGCCCAAACCTTGAACCGCGTGGGCAGCCTTGAGGCCATCACCGGCGCTGACATCAAAGAAACGATGGACACCATCAGCTACGCACCGCTCGACATGTATCTCGTTGACTTTACCAACGGCTTGCGCTCGTCTAACCAGACGCGCATCGCGATGTTGGCCTACCTGAACGCCACGAGGGATGGCGTTGCCACTAGCGGTGACGACGCCCTGAAGATCCCGCAGGCCGACGGCACCAACATCTTTGTGCCGGTCCTCGTCCCGTTGACGGATTTCATCACCGCGCCGGACCTGCGCCCCGCGCGCATGCGTCAACAGTAGCCAACCACACCATCAGGGAGGGGCAGAAGTTGTGCCCCTCCCTCACCACTGAGGATTACCCTATGCAAGCTGCTCACGAGGCTGTTCAAGAAAAGCCCAAAATCGAAGGCCGTGCCGCGCTGCACGTCAACAACATTGAAGTGGTCTACAACAGCGTGATCCTCGTGCTGCGCGGCATCTCTATTACGGTGGAGCCCGGGCAGATCGTGTCCTTGCTTGGGCCAAACGGCGCAGGCAAATCCACCACGCTGAAAGCGATCAGCGGCCTGCTGCGCGCGGAAGTCGGTGAGATCACCCGCGGCAGCATCACCCTTGGCACGGAACGGATCGACCAACTGACCGCCGAGGACATCGTGCGGCGCGGCATCGTCCAAGTGATCGAAGGCCGCCCGATGTTTCGTCATCTCACGGTTGAAGAGAACCTGCGCCTCGGCAGCATGACGTACAAAGGCGGCCGAGAGTACAAACACGACCTTGAGCGCGTGTTCCACTACTTCCCGCGGCTGAAGGATCTGGCCAACCGCACCAGCGGCTACCTCTCCGGCGGCGAAGGGCAGATGATGGTCATCGGCCGCGCGCTGATGGCCCACCCACAGATCATGATGCTCGATGAGCCATCGCTTGGCCTTGCCCCGATGCTAGTAGAGGAGATCTTCAACATCATAAAAGAGATCAACACCGGTGAGGGGGTGAGCGTGCTGCTGGTGGAGCAGAATGCGCGGGCGGCGCTGGCCGTAGCCGATTACGGCTATGTGATGGAGAACGGCCGCATCGTGTTGGACGGCCCCGGTGAGCAGCTCCGTGAGAATGAGGATATCAAAGAATTTTACCTCGGCCTCAACCAACTCGGCGAGCGCAAGAGCTACAAAGAAGTGAAACACTACAAGCGCCGCAAACGCTGGTTGGGCTAATCTTAGAATCAACAGATGGGCGCAGCAGCGCCCTTCTTATTGTCAATCGCTAATGGAAAGGACAGCCCATGATCGACTTTGACGCCAAAATCCGCGAGGTTGTCGCCCACGCTTACGCGCACGCCCCATCCATCAAAGCTCAGCTCGACAAGGCCGGCGTGACCCCTGCAGACATTCAGACCGCGGCCGACCTGTCGAAGATCCCTGTGTTGAGCAAGGATGCACTGGTCGAAATCCACGCGCAGAACCCGCCTTTTGGCGGCTTCTTGACGATTGATCCCGCCGACCTGCCGCGCATCTACATCTCGCCGGGGCCGATCTACGACCCACAGCCCCCCGCAGAAGACCCCATGCTGGCGCTAGAGCCGCTGAAGGCCGTCGGCTTTGGGCGCGGCGACCGCGTGCTGAACACCTTCATGTACCACCTAACGCCGGCGGGGCTGCTGCTCGATGAGGGGCTGCGTGGCGTGGGCGCGACGGTCATCCCGACCGGACCCGGCAACACCGACCTACAGATCATGATGACGATGGCACTCAAGGTGAACGGCTTCGTCGGCCAGCCTAGCTACCTGATGCAGATCCTCGACAAGATGGAGAGTATGGGCATCGCGCCAGAGGCCAACCCGCTCAAGAAAGCGCTCTTCAGCGCCGAGCCATACCTGCCCTCGCAGCAGGCGCGCTTTGAAGGCCAGTACGGGATGAAGACGACCTCAGCCTACGGAACTGCTGACTTGGGCTTCATCGGCTACACCATCAGCGGCACGCCGGGGTTTCGCATCATGCCGCTGATGTACCTGCAAATCGTTGATCCACAGACTGGCCAAGACGTGGAGCCAGGCAGCACCGGCGAGATCGTCGCCACGACCTTCAACAAGGCTTATCCGCTGATCCGCTTCGGCACGGGCGATCTCGGCGCGCTGTCGCCAGAGCTAGTGAACGGCCAACAGCACCTGCTCGGCCTGTTCGGGCGCAGCGGCGAGGCGATCAAGGTGCGCGGGATGTTCTTGCACCCGAACCAACTGCGCGCGGCGACGATGGCCTTCCCGGTCATCACCGCCATTCAAGCGGTCATCACCCGCTCCGCCGATCACAAGGACGTTGTGACTGTGCGCGTCGAACTCAACGATGAGTCCCAAGCCGCTGAAATCGCCGAGAAGCTCAAGGCAATGGCGCAGCAGGCCATCCGCCTGCGGATCGATGAGGTGGTGACGGTTCCGAAGGGAACGATTGGCAACGAGCGCACCGTCAAAGACGAGCGCAAGATGGAGTGAACAATCACGGGAGGGGGGCATGGCGTGCCA
>DAOUBS010000080.1:0-11447 GCA_034432435.1 Anaerolineae bacterium
CATGATCGACAGCTTGGGCAAAGTCCGTCTAATTGACTTCGGCATCGCCAAGATTTTTGACAGCGGCGTCAAACGTCACACGCAGATCGGCACAGAGGGCTACTCGGCTCCAGAGCAGTACAAAGGGCTTGTCACTCCCCTTAGCGACATCTACGGTCTAGGCGCGACCCTGCACCACGTGATCACCCGTGAAGACCCACGGCTCCAAGCGCCCTTCACCTTCGTTGAGCGCCCGCTGGAACGCTACAACCCAGAAGCGACCCCTCAGCTCAGAGCGATCATCGAAAAAGCGCTGTCATTCGAACCAGAAAATCGCTTCAAGTCATGTCTTGAGATGAAACAGGCGTTTGAAGCGCTGCGCTATAAACCAGCGGTAGGGGTGTCAACCGTAGCTGGGGCGTCTGCGGCAGCAGCTGCCCCCAACGCGCCCAATGCCCCATCAATCGCCACCGGTTTCATCGACACCGAAGGCGAAAAAGAAGCCACCATCAAACCACGCTGGGTCTTCAAGACCGAGGATGAAATCCGGGGCGGGGCAACTGCCTTCAACAACACCGCGTTCGTAGGCTCCTATGACACCAATCTCTGGGCGGTCAACCTCGAAACGGGGGCCTTCATCTGGAAATACGCCACCGAGGGTGGCATTGTGTCTACACCCGTTGCCGACCGCGAGACCGGGCACATTTTCTTCGGGTCAGAGGACTACAAGTTCTACGCGCTGGACATCAAGACCGGCCGCCTCGACTGGAGCCACAACACCCAAGACAAAATCCGCACCAGCGGCAAGCTAGCGCATGGCTACATTTTCTTCGGCAGCGACGACGGCAAAGTGTACGCGCTGCAAGCCGCCAACGGGCGCTTGCTCTGGACTTATGAGGTTGGGGTGGAAGTCCGCTCCACACCCTGCATCACCAATGACCGCGTCATCTTCGGCACGGAAGGCGGTGAGGTCATCGGCCTCGAACTCAACGGGACGAAAAAGTGGAGCTACAAAACGCGCAAGAAAGTGACTGGATCACCTTTTGTTGATGAGGATGGCCTGTGCTATGTCACGTCATGGGATGGCTTCCTCTACGCCATCGACGCTGCTAGCGGCTACAGCCATTGGCGCTTCCGTACTAACGGGGCGATCATCTCGTCTCCATCTGTTCATAACGGCATCGTCTACGTGACGTCGACAGATGGCCGCCTCTACGCGATCAACATCAACACTGGCAAAGAAAAATGGACTTTCGACGCCGGTCGGCCGATCATTGCCACCCCCACCGTGACCAGTGATACCGTTTACTTCGGCATTGATGATGGGACATTCCTTGCAGTTGACATCAAGACAGGGCGCGAGAATTGGCGCTACAAGACCAAAGGCCCCATCACCGCGGCAGCAGTCGTCACCGATCAAGTCGTTTTGATTGGCTCAAGTGACGGCGCCTTGTACGCCTTTCCCATCGTCAAACGTTAAAGAACGGACTCACACCCATGTCATTCTTACGCAATCTGTTCGGCAAGAACGAAAACAGTGAGCCAGCGACAGAGAAGCCCGCTGGTTCCACTTTGTCCATGAACGAGGCCCAAGCGGCCCACAACGATGCAACTACCGGTGCTGACCTTCAGCCCGCCGACCCCTCATCACAGGCCACTTTTCACCCTGTGTCCGCCAACGACGCCAAAACCGCGCGCTTTGATTCCGTCACCCGTGACCTGACTGACGAACCACCACCTGACCCCACCCACGGCAAACCTGCTTTCGCTGCCGTGTCAGATCGCGGCATCGTGCGGCTCAACAACGAAGACGCTGTATTCGCGTTTCTCAGCACGATGACCATGTCAGATGCGATGCCCAACGTGGGCGTTTTCATTGTGGCCGACGGCATGGGGGGGCATGAGCTTGGCGAGAAAGCCTCAGCCCTTGCAGTGCGCACAGTGGTGAATTTCATCATGCAGCGTCTTTACCTCCCCCTACTAACAAACGACGACTACGACCGCCCCCCCATCGCTGAAATCCTCATCGCCGCAGTCAAGGCCGCCAACGACGCCGTCCTGCGCACCATCCCCGACGGCGGCACTACCCTCAGCATCATGGTCCTGCTCGGCGATTGGGGCCACTTCGCCCACGTTGGCGACAGCCGCATCTACATCATCACGAAAGAACAAGCTGAACTGCTCACGCGCGATCACAGCTACGTACAGCGCCTGATCGAGTTGAACCAGATCACCCCAGAGGAAAGCAAAAACCACCCCCAGCGCAACGTGCTGTATCGTGCGATTGGCCAAAATGAGACTATCGAGGTCGATACCATCTCGCGCCGCCTCACAAAAGGCGCGGCTGTCCTGATGTGCACCGATGGCTTGTGGGACGTCGTCAGCAACACTCAAATCCGTGAAATCGTCAACAACCCGGCGCTCTCCCCTGATCAAATCTGTGAGAAGCTGTGCGCACTGGCCATCACTCAGGGGAGCATGGACAACGTCAGCACACTCCTTGTGAAGATGCCTTCTTAGATTTCTTAGACTTAGACTTCTTAGACAAGGAGGCCATTGATGGACATCAAATTTGACCCCTATACCATTTTAGGGCTGTCACGTCATGCGACCGTTGAGGAGATCAAGAAGTCCTATCGGCGTCTTGCACAGCGCCTCCACCCTGACAAGAACCCGCATTCAGGGGGCGCAGCTCTTCAATTCAAGGATGTACAAACAGCCTACGATCTGCTGTCTGATGACAGCGCACGCGCGCGCTACGACAAGCGCACATCTGCAGCCGACAACGACACCTACTTCACCCTGCGGGTGACACCCTCTAAGCGCATGGTTCCCAGCCTTGCTGAAGAACAGGTGATGTACCTCCTCGCCGAGATCTTCCCAGCCCCACAGATCAGTGAAGCCGCTCGAAAAGAGACGTACATCAACCTGACACTCGTCCTCGACGTTAGCAATTCGATGAAAGGCCCGCGCATTGAACGCTTGAAGATGGCCGCTCAGCGCATCATCGATGAGCTGTCCAATCATGATGTCATCTCAGTTGTCGTCTTCAACGACCGCGCAACGGTCATCGTGCCTGCCGTGGCCGCCCACGACAAAGCGGCAATCAACGCCCGCGTCTCCATGATCAACGCCTCCGGCGGGACGGAAATCTTCAAAGGCCTGCAAGCAGGCATCGAGCAAAACCGCATGTATGCTGACAGCAATCGCCTGAACAGCGTCATCCTGCTCACCGATGGCCACACCTTCGGTGATCAAGATCAATGCCTCCAACTCGCTAACGAAGTCGCAAGTGAGGGCATCGTGATCAGCGCAATGGGACTAGGGAGCGATTGGAACGATCGGTTCCTCGATGAGCTGGCGTCCTCCACTGGCGGCTCCTCTGCTTATATCAGCTCCGCCGATATGATCCTCAGCTTCTTCAAAGATCACATCAAATCACTCACAAATGCCTTCGCTGAGCGGCTGCAAATGTCAATCGCACCGGATCCTGACATTCGGCTTGACATGGCGTTTCGCCTCATGCCCAGCCCGCAGCCCTACAACTGTGAGTCACACATCCTGCCGCTCTCGAGCCTACAAGCCAACCGCCCAATTTCTGTGCTCTTGCAATTCACTCTGCCGCCTAACATGCCAAAAACCTTCCGAACCTTCGTTCGGATCGTCGTCAGCGGGGAGATCCTCCAGAACGTCCAGCCGCACTTCAAGGCCGTCAGCGACGTATCGCTCGAAGTGAGCGATCGCCCTCAGACAGCCGACCCACCAGCTATCATCATGGAGGCGCTCAGCAAGCTAACTCTCTACCGCCTGCAAGAAAAAGCCCGTGACGCACTGGAAAAAGGAGACATCGACGAAGCCACCCGCCGCCTACAGAGCTTAGCAACGCGCCTACTTGAATTGGGCAACAGCGAACTCGCCCAAGCCACCATGGCCGAGGTGCAGCGCGTGAAGCAAACACAAGCGCTGTCCAACGAAGGACGTGTGGCGATCAAATATCAGACTCGCGCGCTCTTGCAAGCCAACGACCTAAATCAAGCACTCAGCGCTTACCTCAGCCAAGAAGACACATAGACATGTGGTGTAGACATGATCAAGTGTTCTGAATGCGGATATCTCAATCGTGATGGCATCTTCTTCTGTGAAGAGTGCGGCAAAAAGCTTGATTTATCTCGCCGAGAGGTGTACGTCCAACCGCTGGAGTCGCAACCGCCTGTCATGACGCAAGAAGCCATCTCGCCAGCGCCCTCAGCGCAAGCAGCAGCCGCGCCTGCGCCAGACAACATCATCGCTTGGGGCACTGGCCACCTATCCGACAAATCCACTGTCCAATTTCGGTTCATGCACACCGGTCGCAGCCTGCGCATCACGCCGAAAGAAAAGCTAATCATCGGGCGTGTCGACCAAGGCAATTCTTCTCAACCTGATGTTGACCTTGTACCCTATGGCGCGCTCGAAAACGGCGTATCGCGCCTGCACGCCAGCCTCGAAATGCGCAACGACACCCTGCTGATCTGTGACCTCGGCAGTTCGAACGGAACCTTCGTAAACAACTTGCGGCTGCCAGCCCATCAACCGCACCTACTGCGCGATGGAGATGAAATCCGCTTCGGCAAGCTCGTCGCACATTTGCATTTCACCTAGCCGCAAATTGCGCTATAACTAGGCAGCAAAAAACATCGAAGCGAAAGGTATCTTGCACATGCCGCAAATCCTCGTCCACATCTCTAACTCCGAGCCGGTCAAGCTCGACGTTGATGAGCTGCCCTCCCCCACCGATACTTGTATCATCGGCAAAAACCCGCGCACCCGTAGCGATAAAGAAGTGCTCGGCATCGATGAGGGGGTAACCACCGTCATCTATCCGTGGTGGCGCATCAACTACATCCAAGTGCTGCCTACTGGAGAAGAAGCGCCCGAGTTCATCCTGCCATACCGCGATTAGGAAGCAAATGCCGCTATGCCCACTGTGATGCCCAAAGCCGCCCCCAAAGACGCAAAACGCATTCTGGTCGTCGATGATGAGCCGCGCATGATCGGGTTCATCCGCATGAACCTTGAGCTTGAGGGGCATCAAGTCATCGAGGCACACACAGGCCTCGAAGCGCTCGAAGCCGTTCGAACGCAACTGCCCGACCTCGTCCTATTGGATGTGATGATGCCAGAGATCGACGGCTTCGAGACCTTGCGCATGCTGCGCGAGTTCTCAAATATCCCTGTCATCATGCTCACAGCCAAAGGCGACGAAAACGACAAGGTCTATGGGTTAGAGTTGGGCGCAGATGACTACGTCACCAAACCCTTCGGTCCGCGCGAACTCAGCAGCCGCATCAAGGCCGTCCTGCGCCGCGCTGACATGCCCTCCGCATCGCCCGAACAAGCCATCCTGCGCATCGATGATCGCCTCAGCGTTGACTTCAACCAGCGCGAGGTGATCGTCAACGGCAAGCGCATCAAACTCCGTCCAACGGAGTACCGCCTGCTCTATCACTTGATCGAAAACGCCGGCTGGACAGTGCCTCACGATCAACTGCTAGCCAAAGTGTGGGGCTATGAATACCGCGACGAGGCCCACTATGTCCGCCTCTACGTGAACTATCTGCGCGAAAAGATCGAGGAAGACCCCTCCAACCCGCGCTACATCCTCACTGAGCGCGGCGTGGGCTATCGCTTCGTCGATTTTCGCTCACAAGCTCAATCGTAGCGGAAAAATCCAAAGTCCAGATAGTAGCACTCGTCGCCTGCCGCCGCGCATGGCACTTTGCCATGATCACGAAACACAAACACGCGGTGATCGCGCCGCTTGAGCCGTTTCTTGAGGGTCGTCCACTGTGAGCGGGACGGCTCTTCGGCCTCATCTGTAAGCGTGAACACTCCTCGCCGAAAGGTCACCCGATAGTGCCCATCAGGAAATTCTTCTAGCGATACCATATTCAGCCCGAACACGTCGCGCATCAACGGCATCACCCGCGCGCGCGGGCGTTTTTCAAACTCCGGCAGTTCATTCATGAGGCAACTTCGCCCTGTGCCTGCACTGCTGCCATCGCAGCGCCCACAATGCCGGCGTCGTTGCGCAGCGCCGCCGGCACAATCGGCGTCTTGACGTTCAAATACGGCGCAAACTCGTCAAAGCGCTTACTCACCCCACCGCCCAGAATGAACAAATCTGGCGAGAAGAGGAATTCAACATAGCGCATGTATTCGCTCACGCGCTTGCCCCACTTCTTCCAAGACATATCGTTCTCTTCACGCACACGATCTGAAGCGCGATGCTCCGCCACATGCCCATCGAGCTGCAAATGCCCCAGCTCCGTGTTGGGCACAAGCACTCCATCGCGGAAGAACGCGCTGCCAATGCCCGTGCCGAACGTCAGTAAGATCACCGTGCCCCTGACGCCCACGCCTGCCCCGTGGGTCATCTCAGCGATTCCCGCAGCGTCCGCGTCGTTGATCACTGTCACGTCGGATCCGGTCGCCGTTGCGAACAGCTTCGCCGCGTCTGTGCCGATCCAACTTGCATCGACGTTCGCTGCGCTGAACGCCACCCCATTTTTCATGATCGCCGGGAAAGTACAGCCAATTGGTCCCTTCCACTGATGCAGTGAGACCAACTCCGCCACCACTCGCGCCACCGCAGAGGGCGTGGCCGGCTGCGGAGTCGCAATGCGCAACCGCTCCGTCACAAGTTCCCCTGTCTCCGCGTTCACCACCGCGCCTTTAATCCCAGACCCGCCAATGTCAATGCCCAACGCCTGCATAGTTCCACTGCCTCAACACGATTAAACCGCCATCGATTATGCCACAACAATCCAGTTGCGCCACGAAGCACGCATACACATTTTCAACGTCCCTCTGATATTTTGCTGATACACATCTGACAGCCTTCTTACATCCCTCGACTATGCTTCAGCTAAACAGGAAGGAGTGTGTATCATATGAGCAAAATTGTAGGCATTGACCTCGGAACAACGAACAGCGTGATTGCTGTCCTTGAGAACGGTGACCCTGTTGTCATCGCCAGCGCAGAGGGCACGCGCACCGTCCCCTCCGTCGTAGCGTTCAACAAAAACAAGGAACGTCTCGTCGGTCTAACAGCCAAGCGCCAGAGCGTCATCAACGCCGAGAACACCATCTACTCGGTCAAGCGCCTGATGGGCCGCAGCTATGACGAAATCCCTGAAGCAGATCGTAAGCGCCTGCCCTACAACATTGTGCGCGGCCCAGTGGGTGACGCGCGCGTTTACATCCCCGCCACCAACCGCGAGTATACGCCGCAGGAAATCAGCGCGATGATCCTCGGCAAACTCAAGAAAGATGCAGAGGATTACCTCGGTGAAGAAGTCACGCAAGCCGTGATCACCGTCCCCGCATACTTCAACGACAGCCAGCGCCAAGCGACCAAAGACGCCGGGCGCATCGCCGGGCTAGAGGTGCTGCGTATCATCAACGAGCCAACAGCGGCTTCACTCGCCTATGGCCTCGACAAGAAGACGAATGAGACGATCCTCGTGTTCGACCTCGGCGGTGGCACGTTCGATGTGTCTGTCCTCGAAGTCGGCGATGGCGTCGTGGAAGTGAAGGCAACCAGCGGTGACACACACCTCGGCGGTGACGACTGGGATGAGAAGATCGTGCGCTGGATGATCGACGAATTCCGCAAGGAAACAGGCATCGACCTAACCAACGACCGTCAAGCGCTGCAGCGCCTTAAAGAAGCGGCCGAAAAAGCCAAGATCGAGCTGTCAAGCGTCGTCCAGACCGAAATCAACCTGCCCTTCATCACGGCCAACGCTGCTGGCCCACAGCACTTGAACATGACACTGACGCGCGCCAAGTTCGAGCAGCTTAGCGCTGACTTGATGGCACGCCTCGAAGGCCCCGTCAACCAAGCGCTGAAGGACGCAGGCATCACCCGCGACCAAGTGCAAGAGGTGGTCTTGGTCGGTGGGTCGACTCGCATGCCGATGGTGCAAGCGCTGGTGGAACGCCTACTCAACAAACCTGCTAACAAGAGCGTCAACCCCGATGAGGTGGTTGCCATCGGCGCGGCGCTGCAAGCGGGCGTCCTCAGCGGTGAAGTGAAAGACGTGTTGCTGCTGGATGTGACCCCGCTCAGCCTTGGCCTTGAGACAATGGGCGGCGTGATGACCACTCTCATCGCCCGCAACACGACGATCCCAGTGCGCAAGACGGAGGTCTTCTCAACCGCTGCGGACAACCAAACAGCAGTGGATATCACCATCTATCAAGGTGAGCGCCCCATCGCCGCTGACAACATGCTGCTTGGTCAGTTCCGCCTCGATGGCATCCCACCGGCGCCGCGCGGCGTCCCGCAGATCGAAGTTACCTTCGACATCGACGCCAACGGCATCCTTAACGTGAGCGCCAAAGACAAGGCAACGGGCAAGGAACAGAAGATCACCATCACCGCCAGCACCAACTTAACGAGCAGCGAAGTGGATCGGTTGGTGCGCGAAGCGGAACAGAACCGCGTCCAAGACGAGCAGCGCGCCGCCGCCGCCAGACTGCGCAACGAGGCAGACGCCGCGCTGTACGAAGTCGAGAAGCGACTGGCCGCCCTCGGCGAAAAGGTCGACAGCGCCCTGCGCTTGCAAGCCGAGTCAACCATGAACGACCTGCGCGAGGCGCTCAGGACGAACAACCAAACCGCGATTCAGCGCCAAGTGGATCAACTGCGGAACCTGCTGCAGCAGCTTGAAGCCGCCCCCAGCAGCAGTGCGCAGCAGCGGCCTGATGACGTCGTCGAAGGCCAATTCACAGAGGCCTAAGACCCATACACCTAACCTGAGCTGCCTTCGGGCAGCTCTGTTTGTTTTTACAACTGAACGCTGCAATTAAACGTATAGTGAGATTGAGAGAATTAACGTCAGGGAAAGAACCATGCCAGAAAAATTTGACCCCTCGCGGGAACTGAACAACCTCCGCAGCATCGTTGGCCGCGTGCTCGAACAAGGCGTTCAAACCGTTCAATCCATCGGCGGCGGCAACCTGCGCTTGGACGTTTACGAGGTAGAAGATACGCTCATCGTGCGCACGTCCGCCATTGACGGCGTCGTTGCAGACAGCATCGAGGTCAACATGGAGAACAACGTGCTCACCATCAGCGGTGACACGCGCCCCGAGCCGACACCGGTCAACGCCAACTTTATCGTACAGGAACGCCGCTTCGGCCCCTTCTCACGCAGCATCACAATCAACATCCCTGTGCGTTCAGCAGAAGCCAAAGCCAAGTTGAAAGACGGCGCGCTGACGATCACCTTCCCGATTGATCGCAGCCAGCCTGTTGACATCAACTACGAAGACTGATCGTTAGACGTCGTCCACGTAGCGCGGCTCTCTGCCACTCGCCGACGTTTTATCCTGTTGAGAGGCCAGCCATTTCTCTGGAATCGCGGGCGGTGGCGGAGCTTGCCGCGCGATGTGCCGTGATGAGTTGATAACCTGATCGCTGGGCGTGTACTGCGGCTGCGGCGTCGCACAAATCGGGCACAGCGTCCACGACAGGTCGAGCAAGCTGCGACAGTTCACACAAGTCTTTTTGAGCCGCGTGTGGCACACCGGGCAGGCCTGCCAATTAGGCTGCACTCGTGCCCCACAGCCGGGGCAAGAGGGCTTTTCTTCAATCTCTTGAAGCAGCGCTTCCTCTTCAAGCGCGCGTTCGTAGGCCTCGGCTAAGGTCTCACGTGGGCGCATCAGGATGTACACGAACAGCCCCGGCACGTTCAACACCAGCACCAGCACTGCCACCAACACGCCTGCCAAGCCATCGCGTGAGCGCGCCCTCATGTCTCGATACGCCCAAACGACCATCGCTAGCCAGAACACAACGAGAACAACGCCCCCGTAAACCGCCGCGCCAATCAGCACATTGTCGTTCATAACGCCGACCAACCCATCTCTGTGACTATCTCACCCACTATATAGCATCTGTGCCATTTCGCCAGTTAGTTAGCGCTGATGTCCGGCACAGTGTCCACATATCCCACATACATGCCAATTTCATTGACCAGCACCTCATACTGATGGCCTGAGGCGTAGAACTCCACGCTGGTGATGCGTGCAGGCCGCGCTGAGGCCGGTATCGTCGCAAACAAGTTGCCAGTACGATAGGTGTAAAGCACACGCGGGTTGATCTGGAGGTGATCTTGGGTGCAGCTCTCGCAGCGCGGAGGATACCCCAACGCGGGGTTGCTCAGCGTGTAAAACCCTTGAAACCACGCCCGTTCCGACCCGTTTACGTCTACATAGTTGACGCGCAGCATCAACGGGCACTCGCTGCCGCGTTCGCCACAGTCAGGCAGCGACTGATGATTGACCACAAACGACGCCTCTAGTTCCAGAAAGTTAAACATGCTGACATCACCCACGTTGCTGCTGATCGGCTGGATGCAGCGTGTCTCTCCGTGGCTGCTGGCGGGCATCCCACGCACCAAACTCAGCATAGGCCGCCCGCTGACGCGATCCATCACGTACCCACCCCGCGGCAGGTCATCTTGCACGTTCGTGCAGCCCCACCGCTCCGGCAGCACGAGGCTCGTCGGGTCGGTCATGAGCACAAACATCCCATTGTGAATCAGGTTGCGCCGGCTGGGGTATACGCTGGGGGCCGTACGCTCGGCGTACAACACCCCTTCTGATCCAGTCGGGATGAGGCGGTTCTGTGTGCGATCGTTGCTGAACAGCACGGCCTCCCCGCGCAGCGTCGTCACACGGACGCGCGTCGCGTTCGACTCGATCGAGTAGCGCCCTGCTCCGTTCAAGTCAATCAGCCGCCCGCTCTCAGTCAGAATTTGCATGTGCAAGGGCCGCTGCCCATCATCCGTGATGACTACATCCATCTGCCCGCGAAAGTCCCTCAGGCTCACGCGGTAGATAGCATTCGTCCAACTGAAGCGCGGCATCGTCGCCTGATTAAAGCGCAGCTCGCTGCCAGCAAACAGCGTAACCGTCGCCAGTGTGTGGCGTGATTCATCGTCAACGTCCCCGTTGAAGAACGACATCACCGCTTGTGACTGGGAATCCATGCTCAAGATAACCGTTCGCCCGCTGATAACCTCGCTCGTGCGCACCCCACGCTCAGCCAGATCTGTGCTGACCAGCAGCGCTGTCCCACGCCCCACATCCACGCGCACAGGCATTGGCACAGTCGACGCGAACAAAAACGTGTAAAGCCCCAAGCTAAAGCCAATGCATAACACCCAAAACAAAACAAAGCTAGTGAGCAAAATCGCCCACGCTTGACGCGCGACGCGGCTTGTGTTGTAACGCATCGTCATAAGTTAGCAAGCCTCAATCAGTCAAGCTGAATTATTGGACAGCAGTATACATCAAGATCAATAATTCCTTTAGCGCTGTTTAGCGCTATAATAAATCGGTCATGCACAATGCAAGTGTAAGCACAAGAGGGTATCGCTGTGTCTGGACATAGTAAATGGGCAACGATTAAACGC
>DAOUBS010000081.1:0-3872 GCA_034432435.1 Anaerolineae bacterium
GCTGACGCGGCGTTAGCTCTCTAAGAGAGTAATTTGTTCGATTCCCACCCCAGAAACGAAGATGTTCTCCTTGATGAAGCGAAACAGCGGCCCAGAGGGGCGGGTAGCATGGATGTCTACCGTCAACACCCCTTTCATCGGGTAAACGCCCACGCGCGCTGTTCCACCACAGTCGATGACAGCGACAGCGATCTTGTCAAAGTCCGCCTTTGACTTGAAGCCGTCAAATGGGGTTCCACCTGTCAAATCGGCAATATGTTGGGCGATCGGGTGAATCCCGCCACCTGTCACGCAGTAGATCAGATCCTTACCCGGCTTCGGTTCGACGATCAAGGGGCCGCCCCAACCGCGTTTGCCCGCCACAATCTTGACTTTTCGGTAGACTTTTTCCTCTGACATGCTGTTTCCTTAAGACATCTGGTTGACGATCATCTAGCGTGAATAAAGGCCAGTGCTGGCGACCAGAGCGATGACCACGGCCAACGGCCCGGTGATAAGGCGCGAGAACAACACCGCTGGCACGCCGATCTCGACGGTCTCCGGTTCCGCCTCGCCCAACGCCAAGCCCACTGGGATGAAGTCACAGCCCACTTGTGGGTTAATGGCAAACAACGCTGGCAGCGCGAACTGCGGGTCAATGTTGCCGCGGCCAATTTCAACCCCCAGCAGCGTGCCGATCACCTGCGCGATGACCGCGCCCGGCCCCAACAGCGGGGAAAGCACAGGCAGCGCGATCACGATGGACATGATCACTAACCCTATGGGGTTCCCTGCTAGCGGCTTGAGAATTTGTGCTAGAGCGTCACCAATGCCCGTCTCGAGGATGATGCCGATGACGAGAGAGATGAACGCCATGAAAGGCAAGATGTTCGTGATAACTTGGTCGACGGACTCGCGGCCTGCGGCGTACAGCGCGCCGACCACCCCACCGACACCGCGCCCGACTGTTACAAGGAAAGAATTTAACGCTTGCATGGTCTCTTCTCGCTTTCTCGTAACCCTAAATTAGCTGGCTTGCTCGCTGGTTTCTTGAGATTCTTGACGACGCCACATGATCGCCGTGATCCACTGGGTGAGGGTTCCGCGGATGAGGATCACCACCAGCCCAACCAGCGCATAGCGGATCGCCAAATCGCCCAAGCCAAGCCCAAGCTGCGTGATGCCGAACGCAATGCCGCTCCACACGAAGATCTCGCCAGGGTTGACATGTGGGAACAACCCCAGTGGGGGATGAACGTAGGACACAGCAGAATCGTAGAAGGCCGGCTTGTACCTCTCTGGCAGGAAGCGCCCGAGCGTATAGGCCATCGGGTTGGTGAGGAAGAACACTGCCAGGAAGGGGAAGATCATATAGCGAATGGGGTAGTAGATGAGGCCATCACGCGCTGCCCATTCCCCAACCTTCTCAACACGCTCGGTGCCAATCAACGCGATCAAAGCGTTGACGCCAGTCAACAGGACGATCAACAACGGCACAATGCCCACAACCAGGCTGGCGAACACCTCGCCGCCCCGCTGGAACAGGCCAATGAAATCCTCGGCTAGTTCCGCCAGCCACCCCTCATCTTGGGGGACGATTGCTTCTTCGGCCGTAGCGGCCTCAGCTGTTTCAGTTGCCTCAGTCGTCTCAGCTGTTGGCTGTGGTTCTGGTGTCGCTTCAGCCTCTTGTGCTGCCACCAGCCCCACCAAGAACCACGCCATCATCCCCAGCATTAACAGCATTGAGATACGTTTAAGATAAGGTTTCATCAGTAATTCTCCTCAGTATGGGCTGCGCCCGCGAACACACATTAACTGATAAAAATTGGATGCTTCAATATTTGATCATGGGTTTGGTCGGCAGCTCCTTTCCAACGTGTTGAACGCTTAGGGTCTCTGCGCAGCTTCACTGCGCATGTCCTAACAAACGATGGGCATCATGCGGGCTTGTTCTCCAGTTCATCCGTGGACTCATCGTTCTTGTGCTTGTCGAGCGCTTTGCGAATATCACGGCCCGCATTCGTCAGCGCTTCGATGACCTTCGGCCCGACTGGCAGGGGAACGCGGCCAGCGAGGAAGTCATCTAGCGCGTGCCCTGCGCTCCCTTTGATCGGTTTGAGGCTGGCAAACACCGTCCAACCGCTCATTTTTTCAGCGTGGGTGATGATGCGCGTTTCAGGGTTAACTACCATCACCGCGTACACACGTCCGCGGTACATCCCTCCCGCCATGCCTATCGCTACCATTCCTGCCTTGCGAAGCACGCGCACACGACCGTAAAAACGCTTCATCTGGCGATAGGTGAGATAAAACTGAAACACCCACATCAGGCCGAGCAAGATGAACAAAGCAATGATGCTGTCGCCGAACATGGCTTACTCCACAAAATCGCGGTCGATCAGATCGCGTAGGGCAGCGATCACATCAGCAGATTGTGCCCCCTCGGCTTCAATGCGAATGTCATGGCCTTCTTGCACGGTCAACAACATGAGCTTGACAGGGCTTTCACCGTGGGCTGGGCCTTTGTTCAACGTCTTGTTCCAGACGGTCACTTGTGCATCATACTGCTTCACAGTCTTCACAAACTGCGCTAATGGCCGCGCGTGTAACCCAGCATGATGCGCGATAGTAATTTCTAGAACATCTGGCGTCATTTTTCCCCTCATCAGTTTCTAAAAAAGTGTCATTAAACTGTTGCCATCACTCAGCCTATTGGTACGCATTCATCTCCAGAACGCTGGCAGCCGTGACGTCATCGGTAATCAACACGTCAAGGTAGCCACCGCGCAATGCGCCCAAAATAGGGCGAATCTTGTTGCTGCCGCCGGCCATGCCCACCACCAAACCGTTAAAATCGACCAGTTCCTCTAACTGGATGCCCACAACGCGACGGTTAATCGGATGGTCGATAATGCTCCCATCTAGGCCAAAAAAAGTGCCGCAGATGTTGCCGACTCCACCGTTAGTTTCAATCTCTTTCAGCTCGTCTTCAGTGATAAAGCCGGTACGCAGCAGACTTGAATCGACTGCTACCGTCGTCCCTACCCCAACCAACACCAAGTCAGACCGACGAGCGACCTCGAGCGTTTCACCGATGCTGCGCTCTTCTAAAAAGGTGCGTTTGCTGGCTTCGCTATCGGCGATCAACGGGCCATTGAGCGGGAAGCAGCGCGCGCGCAGCAGCCCACCGAGCTGATACACAAAAGCGTTGCCGTCGATCTCAGTGTCCCCACGCCCAATCGAACCGATGACTTGCACTACCGTGAGGCCGCTCACGTTGACGGAGCGCATATTACGAATCAGCCAGTAGATGACGTTGCCCCACGAGAGGCCGATCACCATGTCTGGCTCTAGGCGCTCTGTCAGGTAGCTGGCAGCCAACTCAGCAATTGACTTCACAGGATCCAGCGGGTTGATGGCGGTCACTACCAGCGCATCTTTCAGACCAAACATGCGCAGCAGCTCCGTTTGCAAGTAGTTGTTGCGCGTTTGCGGATAGTTGATCTTGATCTCGACTACGCCGCTGGCGCGCGCCTCTGCCAATAGCCGCGAAATCGCTGAGCGCGAATAACCTAGCTCTTCAGCAATTTCAGATTGAGACTTGCCTTTTAAAAAGTAAGCTTCGGCTACTCGCACCAGCAAGCTTGATCGCTCAGAACCCGTCATCGAAAAATACCAACAAGTAAAATTATGTTTCTTATTTGACACTTTCGTTTATTAGCATAACGTTTTGATCACAAAGTTGCAACATATTCACATTTGTGCAAAAAATCTTTAATTTTTGGTTAAGCCACTTGCGCTGATTGGGGTACAAAGCAACTAGAACAACATACGCCTAACAAGGGGCTATTTGACATCCTTATCTGCTTACGCTTCTACAACTGCATTTTCCC
>DAOUBS010000082.1:0-17035 GCA_034432435.1 Anaerolineae bacterium
AGCTTGCGTCAGATAGGCGGTGAGAGCGTCGATGCTGTCTTTGGCGTAGCGGCGCGTGAGCGTCTTGATCAACTCAATGCGCTCTTCGATCTGGTCAAGGCGGGCCGGGTTGAACTCGATCTCGTCGGCGTAGCTGGCAATCGTCAAGGCGAGGTCTTGGACGTTGGCGCTCAGTTCCTCGGCCAGCGCGGCGTCATCGCTCAAGCGGGGGTCGATGCGCGCCAGCTTGCCCAGCAGCGCGGCAACCTGCATCAGCAGATCGACGGCGGGCTTACTGCGCTCGTCCTCGTCGCCAGAGAGCAGCGCGTGCGCCTCGCTAGCCAGCCGCGCGAGCTGTTCGCTGTTGGCCAGCCGGTGGCGCTCGGCGATGAGGTCTTCCTCTTCGCCCGTGCGCAGCGCCGCCGCGCTGATCTCTTCGACGGCGTCGCGCAGGCGCTCGGCGCGGCGTTCGAGCGCGGCGCGGTCGTCTGTCAGCGCGCGGATCTGCCCGCGGATGGCCTCGAGCGTCTTGACGACCTCGGCCAGCGCCGCCCGCACCTCAAGCAGATTGGCGTAGCGGTCGAGCAGGTCGATGTGCTCTTTGGGGCGGAAGAGGCTCATGTGGCTGCTCTGGCCGTGGATGTCCACCAACTGCTCACCGATCTCGCGCAGCAGGTCTTGGTTGACGCTCACGCCGTTGACGCGGGCAGCACTGCGCCCAGTGCTGCGCACTTCGCGGTAGAGCGTCAGCCAGTGCGGGTCGCCTGCGTCGGGCAGCAGGCTCTCGCGCTCTAGGATGGGTAGGATGCGGGCTTCAGCGTGCCCATCGAGCGCAAAGACGCCTTCAACCACGGCGCGCTCCGCCCCGCTGCGCACCATGCCGGCGTCCGCTCGGCCACCGATGAGCAGTTCCACCGCGTCGATGATGATCGACTTGCCCGCGCCTGTCTCGCCGGTGATGACGTTGAAGCCTTTGTCGAAGGTCAGTTCAAGCTGGTCGATGATGGCAAAGTTCTGAATCCGCAGTTCTTCTAACATACGCTCTCTCGGTCAGTTTTTAGATGCGCCGTTGATAGGTGGTGTAGGCGGCCACCGCAAAGCCGATTGTGCAGACGACCAACGTAAGGCCGAAGGCGCTCAGGAAGAGGCTGAGGTTGAAGGTTAGCACGCCGAAGCGCAGCAGCACGAACACGACCGGGGCCAGCAGCGCCCCGACGGCTGCGCCGCCCACGGCCACCTGTGCCGAATAGCGCCCGACGCGCCCGGGGGTCAGCCGCCGCGCGGCACTGGCGGCTGCGCCCCCGGCTGCTCCGCCGATGAAGATGCCGATCCACCAGATGTTCAGAAACAGCATCAGCGTGCAGGCGATTACGTTCCCCAACAGGCACATGCCGAACGTGATCGGGTAGTCGTACTTTTCCGTGGCGAAGAAGCGATCTTCGTGCTCGCGGATGCACTCCGGGCAGATGTAGCCCGTAGCAGACGGCTTGGCACAGAGGACGCACATCGGGCGCTCGCAGCGGATGCAGCGCAGCGTCGCCTCGCGCTCAGGGTGCTTAGGGCAGTAGACGATTTCATCGAGGAGGGTCATCAAGAGTTCCTTCATGCTTGCGGGTGATGCGCGGCTCCAGACGATCCAACAGTGACCGATAGAAGTAGTTGCGCGGGCGCAGCCGCACGAACAAGGCGCTGTGCTCGCTGGCTTGAACGGTGATTTGATCCGCCGCGTGGACACCCCCAAGCGGGTTGCCATCTGCGAACAGCACAATCGGGTTGCGGTTGTCCTCATTGGCTTTGAGGTCAACGCGCGAGCCTTCAGACAGCACGATCGGGCGATCCATGCTCAGGTGAGGCGCGGCGGGCACGATCAAGATGTTCTTCAAGTCCGGCGGCAGGATCGGGCCACCTGCTGCCAGCGCATACGCCGTAGAGCCGGTCGGCGTGGCGATGATGAGGGCGTCGCTGTTGTAGGTCGTCGCCCAGTGGCCGTCGATGTAGGTGTCGATCTGGATCATGCTGCCGACAGTGTTCGCGCTGACGACGACATCGTTAAGCGCGTTGGCGCTGAGGGCAGTTTGGCCCGCGCGCTGCACCTGCACGATGATCATCATGCGGTGTTCGACCCAGTGTTCCCCGGCTAGCACGCGGTCGATGGCAGTGTCCACCTCGCTGATAGCAGTGACCTCCGTCAAGAAGCCTAGCCGCCCCATGTTGATGCCCAAAACAGGCACACGAAACGGAGCACACACCCGCGCGGCGCGCAGCATAGCGCCGTCCCCGCCGATGGCTACCACTATGTCGGCGAACCGCGCTTGCTCCACTACGTCGGCGTCATCCCATTGTGTGCGCACCCAGGTTTTGAGTCCCCGTGCGCCGAGCGCCGCCGCGATCGACTCGGCAACTGGCGCGGTCTGCGGGCGGCGTGGATGAGCCAGAACGCCAATGCACTTAGGCATGGAGTGTGTCCTTCTCGCTGTGCAGATGACTTACGGTTCAATCATACCCCAAAACCCCTGAGAAGAAGATTAGCACACATGTTCACTATCCTCAAGGTTTAGCGGGTGTCTGGTCAGATGTCAAACGCGTTTGCCCGTGGGAAAATAAAAGGGGACGGGGCGTGCCGTGCTCCCTGATGCAGTTTGAAAAATTAACACGGAGCTGAGTAGGGACGCGACCTGCCGCGTCCGTGAAAGGCCTCGCCCCCACCCCCCTCTCCCGTTCTGGCTGCACCGGCACTCAAAGATTTAACAATCTTTGAGTGGAGTGTTAAAAGACGCTGATTACAGTTGAGTGTGGCGGAAACGTCAGCACAAAGGAGAATCGAATGATGCGTTTAGCCATGACAATCTTTTTTCTGTTCAGTTGCGCAGCCATCTTCGCACAGGAAGCCACCCCCGAAGTGACCCCAGACGCGCCGCTTGTCCTCGTCGAGCTGCCCGACGTGGATCCGATCAGCGTGCGCGGCAACATCAGCATCGCGGGCAGCAGCACCGTGTTCCCCCTCACAGAGCGTATCATCCAGCGTTTCGAAGCTGATGGCTACACCGACACGATCAGTGAAGAGAGCATCGGCACAGGGGCCGGGTTTGAGCGTTTCTGCGTCGCCGGCGACACCGACATCTCCAACGCCAGCCGTGCCATTCGCCCGCGCGAGGTCGAGAACTGCCGCGCGATTGGCCGCGAGCCAGTTGAGCTGCGCGTGGGGACTGATGCGTTGGTCATAGCCGTAAGCCAAGAGAATGATTTTGTGTTTGATCTGACGTTGGAGGAAA
Source organism: Anaerolineae bacterium (assembly GCA_034432435.1). Lineage (GTDB taxonomy): Bacteria > Chloroflexota > Anaerolineae > Aggregatilineales > Phototrophicaceae > JANWYT01. Next base: position 3,252 of record DAOUBS010000082.1, read on the forward strand.
TCGTGCGGCTGTTCAGCACGGCGCAAACGTGGCAGGACGTGCGGCCAGAGTTCCCCAACGAGCCGATCTTGCGCTTCATCCCCGGAACAGAGAGCGGCACGTTTGATTTCTTCGTAGAAGCCGTGTTGAACAACAACGAAGCGCCCATCCTCGCCGCGGCCAACGTCCAGCTAAGCGAGGATGACAACGTGCTCGTGCGTGGGGTTGAATCCAGCCCGTTTGCTGTTGGCTTCTTCGGGTTTGCCTATTACCTCGAGAACAGGGAAGGGCTGCGCGCGATTGCAGTCGAAGGGATGGAGCCGAACGAAACCAGCGCGGAAGATGGAAGCTACCTACTGGCGCGCCCTCTGTTCGTCTACACAGCGTCAAATGTGCTGGCCGAGAAGCCCCAAGTAGGCGCGTTTCTCATCTACTACCTGACACACGTCAACGAGGAAGTGCTCGATGTTGGGTACTTCCCAGCCAGCGATGCCGCGCTCAACCAAGCGCGTCAGAACTTGCTAGACGCGCTGGGGCAATAGGCGCTAGGCGCGGGCTTTGCGGCGCTGAAGCTGCTTTTGCAGCCGTTCAACCATTTTGCGCGCCTTCTTGGCGGCTTTCTTGGCCTCCTTAAGGGCGCGTTCAGCCTCTTTGCGGGCAGCCTTCGCCGCGCGCAGCTCCTCCTTGTGGGCGGCCAGCTTGGCTGACTTGCTGATGCCTTCGGGCTGGGGTGGCGCTGGCTGCTCTGCTGCGCCGTCTGCAGCGTTCGGCGCTGCTACGGGGGCAGCTTGAACGTCCACAGTGTCAACGTCTGGAGTGGCGACTTCAACTGATTGTGGCGTCGTAGTGACGCTTGCTTTGCGCGAGCGACGCGGCGTTGACGGTTGCGATGCCATAGGACCCCTTTGTGTTTATACTCACAATGCGACAAACACAAAGTTTAACTTTGATAGAAGATTTTGTAAAGAATTCTTAAAAATGTTATTTGATTCGAAATGGTCAATTTTCTGAAGGCGCGGCCTCTTCGAGCGGGTGCGCCGCGACCACCTCTGACGTACGCAGCAGCACCGGCACGTCATGGTGCGTCGTGAGCATGACCAACGCCCCATTGGCGCTGAACACGTCGTTGATGGCGCGCTTGGCCTGTTTGAGGCTCTCAAACGATAGGTCAAGATAAGTGGGTTCTTCAGTAGGCAGGCTCAAAAGGAAGCGGATCACGATGCCGGCAGGCTTTTTCTCGTTCAAGGCAGACCCCTTTTGTGGATGCGAGCGTGCCTTAAAGGTAGTGTGGAATTGTTGTGAGGTTTTAAAGAGCGTGTTAAGGTTAGTTGCCCAAGCCGCCGCGGAAGTACGACAGGATGAGGAAGGAAATCCCCCAGCCGACGTAGCCCGCGACGATGCTCGGCACCAGGCCCCAGCCCCAGCGCGCCACGATCAGCACCACCAGCGCAAAGACCATCGTCGGCCACATGTTGATGAACACGTTCTGGGTGAAGGTCTCCATTGCGCTGGTGCGGTCAACTGCGCTGGTATACACGATAAACATGCCCAGCGGGATGTTGATAGGCATTGTGGCAGCGATGGCGCTGAAGGCTGGCGATTTCTCGCGCAGTAAGGCGACTGCGATGATAATCAGAATCGACACGGCCACAGGGGCGAGTTTTTCCCACGGGATGGCAGCCATGTAAGCGCAATTCCTTGAGTGAGTGGTTGTCTGACGGCATTATCAGTTAGGTCGGCGCTGTTTCACAAGAGCCAGCAGGCGACCCCGTGGGTCGCCTGTACAGGGGGAGAGAGTCCCGTCGCTTCAGGTGCGGGTGCTGGGCAGACGCCCAGCCCAAATGAAGACGCTAGCGGCGTTCTCCGCGCAGGTTGTTGAAGTGCAGCGCGAAGTAGCCGCACAGCTCATTGCCCACGCCCACGTAGACGAAGCTGTAGCTGTTGTTTTGGAAGGTGAAGTTGCCCGCCTCGGCGCAGGGTTCAATGGTGACGGTTTGTGCCCGCATCGGACTCGCGCCAGACGCCAAGCATGCAAGGAAGTTCTCGGCAACGCGGTCGTTGTTGATGATAACGACGACCCCTGCCTCGGGCACGATGTTGGTGATGTTCTGCTGAAGGTAGCTGCGACCGCTAACGGCCCCGCGCTCTTGCAGGCAGCGCAGCAGCGCATCGGCGCGGTTGAGCGCCCCCGCTACCGGCAAGTTGCCCCCAGCCAGCGACGCCGCCGACGCCGCCGTTGACAGCGCCGCCACAACGTCGGTGACGTCATTAGCGGCGTAGCCGACGATATTCGGCATCAACTGTTGGGCAGCCACCGGGTCGTTGGCGGTCTGGCTGGTGTTAGGGGCGCACGCGGCGATCAAGCTGAGGATCACAATCAAGAATAAGCTGCGGGAAAGGATCATCGTACTGCTCACTTTCTCTGTTGTGATGTTGATGTACATATGGTATTAAACCACACTTTGCAAACAGGGTGACCCTGCGTTGTGTGGGGGTTTAGCGTGCCCCCCATGCGGGCGCGGCAGGCCGTTCCCCTAACAACATTGCCCTACGCACCTTTTGGGGGCATAATGCGCCTTCAGAATTGACCATCCAGCGAATGAGTGCGCCTGTGATCCGACTTTTCTTGATTGGCCTGCTTAGCGGCTGGTTGCTGAGCGCGTGCAGCAGCTCCCCCGCCGCCAACATGACCCCAACAGCTAACGTGCCTGTCGACGCCGCCAGCGAGTCCCTCATGACCATCAGCACCCAGCCGCCAGACAACACCGGCCTCGTCGCCCGCGTAAACGGCGTTGGCATCTCACAGCTCACCTTTGACCTTGAACTAGCCCGACGCAGCACCGACCCCGTGGCCGACCCAACCGCGCTGGCCGCGCAGGTGCTAGACGGCTTGATCGAGCGTGAACTAGTGCGGCAGGTCGCCCGCGAGCAAGGCATGGCCGCCTCGCTGGAAGAAGCCCGCGCCGAGGTGCAGGCGTTGAAAAACACGCTGGCCACGGATGCTGAGTGGCAGACTTACCTTGAGTTGAACAACCTAAGCGAGCCGGAGATGGTTAACGCGATGCTAGAGCAGATCACCAGCGCGCGCGTGCGTGAGATGGTCTTTGCGCCACTTTACGGTGATGTGCCGCAGGCCAACGCCCGTCATATCCTCGTCGGGACGGAGGCCGAGGCTGCTGCACTGCTCAGCCAGCTTCAGCAGGGCGCAGACTTCGGCGCGTTGGTACAAGCCTACAGCATCGACAACGCCACGCGCGAGGACGGTGGTAGCTTGGGCTGGTTCACCGCCCAAGAGTTGATCGACCCGCGCCTTGCTGAGGTCATCTTCAGCTTAGAGCCGGGGTCGATCGCCGGGCCGATCCCGTCGCGCGTCGGGTTCCACATCGTGCAGCTTGTCGCGCTCGACACACGCCCGATTGAGCCAGAACGGATTGCCGTGGTGATGGAGGCAACCTACAACACCTGGCTGGCGGAGCGCCTCGCCACGGCCACCATCGAGCGCTATCGCTAGCCCGTTTGTGCGCCGTCACCAACCCCGCTAGCTAGAAATTGGCTATTTTTTCGAAAGTTCTGTCTTGATTTGCGTTTAGTGAGTTTTTAACGTTAAAATAAGCGCGCAATCAGCCGACGTGAAGGGTTTTTAAACGCTTTCCACTGCGGCTGAGGCAGCTTAAAGCGATTCGATAAAACTTTTAGGAGAGAATTGCATGTTGAAACTTCGCAAATTGCTTGCAGCGGTAGCGCTTGTAGGCAGCACTTTTGCGCTGGCCTTCTCGCCGGCGCAGGCGCAGGGCGGCTCGACGCTCACCGTCGGGTTCGCACAAGAACCAGACTCGATGAATGGGTTCTACTCCAGCATGGCGTTCGCCCAGTGGGCGGTTGACCTCGTGCAGGCCAGCTTGTGGGATTTCACCGACACGCTAGAGCCGCAGCTCGTGTTGGCGGCAGAACTGCCCACGGTGGAAAACGGCGGTATTGCTGAGGACTTCATGAGCTACACGATCAAGCTCAAGCCCGGCCTGTTGTGGAGCGACGGCACGCCCCTCACCGCTGAAGACATCGTCTTCACCTATGAGATGGTCACGAACCCCGCCAACAACATGCTGCAAGGCGGCGTGCTGCGCGATTCGATCACTAAAGTTGAATTGATCGACGAGACGACCTTCCGCCTCGAGTTCAACGCCCCCAAGCCGTTCCCCGAAGACATCGCCGGTTCGCCGGGCCTGTCGACTATCCTGCCCAAGCACATCTACGGCCCGATCTTCGAAGCTGAAGGCTCGATTGAGTTCGCTGAAGAGAATCAAGACCCCACTGTCTTCAGCGGCCCCTACAAGCTGGTCGAGTGGCGTCGTGGCGAGCAGATGATCTTCGAGGCCAACCCGAACTACGTGTTTGGCGCGCCGCCGATTGAGCGCATCGTGATCCGCTTCTTCCCGGATACGGATTCGCAGTACGCCGCGTTGGCCGCCGGTCAGCTTGACCTCGTCCCGAACGTGAGCGAGGGCGACATCCCGCGCGTGGCCGCCAGCAACGAGAACATCCGCATCGTGACGGTCTTCGGCGGCTACATCGAAAGCCTGTGGCTGAACCTGCGTGAGGACACACACCCGCGCGCCGGCCACCCGGCGTTGAAGGACGTGCGCGTCCGTCAGGCCATCCGCTTCGCGCTCGACCGTGAAGCCGTGACTCAGCAGCTTCTCGCTGGCGCAACCAGCCCGACCGACAGCATCTACAGCAACAGCCCCTTCGAGAAACCCGATTTAGGCGTGACCGAGCGCAACCTTGACGAAGCCCGCCGCCTGCTGGACGAGGCCGGTTGGATTGACACCAACGGCGACGGCACGCGCGACAAGGACGGCGTTGAGATGGTGCTGCGCTACAGCACGACCACCGCAGGCTGGCGCAACAACATCCAAGCCGTGCTGCAGCAGCAGTTGGCCGAGGTCGGCATCACTGTGGTGCTCGAGCGCTACCCCGCCAGTGAGTACTTCGGCGCGTTTGCCAACGGCGGCATCAACGCTGTCGGCGAGTATGACATCGCCCAGTACGCCAACAACACCGCCCTGACGAACCCGGTCAACGTGACGGTGGTCGAAGCCCTGAACTGCGACCAGATCCCCAACGACGACAACCCGGGCGGCCAGAACTTCACCGGCTTCTGCTCGCCAGAGATGGACGAAGCGGCGCGCGTTACCCTCACCAGCCTCGACGCCGATGAGCGCTTGGCGGCAGCCTTCCGCATTCAAGAGATCATGAAGGAACAGGTCCCGCTCATCAACCTCTTCCCACGTGGCGACAACTACGCCTACATCACCACCCGCTTCGACGGTGACATCCGCATCGGCAGCGGCGTCGGCAACATGTGGTTCGACATCATGAACTGGAAACTGGCCAGCTAGTTTCACAGTCCATCCCAACCGCAGAGGGGAGCTCCCTCTGCGGTTTTCCATTGCTAGAGGATTTCTAACTGCACATGGCTCGTTATGTTGCTCGCCGCCTGATTCAAGCGATTCCGTTGTTCTTCATCGTCAGCTTCATCTTGTTCAACTTTACCAACGCGCTGGGTGACCCGCTGGTGGTCTTCTTTGAGTCGCGTCAGCGCCCCAGCGCCGCCCAACGCGAGGAAATCACCCGCCGCTTGGGGCTGGATCGCCCGCTGCTGGAGCAGTACCTCGTCTGGCTCATCGGCAACGACTGGATGTTGGTCGATGTGCGCGGCGATGGCAGCGTGATGGAGCCGGGCAACCGGCGCGGCATCCTGCGCGGCGATCTGGGCTTGTCGTTCGTCACGCGCCGCCCCGCATGGACGCGCATCGAGGAGCGCCTGCCCGCCACTTTGACTTTGATGATTCCCGCCTACGTGATCACATTGACGTTGGCGCTAGCCATCGGCGTTTACTCGTCCGTGCGACAGTACAGCCTCGCCGATAACATCATCACCAGCGTTTCGTTCTTCTTCTACTCGATGCCGATCTTCTTTATCGCGCTCATGACGATTTACATCTTCGGCGTGCAGTTCACCCGATGGGGCCTGCCGGCGCTGCCCATCGGCGGGACGGGGGATGGCACATTCGGCGACCTCGTGCGCCACATGATCATGCCGGTGTTCTGCCTCGTGGCCATCCAGCTTGCGGGCTACGTGCGTTTCATTCGGTCGTCGATGTTGGAAGTATTGGGGCAAGATTACGTGCGCACCGCGCGCTCCAAAGGCCTGTCAGAGCGCGTGATCGTCCAGAAACACGCCTTGAAGAACGCCGCCCTGCCGCTCATCACGCTCGTCGGGCTGGATTTGCCCTTCCTGCTGGCCGGGGCCGTCGTCACGGAGCGCATCTTCGCGTGGCCGGGCATGGGGCGCTTGTTCATCGAGAGCTTCGAGCGTGCCGATATTCCAGTGATGATGGCCATCTTGATGCTGCTGGTGGTAATGGTGATCGTGTTCCAGATCCTCACGGACATCGTCTACACGTGGTTCGACCCGCGCATCCGCTACTCGTAGAGGTTGGTATTGTATGGCACAAACGACGCTGAACCCTAACAACAACGTGGCCATCGTGGAACCGCCGATGGCCGGCAAGTCCAACTTCCAGCGCAGCCTGGCGCGGCTGCGGCGGCATCGCATGGCGATCGTCGGCGCGGGCCTGCTGGCCTTCGTCTTCCTGTTCGTGCTGATCGGCTCGATCTTGATCCCGCCGCAGCAGTCCACCTTCAACGACCTCAACCGCACCTTGCAGCCGCCGTCAGAGCAGTTCCCCTTCGGCACGGACGTGATCGGGCGCGACCTGCTGGCGCGCGTGGTCTATGGCGGGCAGGTGTCGCTCTTCGTCGGGCTGACGGCGATGATGGTGCAGATGCTCGTCGGCACGCTCGTCGGGCTGATCGCGGGCTACTTGGGCGGGATCGTGGACTCGCTGCTGATGCGCTTCGCCGAAGCGATGCTGTGCATCCCGCAGCTCTTCCTCGCGCTGATCACGCTGCGCCTCTTCAGCGACCCGACGCAGTTCCCGGACTTTGTGTTCCTCGGGCGCACTTACAGCGCCACGGTAATCGTGATCGTGTTCGTCATCGGCCTGACGAGCTGGATGCGCGTGGCGCGCATCGTGCGCTCGGTCGTCCTGTCGGTCAAGGAGCAGGAGTTCGTCACGGCGGCGCGGTCGCTGGGGGCCAGCAACGGGCGAATCATCGTGCGCCACGTGCTGCCAAACTGCCTGCCGCCGATCATCGTGGCGGCGACGCTGGGGGTGGCGGCGGCCATCTTGCTAGAGGCCTACTTGGGCTTCTTGGGGTTGGGGGTGCGCGCGCCCACGCCCACATGGGGCAACATCATGGGCGAGGCCAACAGCTATATCAACCTGTGGCACTATTGGTTTTTCCCCGCCTTGTTTATCATGTTGACGACGCTGGGCATCAACTTCTTGGGCGACGGCCTGCGCGACGCCTTCGACCCGCGCGCGCTGCGCTAAAGATCGACCACCTTACTCGACCCGCCAACGTCGTAGGACGCGATCGGTCGCGTCCGCTTTGTTGGTGACGTTTGATGGGGCCGCTCAGCGCTTATCCACACACACCCAACGAGGCGCTTTTTTTATGGACTACACCATCCAACTAGAGAAGATTCAGCAAGCCGTCGGCATCTTGAACGAGAAGAACGTGGACTGCTGGCTGACGTTCGTCCGCGAGACGGAGCACAACGCCGACCCCGCGCTGCCGCTCATCTCGCCCGTCAACGTGACGTGGCACACCGCGCTCATCATCACCCGCAGCGGCCACACCGTCGCCATCGCCGGGCGCTATGAGATCGTCAACTTCGAGCGCATGGGCTGCTGGGACGAGTGCATCCAGTACGATCAGAGCATCCAGCCTGCACTGGTGGACGCGCTCGATCGCCTCAACCCTAAGCAGATCGCCGTCAACTACAGCGAGAGCGACACCGCCGCGGATGGCCTTTCGCACGGCATGTACTTGACGCTCCAGCGCTACTTGGCGGGCAAGCCCTACGTACTCATCAGCGCGGAGGACATCCTCAACCCGCTGCGTGGGCGCAAGACCCCCGGCGAGATCGCGCGCATCAAAGCCGCCGTCGCCCTGACGGACGACATCATCCACCGCATCACCGCCTATCTCAAGCCCGGCCTCTCAGAGTTGGACATCCAGCGCTTCATCCACGACGAGTACAAAAAAGAGGGCGTCGTGCCGTCGTGGGATGCGGCCTTCTGCCCGACGGTCACCTGTGGGCCGGATTCGCCGGTAGGGCACGTGTCGCCCTCGGCTGAGTTCGTCGTCAAGCCGCGCCAGCTCGTGCGGATCGATCAAGGCGTGGTGCTGAACAACTACATTTCAGACATTCAGCGCGTGTGGTACGTGCAGCCCGCCGGTGAGGCAGAGATCCCCGCGCCGGTGCAGCACGCCTTCGACAGCGTGCGCGCGGCCATCAAGGCGGCGGCGAGCGTGCTCAAGCCCGGCGTAGAAGGTTGGGTCGTCGACGAGGCGGCGCGCCGTACTATCGCCGCGGCGGGCTACCCGGAATATCAGCACGCGGTCGGCCACCACATCGGGCGCACCGTCCACGATGGGTCAACCCTGCTCGGCCCACGCTGGGAGCGCTACGGCCAGACCCCTTACGGCATCGTCGAGGCCAACAACTGCTTCACGCTGGAGCTAGGGGTGATGGTTCCGGAGTATGGGCTGGTCTCGCTGGAAGAGGACGTGCTGGTGACCGATCACGGCGTCGAGTGGCTCGGTGAGGAACAGACTGAGATCATCGTGGTGAAGTGCTAGGCCGGGGCAGGGGGGGCCCTTACCTCACGGTTGCCCGTCGGTTGGGCGCCCCCTGCGCGCCACGGCGCGTTACTTAGGCCTGTTCGTCGAAGCGGCCGCCCCGCCCGCTGCCTGCAACGAAGCGTTGCGCGCCTGCCGCGGTCTCACCGCTGTTGACGGTGGCATGGCCGAGGCGCGCCTCAATCGCCAACCCCTCCACAAGGTCGCGCCCCAGCCCGTCGTAGACCGCTTGACGGTCGTTGAGCAGGCACGTCTGCGGGAAGTTGGCGATCAAGTGGCCTAGCTCGCGGGCGCGGTCGAGCGCGCCACCGGCAGGGGTGACCTCGTTCACGAGGCCCCACGCGAGCGCCTCCTGCGCGGGCACGGCGCGCCCTGTGAGGATCATCTCCAGCGCGCGCCCCAGCCCGACGATCCGCGGCAGGCGCTGCGTCCCACCGTCCACCAGCGGCACGCCCCAACGCCGTTCGAAACAGCCAAAGACCGCCGTCTCATCCGCAATGCGCAGGTCACACCACAGCGCCAGTTCCAACCCGCCCGCCACCGCGTAGCCGCTCACGGCGGCGATCACCGGCTTGCTCATCTGGAGGCGCGTCACGCCCAGCGGCCCATGCTCGCTGAGGACGCCGGGCGTCAGCCCGTCGATGTCTTTCAGGTCGGCCCCGGCGCAGAACGCCGCGTCGTCGCCCGTTAAGATCGCCACGCGCAGCGCGGGGTCGTCGTCGAACGCGAAGAAAGCCGCCCGCAGCGCGTCGGCAGCGGCGCGGTTGATCGCGTTGCGGGCGTCGGGTCGGTTAATCTGGACGATGAGCAGCGGCTCCTCGCGGTGGGTGCGCACATCGTCGGGCATGCTACGACACCGCCTCTGTCATGCGATCCCACTGCTCGTTCAGTTCATCAAGGCGCTGCTGCTGCGCTTGATACTCCTCGCCGAGTCGCTTGACGTCGGCAGCGTTCTTGGCGGCACTGGCCGCTTCGATCAACGCGCCCAACTCCTTCAAGCTGCTCTGCAGCGCGATGATCTGCGCTTCGAGCTTGGCCATCTCTTGAGCGTGCTTGTTGGGGCGGGCGGCGCGGGCGCGCTCTGGCTTACCTTCGGCCTTCTCCTTCTCCAACATCGACAGGTAGGCCTGATAGTCGCCCTTGAAGACGCGCAGCTCGCCGTCGCGCAAGTCCCAGATTTGCCCGGCAAGGCGGCTCACCAAGTAGCGGTCGTGCGTCACCAGCAGGATCGTCCCGTCGAACTCCTCCAGCACGTCTTGCAGGATCTCCTGTGACGGGATGTCGAGGTGGTTGGTCGGCTCGTCGAGGATCAGGAAGTTGGCGCCGGTCATGGCGAGGATCGCCAGCGCCAGCCGCCCGCGCTCGCCGCCGCTGAGCTTGCTTACCTCTTTGAACACGTCGTCCCCGCGGAACAAGTACTGGGCGAGGTGGTGGCGCGCGTCAGGGATGGTGAGGCCTTCCTTGTGGCGCATCAGCTCCTCGATCACTTGGTTGGTGTGGATGAGGTTGTCGTGCGCTTGGGCGAAGTAGCCCACCTTGACGTTGTGGCCAAGGTTGATCCGCCCGCTGAGCGGCTTCACGTAGCCCATGATCGTTTTGAGCAGCGTAGTCTTGCCTGTGCCGTTGCCGCCGATCAGCGCCACGCAGTCGCCGCGCTCGAGCTGCACGTCCTCCATTGTGAACAGCAGGTTGTCGGGGTAGCCCACGCTGAGGTGGTGCGTCTCCATGACGAGTTCACCGCTGCGCTGCTGCGCTTGCAGGTTCACGCGCATATTGCGGCGCTTCTTGACCGGCTTCTCGAGGCTCTTGATCGCCTTGCGCAGCTCGGCCAGCGTCTGCGGCGGACGTTTGAGGTCAAAGCTGCTGCTGAACGCGCCCCAGCCCATCTTCTTGATGAGCGTCAGCGCCTCGTGCCCAGCCACACGCGCCGACTCGACTTCGCGGCTCAAGACCTTGAAGCGGCCGGCGGCGTTCGTGTCTTCGAGGCCTTTCTTCTCGATGAATTCGTACTCGTTCCAGAAGCGCTCCATCACGCTGTCCCACTCTTTTTGCAGGCGCTCTTGGCGCTCTTGGCGCAGCCGCACGTAAGTCGTGTAGTTGCCCTTGTAAGTCTCAAGGCCGGTGTTGGTCATCTCCCAGATGGTGTTGACCACGTTGTCGAGGAAGTAGCGGTCGTGGCTGACGATCACCAGCGCGCGATCCCACACCTTGAGCGTGCCCTCCAGCCATGCCATCGCGGCTACGTCGAGGTGGTTGGTTGGCTCGTCGAGGATGAGCAGGTCGGGCTTCATGATGAGCAGGCGCGCCAGCAGGGCGCGCGTCTTTTGGCCGCCGGAGAGGTACTTGATGGGGGTGTTCCACAGCTCTTTGTGAAAGCCCAGCCCCAGCAGGGTCACCTCGATGCGCCGTTCATAGTCGTAGCCGCCGCGATGCTCGAACTCCTCTTGCAGCGTGCCGTACTCCTCGTATTCGGGCGTGTCGGCGGTTCCTTCGGTCATCATCGTTTCGATCTCGCGCATGCGCGCTTCCATCACGTGCAAGTCGTCGAACAGGGCGAGCATCTCAGCGTGCAGCTCGCGCTCCGTGTCAGCAAAGGCCAGCACAGCCTCTTGCTTGAGGTAGCCAACGCTGCGGTTCTTGGCGCGTTCGATGCTGCCCTTGCTCGGCTCCAGCTCGCCCACGAGGATCTTGAGCAGGGTGGTCTTGCCCGTGCCGTTCGCGCCGACAAGCCCGATCTTGCTGTCAGGCTGGACGGCCCCGCTCAGGCCGCTGAACAGGTCGAAGTCGCCCCATGATTGGCCAATGCCGTTAAAGCTAATGAGAGTCATAGCGAGTGTGTGCTGTCTTTCTACTCAGGTATCTGTCGGGAACGCGCACCATCATAGCAGAAAGTCCACGACAGCGGGAGGTTTGAGCGGAGGAATACATCCTTATGGACGTATAAATTGATCAAAAAAATTTTATGAAATCTTTACTAGAATTACTATATATTTCGGCATTCTAAAGCTATCCTTTGCTTGTTCGTAACTTTGTAAACGCTGTGGCGATGGCGGTCGGCCAGCAGCGCGGACGTGACAACTTCACATGGTGGCTGCTCGACAACGGGGCGTGGGTACGCTCTGACATCGTGCGCACCTCGCGCGATTGCAGCGACCTGCCAATTGTGCCATAGCAAGATCAACCACGCGCGGAGGGGTGTCCCCTCCGCGTGTTGGGTTACAGCGTGCAAGCGCCGTCGTTGGCTTGGCTCGTCAGGCGGGCGTACTTGGCCATCACCCCGTGGGTGTAGCGCGGCTGCGGTGGCTGCCAGCGTGCCCGCCGCGCCGCCAGCTCCTCCGCGCTGAGTTCGACGTCGATCGTGTGCTTGGCAGCGTCTACAACAATGATGTCCCCCTCTTCTAGCAGGCCGATTGGCCCGCCGACCGCCGCTTCAGGCGCAACATGGCCGATCATCAAGCCGCGCGTGCCCCCGCTAAAGCGCCCATCTGTGATGAGCATCGTCGACGCGCCCAACCCCTGCCCGACCAGCGCCGCCGTCACTTGCAGCATCTCGCGCATCCCAGGGCCGCCCACTGGCCCTTCATAGCGGATCACGATCACGTCGCCTTCTTTGATCTGGCGGTTCTGCACGGCGTGATAGGCGTCTTCCTCGCGGTTGAAGATGCGCGCCGGGCCGCGGAAGTATTGGTTCTCGTCGCCCTTGAGCTTGACGACTGCGCCATCTGGGGCGAGCGAGCCTTTGAGGATCACCAAGCCGCCGCTGGCCTTGATCGGCGTGGCGACAGGGTAGAGAACTTTTTGGCCGGGGGTCTCTTGGGCGTGGGCGGTAGCCTCGGCGAGGGTATGGCCGGTGACGGTCAGCGTGTCGCCGTGCAGGTGGCCGCTCTCGATCAGCCACTTGGCGAAGAGCGCCACGCCGCCTGCCTCGTAGAGGTCTTGGGCGACGTACTGGCCAGTCGGGCGCAGGTCAGCGATGAGCGGGGTGCGGTCGCTGATGGCGCGGATGTCGTCCAGCGTGAAGGGGATGCGCGCCTCGCGGGCGAAGGCCAGCGTATGCAGCACAGCGTTCGTGCTGCCGCCGGACGCCGCCGCCGCCGCGATGGCGTTCTCGAGCGCCTTGCGCGTGATGATCTGCGAGGGGCGCAGGTTCTGCTCGACGAGCTTCATTACCAGCTCCCCCGCGTAGAGCGACACCTCTTTCTTGCGTTCGTTCTCAGCGGGGACTTCGTTCACGCCGATCGGGGAAATGCCCATGATCTCGCCGATCATCGACATGGTGTTGGCGGTGTATTGGCCGCCACAGGCCCCCGCGCCGGGGATAGCGCGATCTTCGATGGCCTTCAGCTCCTCAAGGGTGATCTTGCCCGCCTGATACTGGCCGAGGGCCTCGTAGACGCTCACGATGTCTAGCGGACGGTCGTCGATGCTGCCCGGCGCAATCGTGCCGCCGTAGATCATCAGCCCCGGGATGTCGAGGCGGATGAGCGCCATGATCGTGCCCGGGATCGTCTTGTCGCACGACGAGATGGCCACGATCCCATCGAAGTAGTTGGCGCGCGTGATGAGTTCGATGCTGTCGGCGATCACCTCACGGCTGACGAGCGAGGCTTTCATGCCCTCGGTGCCCATCGTGATGCCGTCGCTGATCGTGACCGTGTTGAACTCGAGTGGCGTGCCGCCCGCGCGCTTGATGCCCTCCTTGATCTTGGCGCTCAGCAGGCGCAGGTGAAAGTTACACGGCCCGATCTCCGTCCACGTGTTGGCGACGGCGATCAGCGGCTTTTCGAGGTCTTCATCGGTGAGGCCGATGCCTTTGAACATGGCACGCGCTGCGGCGCGGTCGACGCCGCTCACCAGCGTGCGACTGATGGCGTTCATCGCATGAGGGGGGGTCATGAGCAACTCCTTGCAGGGTGAGAGATGACATCGCCTAATTATAACGCCGTGCACCTGATAACGAAAAACCGCCAGCAGGTAGCCCCACTGGCGGTCGGCCTTCATGCGCAGTCTTTGTGCCGGCGGTTGCCAGC